>CAYGTD010000007.1:12512-40676 GCA_964352725.1 uncultured Roseivirgaceae bacterium
GAATTCTGTTTTGATTTTTGATCTTTACCCCATAAGTGTAACTAAACAATAATGCGAATTTGTTTCGCTTCAAATAATCAAGGAAAGGTTGATGAGATCAATAATCTAATGCCTGATGGCATTCAGATTATTGGTTTAAAAGACTTGAATGTACTAGAGGATATCCCAGAGACTGGAAGTACATTTCAAGAAAATGCAAGACAAAAAGCCCAATACATTTTTGAAAAATTTAGCATTCCAGTATTTGCAGATGATAGTGGTTTGTGTGTGAGCTCTCTGCACAATGAGCCTGGTGTATTCTCTGCAAGGTATGCTGGAGAGCCAAAAGATGATCAAAAGAATATCCAATTGCTTTTAAATAATCTTGGTTCGGATAAAAAGAGAGAGGCATCTTTCAAGACGAACATCGCTTACATAGATGAAAAGGGAACTGAGCATTATTTTGAAGGAGAAATTGAAGGAGAAATTACCTTAGAAAAAAGGGGTGAAAATGGATTTGGATATGATCCCATCTTTATGCCAAATGGATATGACCAGACTTTTGCAGAGCTTTCAAAAGAAGTAAAAAATCAAATTTCTCATAGAGCGATAGCAGTAAATAAGCTGATTAGTTATCTTTCATCAACTCAATGAAAAAACCGTTAGTAGTAGGAATTACAGGAGGTAGTGGATCTGGCAAAACCAGATTTATCAATCAGCTTTCAGAACGATTGAAAGCAGTTTCATTGCTGTCAATGGATAATTACTATATTGAAATTGACAAACAACCCATTGACTCTAATGGAATTGAGAATTTTGATAAACTTGAATCCATAGATACTAAAAAATTTGTTTCTGATATCGAACGATTAGTCAATGGAGAAACTGTACAATTGACTGAATATACATTCAATAATAAGTCAGCAGAACCTAAGCTAATAACTATAATAAGTCAACCCATCATTCTTGTTGAGGGTATTTTTGCTTTGTATTTAGAAGGAGTTCGAAATCTGACTGATTTAAATCTTTATATTGATGCTCCTGATTTTCTAATGGTTAAACGTCGAATTTTGAGGGATGCAAAAGAGCGAGGATATGACTTAGATGATGTTTTGTATCGTTTTGAACACCATGTGACACCTGCCTTCAAGAAGTATATAGAACCATCAAAGCAATGGGCTGACATTATCATCCCCAATCATACGGATTTTGGAAGAGCATTAAATGTTGTTAGTACCTATTTAAATAAGGCTTAAGAAGAAGTAATTGTTTTCTAAGCCCCATCTCCCATTATTATTTTTCACAGACCCCATGCAAGTCATTGATTTTACTACATTTGCATCCACATTTTGGAAATGAGAGAAAATATATCGAGATCCATGCTTCAGTTAACCTTAGGTTTATTGATAGGCGTTTTCGTGCTTTCTCAATCTGTATACCTAAAGCCTGAAGTTCAAAAAGACTCACAAGAGCAATCAGAAGAAAAAGTTCCTGAGACAGCTCAAGTTGTGACCTCAGAAGCAGTTACTTCTACTACACTGCAGTTCAATCTTGGTTTTCAGTCTTATTTGATGGAAGAAATACTTCAACCAGAAGTTGATCAGAAAAAAACACTATTTCAAGAGTATTTACTGCCTTCAATAAATAAAGCACTTAAAATGCTTTTAAGTAGAATAATTGCTCCAAATGCGCCCTAGTTAATTCTCAGCTTTCTTTAATCACTTTACAAGTGATCTACTCTTCACTAAAAATTTTAATCAAAACGATGTTCGGCTTATCCAAGCCAACCAAATAACTTAATAATGAAAAATAAAGGATTTATAGTATTCTTAACAATACTGATATCGCTGCTCTGTATATATTATTTGTCTTTCACATTTGTGGCACAAGGAGTACAAAAGCAGGCAACTGAAGCTACGACAGATAGTGATGGTATTTTGAATGGCCTTGAGAGACAGAGATACCTTGATTCCATCTGGAATGAGCCTGTCTACAATTTTGTGGGCATTGATTACACATACAAAGACATCAAGGAAACGGAGCTTAATCTTGGACTTGACCTTCAAGGTGGTATGCATGTTACTTTAGAAGTCTCTCCAATTGACATCATAAAAGGACTTAGTGGAAATAGCACAGACCCTGATTTCTTAGGTGCTCTTGATCAAGCTAAAGACAATGTAAAAGGGACTCAACTTAATTATGTAGATGAGTTTTATTCTGAATTTAAGAATAAGGCACCTCAAAAAGAACTGGCTCAAATATTTGCTACGGCTGCTAATAGAGGTAGAATCAGTCTTTCTAGTACAGATGGAGAAATCTTAGATATCGTAAATACTGAAGTAGAGAGTGCGATTGAACGTTCATTCAATATTCTTAGAACAAGGATTGATCGATTTGGTACATCTCAACCGAATATTCAGAGACTTCAAGGAACTGGTAGAATTCAAATAGAGTTGCCAGGAGTTGATAATCCTGAAAGAGTAAGAAAACTTCTACAAGGAGTAGCTAAGCTTGAGTTCTGGGAAGTGTATCAGGCGCAAGAGGTTTCTCAAGTTTTATTAGCGATGAATTCTGTGATTGTGGCAGAAATGAAAAGTAACCCATCAAGTTTTGAAAACTTGACTGGAGAAGATCAACAAGAGAAAGATGATATCTCATCATTATTAAGTGAAAGTACAAATGATGGAGATTCTCTAGTTACTTCTGAAAGTGATTCTCTTCAAAATGCCCAGCTTGATTCTTTAATCAATACTAGAAATTCTGCCATTTTAGAGTTATTAACGCAAGACCCACGATACCAAGGAAGCTTGGTTTATAACTCGAGAGATACAGCTCAGGTGAATAGGATGTTGGAAAGAGATGACGTCAAAGCAGTAATACCTGCAACGATGAAGTTTTTGTGGGATGTAAAACCAAAAGATAAGGGAGAAGAACTGACTGGACCAGATCTTCTTGAACTTTATCCTATCAAAACAAATCGCGCAGGAAAAGCATCACTCACTGGAGAGACTATTTCTTCAGCAACGGCTAGCTTGAACGAGCGAGCTGAACCTGAAGTAAGTATGCAAATGAACTCAGCGGGATCAAGAGCATGGGGTAAAATGACAAGAGAGAATGTGGGAAATAGAATTGCTATTGTCCTTGATAATTATGTGTTCTCTGCGCCTGGGGTAAGAGGAGAAATTCCAAATGGAAGTTCAGTTATTTCAGGTGGTTTTGAATCTATTGAAGAGGCAAAAGATTTGGCTAATATTTTAAAGGCAGGCTCTTTACCAGCGCCAACCACTATTGTGGAAGATGTGGTAGTAGGACCTACTCTTGGTAAAGTGGCTCAAAAGCAAGGTCTTAACTCAATGCTCATTGGATTGGTGATTGTGATCATCTTCATGGTATTCTATTATGCAAAAGGTGGCTTGATCGCTAATGTGGCCCTATTCTTCAATGTATTCTTCATAATGGGAATCTTGGCACAGTTTGGTTCTTCATTAACATTGCCTGGTATTGCGGGTATTGTACTAACAATTGGTATGGCAATTGATGCGAACGTTCTAATCTTTGAAAGAATTAAAGAAGAGTTGAGAAATGGAAGTGGATTGAAAGCAGCTATATCGTCTGGATATAAGAAAGCTTATATGTCTATTTTTGATGCAAACGTGACGACTTTCATTGTTGGCTTGATCTTGTTCGTACTCGGACAAGGACCTGTAAAAGGGTTCGCTATTACATTAATGATTGGTATTGTTTGTTCATTCTTTAGTGCTGTATTTATTACGAGAGTAATTGTAGAAGCATTTTCTAAGAAAGGTGACAGCTCTAAGCTTTCATTCTCCAATGCATTTTCTAGAAATGCTCTCACAAACTTGAACATAGATTTTCTGAGTAAACGAAGAGTAGCTTATGTGTTTAGTTCAGTATTTATTACGATCGGTATTGTAGCCATGCTTATCAATGGAGGACTAAACCTAGGAGTTGACTTTAAAGGAGGTAGATCTTACGTAGTAGCATTTAATAATCCGACTAATCCATCTGACATCAAGACTGGTTTGGGAGATTATTTTGATGGTACGAGTACTGAAGTGAAAACGTATGGGGCCAATAATATTTTGAAAATAACTACGAGTTACTTGATTGATGATGAGTCGGATGAGGCTGATGTCAAGGTTAAAGACGAGTTGATCAATGGCCTTTCAGGAAGTACTGGTCTAACTTATATGGTTGATAATGCTAATCTTGAAGAAGGGAAGTTTACTATTTCTAGTTCTTCAAAAGTAGGGGCTACCATCGCTGATGACATCAAAAATTCATCGTATAAATCAGGGATCATAGCACTGATCTGTATATTTATTTACATTGTTTTCAGGTTTAGAAAATGGCAGTTTGGATTGGGAGCAATCATTGCTCTTTTCCATGATACATTATTTGTAATTTCTGCTTTTGCAATAGCCAATCTATTTGGAATTGCATATGAAGTTGATCAAGTATTCGTTGCAGCAATATTGACCATCATTGGTTATTCGATAAATGATACAGTGGTTGTGTTTGATAGAATTAGAGAGAACTTGGGTATCAAGGCAGGTTCTGAAATGATTCAAGTATTTAATGAATCACTTAATAGTACAATAAGTAGAACGTTGATTACTTCCCTTACTACGCTGATCGTGGTATTGGTATTGTTCCTTTTTGGAGGTGCAGTTCTCCAAGGATTCTCATTCGCATTATTGATAGGAATCGTAATAGGTACCTACTCTTCTGTATTTATCGCAACTCCAATCGTGATTGATTTAAACAGAAAGAAAAATTAAATTTATCTGATTAAATATTTTAGCCCTTGCATTCTGTGTAAGGGCTTTTTTTGTGCCCTTTGCTATTTTGAGTAAATTGATGGTACAAATTATCCATCATGATAAAGCAACTCAAATATGCCCTTATGGCATTTTTCTTAATTGCGAGCTCAAAGCTTGTTCAAACTTTGTTTTTTGATCAAAAGGAAAAAAAGAAATTTTACCCTAAAGTGGAGTTGGTTGACAAAGATATGAAAACTGATAAAGCAGTATTGGATGAAAAAAGGGAACCGATAAAAGAGAAGACAGAGTTGAATGGTTCGGCGGATACTTCAAGTGTCGAAGTGAATAAAAAGCAAGAAGAAAGTTTCGCTACTCCAAATGCTTACCCGACACTGGAGGATCTTAAGAAGAATTACTTATCAATTAAAAATGCAGGCTTACAGGAAGGTAGATCAAGGGAAGATGTTGTGATCAGGTATTACAAACATGAGAAGGATGAAAACAAAGTGTACGCACTAAAAAAACTTAGATACTACTTGCATGAAAAACCAGCAATAGAAACAAAAGGATTGGGGAGTAACGTGCTCTATTATGGAAATGAAGTAAAGTTAGAGGACATTCAAGTAGTTGCTTATGTACTTCTCGAAAATGGTATTCCATTAAAATCAATCGAGAGATCTAAATATGATTGGAAGTCTAATGCAATAGAAATAGGAACAGATCCAGAATTGATCGGAACGGAAAACATCACAAAAGATAAGATTAGAGATTTCGCTCTTTAAATACTCTCCTTTGCCAGTTTAGTATGCATTTCTCCTATTTTCATTAAACCAGCACTTCCATACCAAGGATGTAATTCCATTATCAATCTGCCAGCTTTTATTGCTGGATCTGAATTTGTGAGCTCTTCTGCTTCCTCGATGGTTTCTACAGCAAAAATGTAAATTCCTTTTACTTCCCAGTCGTCAAAGAATGGTCCAGCAATAACTAATTTACCGGCTTCAGCCATCCTAGTGATATTATCTAAATGTGCTCTTTGAAGTTGGGCTGCAGTCGTAGAATCTTGTTCGCGATTTGGCCCTTCTTTGAGAAGTGCCATCACATATTTTCGCATTCCATAATCATCTGCTCCGGTTTCTAGAGCAAGTATAGAATCATATTCGTTTAACTCGGTTTCTTCACTTCTATTCTGTTGGGATGCTAGATCACAAGAAATCAGTAAGGTGATGAGAAGAATGGGCAATCCAAAATTTTTCATAAAACTTAATTTAACTCAATTCTATGAAATTCTTTAAACTTAGGAAAGCACTAAATTCTGGATATTTAAATCGATAGCTATCGATTATCCATTTTCAGCAATCACTTCTTTCACCTCTGGCACCATTCTCTTTAGAAGATTTTCAATACCCGATTTCAACGTGATAGTACTCGAAGGACAACCGCTGCAAGATCCTTGTAGAGAGACAGTAACCACTCCATCTACAAGTGAAACGAATTGAATGGCACCTCCGTCCATTTCCACTGCCGGACGAATATATTCCTCTAAAACACCCTTAATCTTAGCTTCAGAATCATCACCTGTAAGTTCCTCATCTATGGTTTTAGCTATGTTTTCCGTAAGGACAGGCTTACTTTCTTCTAGGTATGCTTTAATGAATTGTTGAATATCATTTTTGACTTCAAACCACTCTATTTCTTCCTTTTTAGTGACTGTCACAAAGTTGCTCATATAGAAAACACGCTCTATGTAGGAGAAATTTTCAAATAAAGCCTTCGCGAGTGGTGCTTCTGACGTAGAAGCTATTTCTGGAAAATCACGACTGATCCCCTCTGGCACCAACATGAAGTTGACCACAAATTTTAGTGAATTCGGATTCGGATTAGACTCTGTATAGATATTGACTACTCTTGGTTCCTGTGTTGTCTGCATTTTTTCTTGATTTAACCAATCAATGGCAAAGGTCGTCTAAAAGTTCCGATTGTTGAATAGAATCATGCGTTTATAGAAGAAAACGAATAGGATTATGAAAACTAAGAAATCACTCGTTGCTTTATTAAATGTAATAATCACAATGCTTTGCTATCGTAGTAGATCAGCTACAGGAAGACATTCGTTTCTTTCAAAATTTCAAGGAATGAAGCTTAGCATTTAGTCTTTAGTCCGTTCTTGAGCGCTTATATCGAAAAATTACACCTCTGATAAGATTAATTTAATCTTAGGCACGCTTAACATTAGCAACACTGCCATGACCTCAAAAAAATCAATCGTTACTATTTTATTTGCCGCTTTAGCGATGCTTATCGCAGGACTTATAGTTATTTTCAATCAGTTGCTTCAGGTGGGTTAAGCTCTCCCTCAGTTCCTGCTACTAAAGTAGCTACTGTAGCATCACCCGTTACATTTACCACCGTTCTCAGCATATCCAACGGACGATCTACAGGGAATATAATAGCTATCCAAGCTGGGTTAAGTCCCACAGAACCTAACACAATCATCATCATAATTAGTCCGGCACTAGGAACTGCAGCAGCTCCAATAGAAGCTAGTGTCGCTGTAAGTACTATGGTCAGTTGTTGAGCGAACGAAAGGTCTACCATGTGCAGCTGTGCCATGAAAATAACTGCCACAGCTTGGAGTAAACTTGTGCCGTCCATATTTACTGTAGCGCCTATTGGCAATACGAAGCTCGCCACATTTTTAGAGACACCCATGTTATTCTCAACACACTTCATTGTCACTGGAAGGGTAGCGGCACTAGAGCTTGTACTAAACGCCATTAACTGTGCTGGACTGATGTTTCGAAAAACTTGTTTGTAGGTCATTCCTTTAACAAAAAGAATGAGGATAAGAGGGTAGAAGACAAAAATCAAGAACGAAAGACCAACCACCATTGTAATAGCGTATGAGCCAAGACTTTTAAAAATCTCAAAAACTTCAGTTGGACTGTCTGCCATTTTTGCAATGACTCCAGCGAGAAGTGCGAAGACAAAATAGGGTGCAGCTTTCATCACAAGCTCTACCATTTTTAAGAAAACATCATTGATGCTTGTGATAAATGAGGCGACAGGTTTGGCTTTTTCACCCACAATGGCAATTGAGATACCAAAGAAAATGGCAAAGAAGATGACCTGAAGCATTAGTCCATTATTGGATATGGAGAATACCAGATTTTCTGGCACCATCTCAACCAAAAATTGCAAAGGAGGTGCATCTTTCGTTGAAGTAGCATTGCTCTTCAGCTTTTCTACCTTTTCATCTATTTTCTGTTCTGATCCAGAAACTTCAAGGATTAAATCTGCATATGCTGGATCATTTAGGAAATTTTTATTGTCTTTGATTTCAGTACCCGACTCATTAGCCCACAACTCATAAGAAATTCTATTCTTTATTCGTTGCGTTTCATCTAAGTGAGTCCCTGGCTTTACTACATTGACCAAAAGCAACCCAAGGCCAACAGCGATTACAGTCGTTGTTAAGTAGAAACCGAGTGTTTTGGCTCCCATTTTACCCAATCGAGAAATGTCACTCAGACCCGAAATGCCACTAATGATAGAGAATAGTACTAGAGGTACAGCGATGAACTTTAATAATCGAATGAAAATGGTGCCGAAGGGATCAATCCAATTGATCGTGAATTGATTCCATCCTGCTGCACTTGATACAAAGGCATAGACCACACCTAGCACCAATCCAATAATAATCTTAATATGCAGAGGTAATTTTTTCATCGAAGGCTGTTGTAGGGTTAAAACTCTTTTTCTGGATTACTTAGCTCCGCAATATATTGGTTTGGGCTAATAAATAGAAATCTGCAATGACAAGGGCTGACATTGCTTCAACTATTGGCACGGCTCTAGGCACCACACAAGGATCGTGTCTTCCTTTTCCGCTTACTATTGCCTCATTCCCATCTTTATCAATGGACTGCTGATCTTGCATAATAGTCGCTACTGGCTTAAAAGCTACATTGAAATAAATATCTTCTCCGTTTGAAATGCCGCCTTGAATACCGCCAGAGTGGTTACTTTTTGTTTTTGGCTTTCCGTCAACAATTTCTATTTCATCATTGTGAGTTGAACCGCTCATTCTTACGCCCTCAAATCCACTTCCAAATTCAAATCCTTTTACTGCATTTATGCATAGCATCGCTTTTCCCAATTCAGCATGAAGTTTACCGAAAAGTGGCTCGCCAAGGCCTACAGGAACATTTTTAATAACTCCTGTGATTACACCACCTATAGTATCTCTTTTCTTTCTTGTATCATCTATTAACTGATACATCTCTTCAGCTATTTTTGAATCTGGACATCTCACATCATTAGAATCTGTAAGAGAAAGGTCCAATTCTTTATACGATTTCTCTAATTTTAATTCACCAACTTGAGATACGTATGCATGAGATGTTATTCCGACTTGGTTCAGAATAAGTTTGGCAATAGCCCCAGCCGCTACCCAGCCTGCAGTAATACGAGCAGAACTTCTACCGCCTCCGCGATAATCCCGTATGCCATATTTTTCCTCATATGTATAGTCAGCATGAGAAGGTCTAAAAATGTCTTTTATATGATCATAATCTTTACTCTTCTGATCTGTATTTTTTATGAAAATGGTAATAGGTGAGCCAGTTGACTTACCGTCAAAAACACCAGATAGAATTTCAAAAGTGTCAGGTTCTTTTCGCTGAGTTGTGATTTTAGATTGGCCTGGCTTTCTTCTATCAAGTTCGTGCTGAATAAAGGCAAGATCGATTTCTATTCCAGCTGGGCACCCATCAAGCACAACACCAACGCCTGCTCCGTGTGATTCACCAAAAGAAATGATTTTAAGAATATTACCTAGAGTATTGCTCATAAGTTTAAATCGCTTTGTTAACTAGAATAAGTATCGATTTGATACAGTTAATAATCTGTATGACATCATTTTCTAAAAACACATCCCAAATTATTTGGTCAAGAAGCTGTTTTTTTGAATAGCAAGAATACTGTAAATCCCATTATTAGAGCAATAAAGATGTTCACAATTATAGTGATCCATTTATTACCTTCTAGTGACGATACTGTATTGTCCACCGTATCTATTTTGTTATAAAAATCACCTAAATCATTTGAAGCGATAGATAAATTTTTTCTACTTTCACCCACCACATTAACCACATATTCTGATGTGAGAGTATCATAATCATCTTTAGAAGGATTAAAAAACACCCATGAAAAGTAATCTGCTAAATTATACTCTCCAGGCTCATTGGGGATGCCATAGTAATCGTAGCTTTTTGTGCCTCGAACTTTTCCACTACCTCGGTTGATGCTCTGCTTTACGTTGGGAGCATAGAAATCGAAGTTATTGTTTTGTGGTGGTTTAGGAGCATCTATCGCGCTGACATTTCCTTCTCCTATGATATTGAATTCATAATTAAAGCTCTGACCAGTGTTTATTTCTCGCTCGCTTACTTTCTCATCCAATTGATAACTTCCAACAGCAACCAATTCCTTTAATGGGTGAGGAGGAAGGTCTTTAACCAGAACTACTTTTTCTTTTGAATAGAACGTTTGGTAGTCTTCTTGTCTATTTCTTCCAAAGAAGGATGGATTTTTAGCTACCTTATATTTTATCATTTTCAACCCAATAGATGGAAAACTGATATCTTGTACATTCAGAGGAAAATAGGCTGTCTGGTAGATTTTATACCGAGTATATTTTCTTCCATTAAGCGTAACCGGATCGCCAACTATTTGATCAATACTGAAATTCTCTTCCCAACAACTTGGAGGTTTTATGTTTTTCACAATCTCAGTAATTTGATTCGCCAGATCAAAAAATCTCATTTCAGCTCTGTTGGCTTCTGCTACATAAAAAGCAAGCGTTGCTGTAACGCCTTCACCCACATATATTTCTGATTTGTCAGTGGTAAGAGCTAGGAATGCATCTGCTTTTATATCTACGAAATCTTTTGGATCGTCTTTGTTACCAAAGACATCTTCAAATGGATCTCTTCCGAAAGGACTTTGTCTGGCTTGTCGCTGAACAGCTTCACCTACTTTTATTTGAATGCCCTCTGATTTCACCTCTACGCCATTTATTGTCATAAAGAATGGCTCAAGTAGAAAATTTCCTTGCTCTGTCGCTTGATAGTTCTGGGTTAAGCTTTGCGTGGAAGACATTTTTCCATTGACAAAATTAGTCGTGGTAGAGGATGATGTCCCTCGTTTAATGAATCCTTCGATCGCTGGGAACTCACTATACTGTTTCAGTCTATCATTTTTTACCTGCGCTGTAATCGTAAAATACTGATTGAGACCAATCTCATTTTGGCCTAAACTGATGGTAACGTCTTGCCCCAAAAGTGACATTGAAGAGATGATCACTCCAATAAAACTTATCCATATTTTGCTCGTTAACTTCATGTGTGGCTATTAAATGGCTCAAAGAAAATGGTTATATTACATAATCATCATTCCAGAACGCCAAATTTACGGCACTGGTTTAATCATTAACAATTATTCACATGCTAGAATACTTTAAAACTATTTTATCGAAAGTTAGCTTTGATAAGCGGTTGTTTGAGAAGGAATTAAAAAAGGCGATAAAAGCCTTAGTTCCGAGGGAAATAGTTGTTTTAAAAGAATGGTGTTATCAAAAATTTGGTCACCAGTACCAACCCATATTGCAAGCATGCTTTGTACAATAAAAAAAGGGCTTTGATTTCAAAGCCCTTTTTGTTTATCTAGGTTCTTATTTTTTGTTTTCTCCTTGAAATTTCTTCAAAATCTTTTCCATATGTTTTCCTGCAGCTTCACGCCCGCCCAATCCATAGGATAGTGCAACAGCAACAGCTATTGCCCCAAGCGTAAGACCGAAGGCCAATTCCACAATGCTATTGGCTATGCCCATTGTTCTAAGTGCAATGGCTAAGAATAAACCGACTATGGCTACTCTAGCTATGCCTGCAACAAATTTGTTGTCTTCTGTACCCCCCATTGATTTATAAATGACTGACCCTAGGAAGTTGCCCATCACCAAGATGATTAATCCGAATAGCACATTTCCAGATAGATTTAGAATAGTGTGAAGCACTTCGGCCAAGCGATCTAATCCCAGCATTTCTACACCAGAGATTACACCAAAAAAGACGAGAAAATAAAAAATAATATTTGCTACTATACTTGATAATTTTTGCTCGCTCAATATAGCTTTTAGTTGAAGCTTATCTACCAAATTATCCATTCCTAGATTAGCCAATAAATCTTTCACAAAAGAGGTAATGAATCTACCACCAACTACGAAAATGGTAATGATTAAAACTGCTCCAATAATATTAGGTACTGAGTCCATCATTTGATGAAGGACATTGTTGGCAGGGTTAGTTATTGCGTCTAGCTGTAGAGCATTTAGCCCTTGAATGATGAATGGAATAAAAATAACAATGAATACCAGCTTCTGAATGAAATAAACCAATTTGTCAGTTTCATTGAACCCTAGGTTATTGGCCAATCTATCAAAGAAACTCCCCGCCATCTTTACGAGATTGGAAATAAACTTTGCGATAATGTAGCCAATAAAAATAATGGCAAGACCTGCTAAAATATTGGGAATGAATCCAAGGAATTCATTGAGCATATTCTTGATTGGGTCTAGTACATAGCTTACTCCCAACATCTCCAAAACGACTAATAATACAATTAGCATGAGGATGTAATAGACTAGGTTGGCAATGAACTTGTTGGTATCTACAATGGTGTTCCCAAGCAGACGCTCGTCCCATTCTGTGCGCTTCATTAGGCCAAGTACAACCCGTCTTATTAAAAGGGAAAAAAGCCAGCCTACAATGAATACTACTACCGCGCCAACTACTCCCGGTAGTGTATCACTGACGGTATGAATTAATCGTTCTAAATAGCTTGGCATGTTCATGGTTAGATAGGTTTTGTTTAAAAAAATCTTCGGTTAATACAAGACAAGATAATTAAACCTCCTCAATGCCTAAAATAAAAACGATATATTATCCGTTACTTCCAGCTCATCGGATAGTTCTTATCCACGTATTGTAGGCCTTCCTCCGTGACATAAAGTGGGCCAAATGTGTCTAGCATTACAGCTAGTTCATTTGTTTCTTTTGCACCTATGCTTGCCTCTACAGTTCCTGGGTGAGGTCCATGTGGCAGACCACCGGGATGTAGCGTAAAAGAGCCTCTATCAATTCCTTTCCTACTCATGAAGTTTCCTTCCACATAGTAAAGTACTTCGTCTGAATCAATATTGGAATGATTGTAAGGCGCTGGAATGGAGTTCGGGTGGTAATCAAATAGTCTCGGCACAAAAGAGCATATCACATAACCATGCGCTTGAAATGTTTGATGCACTGGAGGTGGCTGATGAATGCGTCCAGTAATTGGCTCAAAGTCATGAATAGAAAGTGCATACGGAAACAAATATCCATCCCATCCTACTAAATCAAAAGGAGACGTTTCATAGTGATAATGGTGAAGCATGTCATCATGCTTGATCTTTACCAAGTAATCTCCCTTTTCCCGTTCAGTTACTAATTCTGAAGGAGGTCTAATGTCTCGTTCACAATATGGTGAGTGCTCCAATAACTGACCCAATTCGTTTCTGTATCTCTTTACAGTTTCGACAGGGTTTACTGACTCAATAACTAGCAGTTTGATTGGTTCATCATCCCACTCTACTTTGTAAATCGTTGTTCTTGGAATGACTACATAGTCACCTTGCTTGATGCGAAGTTTTCCAAACTGAGAAATTAAATACCCATTACCATCATGAATAAAAATCACTTCATCTGCTTGACCATTTTTGTAGTAATATTCCATCTTTTTAGATGTAGGGTGGCATATAGCCATAGACACATCTTTGTTCTTGAAAAGTGTCTTCCTTGACTCTAAGAAATCATCTCCGGTAGTCTCTACCTTAGAGGTATTTAGATGAGTTTGTTGTAGTGTATGCTCTTTAGCAATCTCCGTTTTCCATGGAATGGACTTACCGACTTTCTCTACTCTTGTTGGCGGAGTGATATGATATAAATTGGAGTAGATACCAGAAAAACCACGAGAAGAAACAAGCTCCTCTGCATACAAACTATTGTCTGGTTTTCTAAACTGAGTGTGTCTTTTAGGTGGAATCTCTCCTAGTCTGTGATAATATGTCATATTAATTTATGGCTATTTTGTCTGCTTCACTCATCAAAGTGATTGCTTTCTGATAGATTTCGTCTTGTTCGTTAAAGATGGGATAAAACCCTTCATTGTCCCAAACCCCTCTAGCGATGTAAGCTTTCACTAAGAGGCGAATTAACTTATTAGATCTTTTGAATTCTTTTTCATTGAATTTGAGCTTGTTAGTTTCAGCAATAGCCACTAAATCAGTTAGCATTTTATCATTCACCTCAAATGATTTTCTAAATGATTGGAGCCCCATTTTGTCTAACATTTCTCTATTTTCTTCTACGTAGCTAACAGTATATTCCTGCACAGAGTTGGTGCTAAAAAGTCTATTTAAATAACGGCTATTTCCAGTGCTATCTAGCGGAACAAAGAAGTCTGGAGTAATGCCACCCCCACCATAGACAATACGGCCTTTGTCGGTTTTGTAAATTAGAGAGTCATTGTTTTTGATGCTGTCGGCAGAGTAGAGTTCACCTGAAGTATAACGATCGTAAGATTCCATATAGTAGTCGTCTAAGTTTCCATCATACGTTTTTTGAATACTTCGACCACTTGGAGTGTAGTACCTGGAAATAGTCAATCTAAGTTCTGATCCGTCATTTAGGTCAATTGGTAGCTGAACCAATCCTTTTCCAAAGGACCTTCTACCAACAATTAATCCTCTATCATGATCTTGAATAGCTCCTGCCATAATCTCGGATGCAGATGCAGATCCTTCGTCAACCATAATCACCAAAGAACCAACTTCAAAGTCACCAGCTTCACCTGAGAAGTGTTGTTCGGTATACCTCTTTTCTTTTCCGTCAGTATATACAATCATTTGTTTGCCAGAAATGAATTCATCGGTCATTTGAACAGCTCTATGAAGATATCCACCTGGATTTCCAGTTAAATCAATCACTAGATTTTCCATTCCTTGATCTTTCAATGATAGCAATGCTTCTTTGAACTCTAAATAAGTGGAATTAGCAAAACGAGCCACCTTTATATAACCAATCTTATCATCTACCATGTATGAAACATCGACAGAATATTGAGGAATAACATCACGTTCAATATTAAAGTCAATCAATTCATCTTCCCCTTTTCTTTTAATTGTGACTACCACCTCTGATCCGCCAGGACCTCTTAGCATTTCCACCACCTTTCTATTTGTCATCCCAATGCTCGCAACATTTTCACCGTCAACTTTTACGATTTTGTCACCGGAACGAATGCCTAATTTTTGTGAAGGACCACCACTCAAAGGAGTCACAACACGTATGGTGTCTTTGAAGATATTAAATTCCACACCAATTCCTTCATAGTTTCCTTCCAGTCTTGATTGGACTAGTTCCAATTCCTTAGGAGGAATGTATGTAGTATGAGGATCTAAATCTTTTAGCATTTGCTCAATAGCTCCTTCTACTAGTTGATCAGTATCTACCTCATCCACGTAATCGTTTTGTACATATGTCAATACTTGTCTGAATTTATTCAAACTCTTCATTAGATCGGATGATGGCGTGGATGAACTGCCTGCCATATTCGCACCAATTAATACCCCGACACAAAGTGTAATGGCGATGTAAATGGGAAGTCGGATTGCTCTGTTAGAATTGTTATGTGTACTCATTCTGCACTATTTGTCGTTCAAAATTAAACGTTTTGTAGTGCTTTGATACGCTTTACAAAGCAAACTGTTTGGATCAAGAGCGGAACGGCGTATTTTTGTATTGATGGTGTTTGAAAAAACAATAGAAGATGTAGTTAACGAAAATTATGTTTATGCGCGTGCATTGCATTATTTAGGCGTTGATTTCTTTGAAGCACCGAATAAGAAGTTAGCAGAGGTTTGTCAGGAAAAGGGGTTGGATCAGCGATTGATCATTAAGACCTTTTACATGTTTGATTCTAATGCAAGACTTTCATTCAACGAATTGGAAACCTATCCAATAGAATTGCTCATTGAATACTTGAAGCATAGTCATCACATTTTCATCAAAGAGAAGCTTCCCTACATTGTTCATTTGGCAAAAAACTGGAATGCTGATAGAGATCTTTCCGGACTTTTACCTGATTTTATCGAAGATCTGATCAAGCATATTTACGAGGAAGAAGATTCTACCTTTAAATACATCCAACTCCTTTTTGATATAAGTAAAGGAAAAAAAAGTGCACCCGTTTCAGAATTGATGCTGTTTCAGAATTTCTCTCTCGAAAGTGAATTTCAGCATCATGAAGAGGAAGATGAGTTTGAGGCCATTCGTGCATTGACTTCTTCCATTAAGGCAGAAAACCTTCATGAGCGTGTTTTAATTAATGAAATCAGAGCGTTTGATCGTGAGATGATTTATCATGCTGAGATTGAAAATAAAATCTTTTTTCCCAAAGCAATTGAGCTTGAAAATCAAGTCAATAGGAAAATTGAGCTTTTAAGCACACTTAATTAATGTCACGAATTTTAGCGATTGATTACGGAGCTAAACGAACAGGTTTAGCAGTAACAGATCCTATGGGAATCATTGCAACAGCGCTAGATGTGGTAGCTTCTCATCAGCTGGAACAATATCTTAAAGATTACTTTGTGAAAGAGGAGGTCCTTAGGGTTGTGATTGGTATGCCTAAGAATACAGACGGGACAGCAACTAATGCTACTCCATTGGTTCAGGCATTTATCAACCGATTCAAAAAGGTTTTCCCTGCGAAGGAATTAATTTTGCATGATGAAAGGTTCACATCCAAAATGGCACTAGCTGCCATGATCGCTGGAGGGATGAAGAAGAAAGACAGAAGAGTAAAGGGCAATGTGGACAAAGTGAGCGCGACAATTATTTTACAATCTTATTTAGAAAGTACTTCATGATTTTTCCTATTGTACTCTACGGTGATCCCATTCTTAAGAAAAAAGCTGCTGATGTAGTGGAGGGAGATGAGTCCGTGAAAGAATTTATCGATCACATGTATGAAACCATGTATGAAGCTCAAGGAGTGGGATTGGCTGCTCCTCAGGTAGGATTTTCGTTACGTGTTTTTGTGATCGACACTCGGCCTATGGAGGAAAACGAAGAAGATGGTTTGAAGCGAGCATTCATCAATCCTGAAATGCTTAACGAAGATGGTGAGCCTTGGCCATTTGAGGAAGGATGCTTGAGCATTCCTGGCATCCGTGAGGATGTGCACAGAAAACCAAAGATCAGAATCAAATATTTTGATGAAAACTGGGTGGCTCATGAGGAGGAGTACAGTGAGTTGATAGCTCGTGTGATCCAGCATGAATATGATCACATAGAAGGTAAATTATTTACCGATTATTTGACGCCATTCAAAAAACGTTTACTCAAAGGAAAGCTCGCTAACATCAGCAAAGGAAAAACAGATGCTGAGTATCGGGTGAAGGCTCCTAGATAGTTTGGTGGATTAGTTAAATAGATGAATAGTTAATTAGTTCTCTTCTGGCGTCATTCCTGCGAATGCAGGAATCTTTTTGATTGAAAATTAGTTTTTTATTCCATGCAAGACCTTACCATTTCTCTTATTCAAGCTGACCTCCATTGGGAAGAAATAGACGCCAATCTGGGCATGTTTGAGGAGAAGATCTGGGAAATAGAGGAGGAAATAGACCTAATCATTCTACCAGAAATGTTTACCACTGGCTTTTCAATGAATGCTGAGCAGCTAGCAGAACCTCCTGGAGCTAAGACATTCAAATGGATGCGCCAAATGGCTACTCAAAAGAAAGCATCTATTACTGGGAGCTATATTGTGAAGGATGGCGATAACTATTTTAACCGACTCTATTTCGTCTATCCAGATGGATCATCAAAGCAATATGATAAACGACATACCTTCAATCTGGCAGGTGAAGGTGAAAAATATGCCGCTGGAGAAGAGCGCTTAATCCTTGAATACAATGGCTGGAAAATTTGTCCTTTGATTTGTTATGATCTTCGCTTCCCAGTTTGGGCACGGTCACAGAAAAAAGGGGATGAGTTGTATGAGTATGATTTGCTGCTCTATGTGGCTAACTGGCCAGATGCCAGAATCAATGCTTGGGATGCACTTTTGAAAGCTAGAGCCATAGAGAATCATTCTTACTGTGCTGCGGTCAATCGAATTGGTACAGACGCTTTTCCAAAAGATTACCCGGGACATTCAGCCATCTATTCATTTAACGGAGATGAAATTGGCTTTTCCGAAAAAGAGGAAATTATTACGCGCAAACTGATAGCTTCTGATCTTACGGAATATCGTGAGCGATTTCCGTTTCAAGTAGATGGGGATGACTTTGAGATTTCATAGTCAGTGCAACGACATATTTTTCATCATTAAAACACTTTCTTTGAATTTGTAGTTTTAACAATCATGAAATCAATCATTCTGATTCTGGCCATTTCACTTTCCACTTTAGCAAGTGGCCAAAGCTTGCAGGAGGTACGCTCCAGTTTCCATCAAGCTGTGATGGATCCAGAAATGTCGAGAAACTTCCACTCATTAGTGGCATCCTCTAAAGACAATTCTGCTACGATATTAGCATATCAAGCAGTTTCTGAGGCATTAATAGCACAGCTAGCTTGGAATCCCTTTTCTAGACTTTCACAAGTGATGAAGTATGATAAACTTATGGATCAAGCGGTGATGGAAGACCCTGAAAATATAGAAATTAGGTTTCTTCGAATGGCAGTAGAAGTGAATTTGCCTTCTTTCTTAGGTATGAGCACTCATATTCAAGCAGATCGAGATATGATTGTAAGCAATCTGTCCAAAGTAAGTTCAATGAAGCTTGAGAAAAAATTTGGTCGGTACATTTTCTATTTCTTAAATGAAACAGGCTTGTGTACAAATGATGAGATTTCCCTAATGGAGGAATCGCTTGCTCAAAATGGCATCTAGTAAAATGTGATTTCACACTCGGGGAAAGTTTCTTGAAAGTCTTCAATGATGTGACTTCTTAACCTGGTGTTGTTACACACTAATTTCTTTAGCTTATTCATTCCATATAAGCGTTGTAATTTCCAAACTCTCGTATTACTAAAATCGATACTTTCCAAGTTGTATAGATCATCTACACCTTTTAGATTTTTGATGCCAACACCAGAACAAGTCAAATTTTTGAGAGAGGTCAAACCATCTAAATTTTTCAAGTCTTCGATAGCCGTATTGGAAATATTGAGGCTTTGCAGCTTGTTTAGTTGTGTAATTCCTTCTAAATCTTTTAATGGACCATTTGTGTAAGATAGCTCTTTTAGATTTTCATGAATGTACAAATCATTCAAACTGCTGATACGAACTTGATCAAGTTGCACACTTCTAAGATTTATGAACATTTTCAATGGCTCTAGAGAAGTAATGGATGGACCTGAAACAGTGACCTTTTCACTTTGAGTTAGTTCATGTAAAGTGTAAGTGTTAATTTGATTTGTCTTCAATTCATTTTTCCAAGCATCTGAAAGACCATCCCACCATGCTTTGAGTTTGTCTGATCTGTAGATAATAATTGTTTTTGAATTTACTTGAAGGTAATCTGTAACTTGGGTTTCAGTTAAATCTGTTTTATCGGCATCTATCAATTCCAATTTATTCAGGTAAGAGAGTGATTTGATATCCTTCAATAAACTTCCCTTTAAAATCAAGAAGCGAAGGTTGATGTTTTTATCCAGGCCATTTGTGTTTTCTACTGGCAATCGTTCCGCATTCAAAAAAGTCAATTCCTTCATTTCGGAAGTGAATTCAAAGTTTGTGAATAGGTTGTGGCTGACGTTGAGGTATTTCAATCTTTTAAATTTCTTAAGAGGTGCTTCCTCATAAAGATTTTTACCAGACACATCTAATGAATCACGATTAATCAACTTTATAATATCTTCTTTCTGAGGACTTGTCTCATTCAAAATTGAGCTAAAGACATTCTTCCAATTGGGAGGGAGCGAATTCCACCATTGCATTACTTGCTCGCTATTGGCGACTATGACCGTTTTCGGTTTTTGCGCCATGAAAGTGGAGGCTATTTGTTCCGTAATGCCAGTATTATCCGCATATACTTTTTTTAGCTTAGGCGCATTCAATAATGGATCAAGCGATATTACTTTCGTTTGATTCATAGTCAAAATTACTAAGCTAGGGTGTGCTGTAAGACTTGAGATATCAGTCACAGAAGTCTCAGAAATATTCAGCTCTTTGATATTCGTTAGTGATTTGAACGGACCCAATTCAGTAACCATCGTCCTTGGAAGCTGTATTTTTTCTAATGAAAGATTTCCTGCCAGTAGCTGAGTTTTTGAAAAGACAGTATTAGTTAGGTCAACCGTTTTTAAGTTTTTCAACTCCCCTATGGGAGTGAAGTCCACAATGGATGTGTTGGCAAGATTTAATGACTCTATTTTTTTCAGTCTAGTTAAAATTGAAATGTCGACTACTTCACTTGTAGATAGATCTAAATACTTAAGATTCTCAAAATATTGCAAGGAATTAATGTTAGCAATGACGCTATTTGAAGCAATTATTTTCTTTAGTTCTCGTGAGTATCTGAGCGGGCTCAAATCATCCACTTTGGTGTTACTAATGTTGATGGTTTTTAGATCTTTTAGAGCAGTAAGTGGGTCTAAGTTTTGGATAAATTGATTACCAGAGATGTCTAAGCTATCGATGGATGCGATTTGGAGAAGTACTTGATTGGTGATGCTGTCATAATCAACATATTTATTGAATATATTAATCCATCCAAAAGAAAGACTTGACCACCAATTTTGAAGTTCTCGCGTTCTGCTTATTTTGGTACTGTATACACTTGCAATTTTCAAATCACCCGCTTCCTCATCAAAATTTATCTCAATGAATCTTTTCTTGGTGCTAGTCAGCGTCTCATTATCAATAGTAGTTCCTTTGATAGTGCTCTCGAAAGAGACCAAATAGAAAAAATTGTCATCTACTTTTTCTATCTTTTCAATTTCTACATTATCGAAATTGAAATCGATTTCATTGAAGAAAAAATCTACGTCTCTCAAGTATGCATTTACATCTTTATTGGTGATGACAGTTCTGTCCTGTATAAGATCATCTTCTATTTGCACTTTGGAATCGATGAAAGCTTTCTTATAACTCTCTGTAATAATTACTTCCTTATCTCTGGTGGATGTTTTTGCAGCGCCAACCGTATTGAGCATGTATTTATAGAAGTTTAAGAGGCTCTTTACTTCATTGTATTGAGAAGAGTCTACAGCAACCGTGTCAGCCTTAGTTTGTGCGTAGGCCGATAATAGAGAAATGCTTAACAAAAGAGTAATTGGGTATTTCAATCTCAATTTTTATTATAAATGTAATTCTTCATTTGTTGTTTTTGATCTGCTCCATTGAGCTGTATCAAGCTGGTAATGAGCCAGCCCGAATTGTATCCTGAGCGGTTGTAGTTGGCGAGAGAAAAGTAATAGCCATCTATGGCGAAAAAGTGAAATTTTGTATTCTTCACGGTGACGAATTTCAAATTGCCTTGGTTCATTTCATACAAGAAAATAGACAGGAAATCTGGAGCGTAATTTCGACCTGTAAACTGCTCTGCATGATCATTATTTTGCAATGCTTTCCGTAGTGTCATAAAATCCAATTCATGGCTTAGTGGGTGCATGAATTTTTTTGATGCAGAGGTGTCTTTATCAAAGTACTTTTGAAACTGATCAAAAGCAACATCATCTATAATCCATTCATAACCCTGACCTTGCTGTTGCAATCGCATATAGAGTAATCCTGATATTTCTTTGCCTTTATATTTGAAGGTGGTACTCACTTCAGCAAACCAATCATCTGTGTGATGATCTAAAAAAACAGGTGATTTCTTATCGGTAATCTTCTTTACAAAATCCTTTGCTACTTCCGCGTCAATTTGACTTGTCTGTGTGTCAAATAATCCTGGGAGATACTTTTTTCTTAAGGATACATCCCTGAATTTTTTGTCGCTTGCATAGTATCGTTTTCCATTTTCATCTTCTTCACCATTGAACCGACGAAAAAACTGATTCATCTGTTTATTAGATGCTCTCAGTTGTTCTTCGGTTTCTTTCATTTCATCGGTGAGTTGCCCCACCGATGAATGAATAGAAATTATGCCAAGAATGATTATTAGTATTGATCTCATTGAGTGGTTTCTGTTACTCGGATGTCACCTAAAAGTACATCCCAGAACTCAATGATTCTTCCAGCAATCTGCGTTTCTTTTTTCTTCACGTAAATCGTGATGTCCTTCTTTGTGGTGTCTTTGTAGTTAAGGCCATCATCGGAAGTTCCTTCAAATCGTTGATAGATTGTAATCACTCCTACATAAGTACCATCTGGCTGCTGTTCCAAATCACTTACGTAGTGAATGTCATACCATTTGATGGTTACTTTATCATAGTTTAAAGCCATCAAACGCTCAAAGTATTCTCTTACCTTGAAGTAAGTAATTTCCTCCTTACTAAGCGATGAAACACCCATTTCACTGTCTTCTGCGAAAAGCTCTTCAGCTCTATCCATGACACGCTGTGCTTCTGAAAATTGGGTTTTCTTGTTGCCGATAATGCTTATGTATTTAGAAAGGTCTTTTACTTTCTCTAGTGCCAAAGAATCAATGGCTTGTTTTCTTGTAGGATCTACATCTGCTTGCGCAAATGCACTCATCGCTAGCAACAATGTCAACGAGAGCGTTATGTATTTTAAATATTTCATGTTTGTTTTTTTATTTTTTGTGTCATTCTGACTGCCAGATACAGGCTGGTGTCGCAGAATCAGAAGTGATCTTGATTTAGAAAAATTCTTTACTTATTTCTTAAGTACCAATTCCTTGATTTTACCATTAGTGTCATAGACGATCTCTTCCACTTTCGCTTTATTATTTTTCGTGTCTTTTAGATAGTTCAAATACTTTTCAATAGTAGTTGGTTCATCATAGCTAGGTTTTCCTCCTTCTTTGTAAATCACAATGAGTACGGGAGCATCCGCATTGCTAAACATAGTCATTGCTTCACTGATGCTTGCATTAGCACCAGAAATAGACGATGCAGAAGCGATCGCTCCGAAATAGTTGTTGAGTCTTGCTTCTTTTGTGGGCTCTTTCACCGCCACTCTTTCTTCTACCTCTTCAGGTTCTTCTTCTGCTTCCATTTCTTCTTGAGCTATTTCTTCCTGCACTTCCACAGGATCACTTATCTCAGTAAGCTTCTTTTTATTCTTACATGAAGAGAACCCAAAAACCATAGCTAGTAAGATGACTAGCGATAGTGGGGAAATGTTAAAAATTCGATTTTTCATTATTCTGTGTTTAATTTTTTCTTGTTTGATTACAAATGTTTTGCATTCATATCCTTTAACACAATTAGTGTTCCAATTGATACACAACCCTCAAAGAATAGTTTTATTAGTGAGAAAATTCTCGAATTGAGAAAAAGAGTGTCGGGGTAGGAAATTGAGTATTGTTGCAAGAAGTTATTCAACTACTATTTGACTTTGTTTGAAAAATGGTTTGCCATTTTTCAGTAGCCCTTCTATACGAATAGAAAACTTTCCTTTTTGGTCTGATGTGTAGAAATCAAGCTGTGACTTTCCATCTTCAAAATTCAGATTTGGTTCCCAAAATAAAGTAGATCTATAATCTGGTATAGCATGTTCTTTTCTAACAGTATCATATTGTGGACTGTAGAACTGCTTTACTTCATCGTACCCTGGATATATAAAAGCTGCAAGACCTTTAGACTCTTTTTGCAGATAAGCTTTTTGACTGCTCGTGGAGTTTAAGCTTCCAGCTCGTGTGTAGATAAGTACAACGCCATTCGAGCCTCTTGAGCCATATAATGCCGCATTTGTCCCTTTAAGCACATCTATGAATTCAATCATTTGAGGAGGTATATATCTGATCATCTCTTTCTCTACTGGAATACCGTCCAATACAAAAAGAGGTTCTATTGTTCCACTAATACTTGAAATTCCTCTAATAAGCACAGTATTATCTGCCCCAAGTACGCGAACCCCAGGAATTACTCTCATATAATCAAAAACAGTCGCAGCTCCACCTATGCCGTAGAATAATGAATCAAGAATAATTCTATTACTTGGTTGAGTGTATAAAGAAAATTTTCCTTTAAGAAGAGGGTCTTCTTTTGGTTCTCTAATTGACGATACAACGACTTCATCAAGTAGAATTGCTTCAGGATCTAAATGATATGCTTTTGTTATTTGAATCAATTTACCCACCTTATTTTTATATTGTTGAGGGGCTTCATCATTGGAATTTATAGCATTGGTAATAATAGGCGATGGTACATCAACTAATCTAATCGAGACGTTCTCGTCTTTTTTATTGTTTCTACCTTTAAATGAGTGTGCTGAAATCATCACCAAAGCACTATCGTAAAATAGATTTCCTATGACTGAAAAATTGCCTTGGGCTCCTGTACTTCCTTCCAAGTCTAAGACTCCAGTCTTTGGAATAGTCACATTAAATACACCTTCTCTAGTCTTATTTTTATTGTAGTAGTCCAGCATTTGGGCTCTTATGGTTAATCCATTTTCACGGATGAAAAACGGAGTATAACTTTCATTCTCTAACAATTCATCCCATCTAAATCTTGACCATCCTTGTGTTAACATCAGAAGATCTAAGTCATTATATGCTTCCTTGGAATCTTGAAAGTAATAGTGTGGTCGTTGAATTTTTCCCCTAAGATCTGAGCTTAGCAATAGATAGCTAATAATGTTTTCTTCATCTGATGAATAAAAGATTTCATCTTCAGAATTGATGGTGACCGAAGCTGAATGAATTTCTTTAGCTGAAGACTCGAGTGATACAACTACCTTTTCTCTTTCCGAATAAGACTTTTTATCCGATTCGATATTTATAGATACGTCATCAAAATTATTAATGAAGATAAGTCTCTCAGACAAGGGTAAGTTATTCTTATCGAAGAATGTAAAATGACATATACCTGCTTTTATTTTATTTTTATCAATTTTGACGGCAAAATCTTCCTTAGAGTCACTTTGAAAGCTGAACAAGTGTTTCCCTCTTTGATGAGCAACCAGAGTTCCCCCTTTTAGGTTAATTCCCTTTGATATAACCGCTACATTAATATTATTAGATATAGAACTATGAATAATTCTGATTTTGGCACCTTCCTTTTTGACTTGAGGTAGTCTGTATCTTTCTCCGTTTAAAACGGCATAATACTCCGTTTCAAATGTTGGCTTTAGAAAACAAAGTGAATGGCCAAAACTGTTGCTTTCAAAAGATGTTATTTCTGCACCATATTGATCTTCAATTGTTCCGCTTACAACTATCCCATTTCCCATTTTGTCAGTTGTTTTTATTGCCACTTTTGTTGATAGTTGGTCAATTAAATCACCTCCTTCTGGCATAAAATCAATAAGTAAACCTGTGTTTTCCTCATCATGGAGGTTGCTAGAATCTTTAATGCTAGGGAATTGATCCACAACGCTTATATCTTTCCTGAAAAAGAAATCTTGATTGAAATTCCTCATCCAATTAGTGTATGCTCTGATTCTGTATTTTCCTGGTTCAATATTTTTACCAAGTTTAAAACTGCCATGGGAAGTCCCATCTGTGATTGGTATAGTTAAGAATGAGACTATTTCCTTCTCTTCAGAGATCAATTCAACGTATAGAGGACTCTTTATTGATAAAGGATTATGATCTGTCCCATCTGTGACGTAAGCTTTAAACCAAATGTCTTCTCCTATTCCGTAATAAGGCTTATCTAAGTGTAGGTATATCTTTTCTTGAGGTTGCTCTGATAAAAATTCATCAAGATTTTTTTGAAAATTATCTTGGCTAATAATTGAAGTCGAAGAAATTGAGATGAGAAGATAAATAAAACCTACTTTTTTCATATTTGATCAGAATTATCAGATAAATACTGTAATACTCCCATTACCGTAATTATAGTTCAAAAAACATGTCGATCGACAATTGAATTTTGAAATTGTTTCTAACCTGTTCTTATAGCTAATCGCAAGCTAATTGGATATTGATATATTTAGTATTGGTTTTACAACCAGTGCTTTGTAGTCATGTATCTCTAATAATTTTTTGATTTTAAATCAATGTTCTGTCCTAAGCATATAAAACGAAAAAAATTACTTTTAGGACATTGAATTCTGGTTTAGAATATCATAAAGATTGATGCGACAATAGTCATTATAATAATGAAGTATCGATAGTTTTTTTCTGAAATGAATTTAACAATTTTTATCCCGATGGATGCTCCTACTGCAACTAAGGGTAGAAGTGTTAGATCTAAGAGCAATGAATTCCAGTCTATGGTCTTCCAGACGAATACATGAAAGGGAATTTTTAGAATATTGATGGTGATAAAAAACCAAGCCACAGTTCCAATGAATTTGTTCTTAGGCATATTCATGACTAACAAATACAGTGTCATCACTGCACCGGCGAGATTGCCTACCATGGTGGTGAAGCCTAGCAGCACGCCTATAGTGATAGCAAACCACTTTCCTTCTGGAATTTGCTTAGATGTTGAACGCTCTAGCCAAATAAGAATACCGACACTCAAAAAGATGATGACACCCATGATGAGTTTGAATAGCTCATCATCAATGAACTGACCAACATACGTTCCTATAATTACGCCAATTATGGACGAAGGAAGGAGCTTTTTTAGATGACTCCATTGTGCATGT
This sequence comes from uncultured Roseivirgaceae bacterium, assembly GCA_964352725.1. Classification (GTDB taxonomy): domain Bacteria; phylum Bacteroidota; class Bacteroidia; order Cytophagales; family Cyclobacteriaceae; genus Ekhidna. The sequence continues at coordinate 39,113 of CAYGTD010000007.1, forward strand.
TTTCTGTAGTATGAAGCTCCAAAAAAATCAGCCATGATTAATATGGGAAGCATAATCCCACTTGAATTTTTACCACCAAAAATGATGGCGAGAATGGGTACAGCTATCATGCCCATACCACTTATTCCCACTTTTGACATGCCTATCAATAGGCCAACTAAGCAAAAAAGGAACAGTTGTAAAAAAGTAAGATCAAAGGAGAAAATGGAAATCACTTGGCAATTATAGGATCATTGATGCATAACCCTCAATAAATAGTTTTAAGATTGGTAAAGTTCTCGATTTGAGTAAGAGCAGGTCAGAATTTTAGCTAAATAAGGTAAAACGATTAATCGAGATGGACTTAATCTCTTTCTGCCTTTTCAAGTTGGAAGCTGATTTTCCCAAGAGTCATGTTAAAATTTATTTTTTCGGCTGTTTTATATCTGTCATTGAGTAAAATGACTTTCCCGTGTTTGTCATTTTTAAAATATTCATTTCCAGGAAAATAGAGTGAAAATTCTGATGTGGAAAAATGAGTATTACCCCATTTGGTCTTCCCTATTCGAGGCTCTCTAAGAGTAACTCCATAGAGTGTATTTGAGTAGAATGTATTTATTTCTATCGATTGTTGATTCGTGAAATCTACTCTTCGAAAAAAAAGAAAAGTACTTAAAAAATCCAGAACTGTCTTTTCCTTAGAAAAAGAGTGAGATCGGTAAGAATCAATGTCTTCTATATAGGCAGATATATTAATCGAATCACTTCGTGAAAATGTATTAGTTCTGACGTCAAGGTCATCTCCTGTTTTTAAGTTTCTGTATGAAATGAGAGGAGCTCCAGTCTTCACATTTATCAATGATTCATAGCAATAATCTATTGATTTAAAGAAGCCTATAAATGAAGAGGTTTTTACTAAACATTGAACTTGATAATGAGGATCTTCATTGATGTATTTCAATTCAGGGTCAATGAAGATTTTTGCTTCCCCTATTTTAACCCATCCATAGCTTACGGAATAGGTGAGATTTTCTCCTAACAGATTTGGCTGAGAAAGACCTGTAAGTGAAAAAATAAGTAGAGAGCAGCACAGAAAGTAGCTCCGTTGTTGTTTGTTTAGAAAAAGGCAGAGATTAGAAAATAGCATTGCACTTCAAATGTATTGAATCAAAATTCAATACATTCTTATTTGATTTTGAATTAGTCTATAAAGTCTAAAGAATTTTTTGGGGTTTTATTGGAGAGGGAGGATTACTCATAAACATTGGCATGCTGCACATCCCCTCGTGAATCTTTGATTTCGCTCGATTTCGAACCTAAGGTTCGAACCCAACTATATAAAATGGAAAAGGTCAGTACTTTTTTGGGAAGAGTCAAATTGGATGGGATTACTGACGTGATCCCTTTTGGGGAATCTTGCACAAGCAAAGCCATTCTCATTACATTCGAAGGTTTTTTTGTTTCCGTGCTCATTTAAGCAAGCTTAATTCACGCTAAAACAAAAAGCCCTGACTGTTGTCAGGGCTTTACTTGCAGAGGAGGAGGGATTCGAACCCCCGGTACCTCGCGGTACAACGGTTTTCAA
>CAYGTD010000008.1:0-35429 GCA_964352725.1 uncultured Roseivirgaceae bacterium
ATTAATCCTGCCCTTCAATCCAAGGGCCTCCAGCGTCTACCACTTGCTTAGCAAAGGAGGATACTTTGTTGGAAGATTGTCCAAGTGCCGTATTCAACTCTGCTAATTGATCTTTAATAATTTGCATGGTCTCTTTATGCGTAGCAGTTGGGCCATAAGTAGAAAGCGTAATACCTCTATTCAAGGCAAACAATCTCGCACCTATCGTTGGTCTATTTCGTTCTCCAATTTCATTTTTAGCATCATTTCCATTGAGTGTGGAATGCAAACCTTGCACTTCCGTTCTCAATTGAGCAATTTGATTAATCACCTCATTGCTTACATTCGATCTTGATGCTGCCCATGTTAATTTTTCAGCAGTTTTTACCATATTAGAAATCTGCGTATTCAACTTGTTCACATCTCTGTTTAACTGCTCATATGCCCTCCAAAAGGAAGCTACTTCAGCAAGAGGTGCGCCTTCTAATGTTCCTTCATACATTGGCACTACTTCTACCGAAACAGATTCGCCAAGTTGAGTGATTTTACCTTTTACGAATTTGTTAAGTGAAGCAGTGTAGGTACCTGGAGCTACCATCAATCCATCTGCACTTCCCATACCACCATCCAATGTGAGTATGTCAGGTGATGAAATTCTTAAATTCCATGCAGTACGGTTAAAGCCTTTCTTGGTTGATGCTAATACCCGATTGACAATATTTCCATTCCCATCTTTGATTTCAAGGAATACAAAAGGACCTTCTTCTCTCTTCTCAGACTCCACAGCTTCCCAACCTGGGAAAGGGATATTTCCATTTATACCTTTTTCTTTCTCCATTCTAGTCTTTGCATCACTCATCAATTCATCCTTTAAGTAATATGTGAAGACTGCTCCAAAGTCAGGGTTTGGTGCAACGTATAGCTGAGAACCTTGTGAGCCTCTTACATCGTCAAAGTCAATAGCTGATCTTGGTACGTACCACCATGCTTTTCTAGGTGTGAATAGGGTGGCTTCCTGTTGAATTTGAGAGCTAGATACTGTTCTCAATGCTGAATAATCGTCTAAGACGAAAAATCCTCTTCCAAAAGATGCCCCAACTAAATCATTTTCTCTTCTTTGAATAGCTAAATCACGGAAAGAAATAGTAGGTACGCCTCCGCTTAGTTCGGTCCAAGCTTTTCCAGCATCTACCGTAAAGTAAATTCCAAATTCAGTTCCTAAAAACATCAAATCCTTATTTACATGATCTTGAACAAGTCTCCAGACAAGATTTTTATCAGTAAGGCCATTAGTAATTCTTGTCCACGAAGAGCCTTTGTCTGTACTCTTAACTAAGTACGGTTTGAAATCACCATACTTATGGTTATCAAGTGCTACATAAACAGTGTTTTCGTCATATAAATCAGCTTTTACATCGTTGATAAAGGCTGTTGCTGGTACTCCCAAAGCACTTACGTTGATCTTAGTCCATGAGCCTCCTCCATTCGAGGTTACTTGGAGCAATCCATCATCTGTACCAGCATATATCACGTCCGCATTCTTTGGAGATTGAGCCAAAGAAGTAATCGTATTGTAATCAGACATGGCACCAACATCCCAAGGAGAATCCCAGCTTTGCTGTCTTCCCATGATAGGAAGCGTAATGCGCTCTTGATTTTTTGTAAGATCTCCAGAAATAGCGGTCCAACTGTCTCCTCTATTTTCTGACTTCCACACTCTATGTGAAGCAAAGAAGATAGTGCTTGGAGCATGAGGACTTACCAATATTGGCGCATCCCAGTTAAATCGCTCATAATCTTCATCAGCGCCTGGTTGAGGTTGAATATCCGTTACTTCTCCCGTTTTCAGATCAATCCGTGAAATGTTTCCTTCTTGCCTCTCCGCATACATGATGTCAGGATTGCCAGGCTCAGTTGCTGGCTGGTGTCCATCCCAGTTGAGAACGACACTCCAATCTGAGTTTCTGATACCAGTTAGGTTGTCCGTTCGTGAAGGACCTCCTTCAGTGCTATTGTCTTGAGTTCCGCCATAGATATTGTAAAATGGCTCTGTATCGTCCACTGCTACTTTATAGAATTGAGTCAATGGTAAATTCTCCATGTATCTCCATGTTGCAGCCAAATCAAAACTTTCATAGACACCACCATCTGTTCCTACTAATAAGTAATCAGGATCACTCGGTTTGAAAGCGATGGCGTGATTGTCTCCATGTCTGGCAACAGAATTGACAACCGTGAAGTCTTTACCACCATTTTCTGAAACCCATAATCTACTGTCCATAAAGTAGATGCGATCAAACTGGTGTGGAGAAGCATAAATTTCCTGGTAATAATGAGGCCCAGTAGCACTTGCTACGTGATCAGACATTTTTGCCCATGTACCACCTCTGTTAGCTGATCTCCAAACTCCACCAGTTGTTCTATTGAGCTCGATAGCTGCATATACTACATCAGGATTTTGAGGAGAAATGGTTAGGCCAATTTTACCCATTTTACCTTCTGGTAGTCCCCCTTTCATCATGTTCCATGTTTCTCCTCCATCTTTACTTAGATATAGTTTCGTTTTTTCACCACCGCCCATCCAAGCAGCGACTGTTCTGTGATGTTGCCAAGTTGCAGCGTAGATTCTATTTGGATCTCTTGGGTCAACTACAAAGTCAGTCACACCTGTCCATTCTTCATCGCCTAGCGTCTTTTTCCATGTTTTCCCTCCGTCTGTTGATTTGAAAAATCCTCGATCACCTCCTTTGTTCCAAAGTGGTCCTTGTGAAGCCACCATGATGACGTTTGAATTGTCTGGATGTACATAAATCTTTGAGAGATGCTCGGAGTTTTTCAATCCCATGTTGGTCCATGAAGCTCCACCGTCCTCGCTTTTATAGATTCCATCACCAAAACTCATGTGACGTCCACCTACATTTTCACCAGTTCCTACCCAAATAGTATATGGGTTATTAGGGTCTATGGTGACACAGCCAGTTGCAAAGACAGACTCGTCATCAAAAATGGGCTCAAATGTGGTGCCTGCATTGATAGTTTTCCAAACTCCGCCAGAAGCAACAGCCACGTACCAAATGCTTTCATTTGTTGGATCAATGGCTATATCAGCAATTCTTCCAGACATAAAAGCAGGGCCGATGTTTCTCAGCTTATAGTTATCAAAAAGCTTTGAGTCAATTGGTTCGACAGCTGAGGTTGACTTACTTCGTTGAGCAAACGGAGCTCCAAGAAAGCCAATAAGTAGAATAAGGTTAAGTATTTTTTTCATGGTTAGGTTATTTTCCTTCTAAGATAAATTGAAAGAAAAGAGAAAAAAACAATTATGTGATAAAGGGTTGTTGAATTTATCCTTTATTTGGTCCTATCTATATTGAATGGTGTCAATTCATATAAACCTTCAACTCATCTCCAACAGATAAATCTGGACTTGACATATTGTTGAGATCCATTAGTTCATCTAGTGTCATGTTATATTTTCTTGAGAGAAAATACATTGTTTCTCCAGGTTGTACAATATGCGTTGAAAATTGCTTACCCGACGAAGCTTCCTCAATAGGAGCTTTCACTTGAATATTTTGTCCAATGCTAATCTGATCAGGATTTTCGAGCTCATTCCATCTCAGTAAATCAGCCATTTTAATTTCATACTTAGTAGCAATCGCCCAGAGGGATTCTCCTGCTGCTACTGTATGAATTTTCACTTTTTTATTCTCAGCTGAGCTGTCTACTACAGGTACTACTATTGGTTCAATCTCTTCTTCAGCTTCCTCTTCTTCAACGCCGGTGGTGTCTGCCACTATGATTGATTCTTCTTCCACTATGATATCTTCTTCAATCGGGTCTTTGTCAACTTGAGTAACTACAGGGGGAGAAGGCTTTACGATAACAGGTTCTTTTATCTCGTGATATACAATTTCAGTATCGTTTGATCTTGTCTTTTTAAGCCAAAGTACTCTGCCAGGTTTCAAATCATCGGTTTCATCCATTCGATTCTTTTTGGCAAGCTTGGAAAGTTTGATGCCGTATTGTTGAGAAACACTCCAAAGTGACTCATTATACTGAGCGATATGGTAACCGATTTTTGATCTTCCTTTTTTTCTTTTGATGTAGTAGAATTCTCCAGAAATAATCTCATCATCCAGTGATAAATCATTGTATTTACGGAATTTATCTTCACTTAGTGTTGCTCTCGTCGCTAAGGTGAATACATCGTCATAATCTTTCGCAAGAATAGACGGAATATTGTTTAACGTAATAATGGTAGGCTTATCAGCATTAGTGATCCCGGGTGCCAACTCGGAGGGATAGACTTTTGCGACAGGTTCAGAAATGCGGGTAAGAGGAGGTTCTTCTTTCCGCTCTTTTGTTTTTTCTTCTTTTCTTCGCGGGTCTTTTCCTTCTTTTGGAATCAACACAGCATAGCTCTTATCTTTTGGTACTTCACCGTTTTTCAACCATTTATTGTATTTTTCTAATTCTTCGAGCTCTATTTTTTCACTTCTCGCTATTTGAGCCAATGTTTTACCTCCTGATTTTAAGTCTTCATCCAACCAAAGATTTTCCGAATGCGGATTTCCGACCGAGGGACTGAAAGCAACCACATGTGCCAAGAATTTTTTTACATACCAGTGAGTTTCATTATTGATAGTCATCTTATTTACACCATATAGCGATTTGTCGATGTACTTAGCTGCACCACCTCTACCTGTATTGTATGCCATGATGGAATACACCCAGTTGTCAAAGAAAAAATTGTGGCTATTAAGATACTTAGCAGAACCCCTGGAAGCAGAGGTGATATTTAATCGTTCATCTACTTTTCTATCAACACGCAATCCAACTTCTCGCGCCGTAAAATCCTTAAACTGCCAAAAGCCTACAGCATTGGCGATAGATACAGCGTCAGAGATTAAAGCACTTTCTTGAATAGCTAAAAATTTGATTTCTTGAGGAATTCCTGCCTCATCAAATTCTCGTTCGATGATAGGGAAGTATAGGTTCATCCGATCAACCAATATGTTGTAATAGGTTTCACTTCTAGTTAATCTATCTACATCCTTTTGGATTTGTTTTCTAGTGTGCTCAGTAATTGACAATTTAAGATTGCCAATTTTCATTTCTTTTGGTACTTCTTGAGAAATGACTTCACCGAAAATACCATTAGTGATTAAGATAAAAATAAAAAAAACCTGTCTTAAATAATTCAATCTCATACTTTTCTAAGAATCATCAGACCGTCTCTGATTGGAAAAAGAACGTTTTGTACCCTATCATCCTCATGGACCTTTTTATTGAATTTTCTGATAGCCTCAGTGTCTTTGTCATTTTTGTCTTTGTCAGTTACTTTCCCACTCCAAAGTACATTATCAGCAATAATAAATGAACCTGAAGGCATCTGATCAATGACTAAATCATAATATGCGCTATAGTTGGCTTTGTCTGCATCTATAAATACCAAATCCCATGGTTGGGATAGGGTTGGTAAAACATCAATCGCATTTCCCACCTTCATCACTATTTTATCACTGTATTTGGATTTAGAAAAATAGGCCTTAGTCCTTGTGGAGAGTTCCTCGTTTTTATCAAGAGTCACTAGTTCGCCATCCTTTTTTAATCCCTCAGCAAGACACAACGTGGCATAGCCAGTATAAGTACCTATTTCCAGGATATTTTTAGGGTTAATCATATGAGAAAGAAGTGATAAAACTCTTCCTTGAAGATGACCTGACAACATTCTAGGTTTAAGCACATGTAGGTGCGTTTCTCTATTAATTTGTTTTAGTAAATCTGACTCAGGCTGGGAGTGATCCTCTATATATTTCTGAAGATCTTCGGGGAGAAATTCCATGGATGCAAAGATAGAATTTTCTTTTACTTAAAGGCCACTCAAATAGATCGATAACTTCTTAGAAACCTCTTTCGACTAGTCCTTTTCTATTTACTATCAATAGATAAATTGAAAAGTGAAATAATATTGTGAAGCCGGTCATGTGTATGCATTACACTATTGACTCGAACCATCTGACAATTGTATCTAGCGTAAGAAGATGAAAATCAGTCTTGATTTTAAGAAAGCGTAATGCTGATAAATTGTAAAATTAATACCCCTCAGCATAGTTGTCTCCTCTAGTGTAATCAGCCCCTCCTTCATAGGTTCCATCTTCTCTCACTAAAATACAGTCCATTCGACCCATTGATTTTCTATATTCTATTTTGTGTCCAAGTTCTTGTAGCTTTTTGATAGCAGCATCGCTTAATTCCCTGTCTTCAATTAGGATTCGATCAGGAAGCCATTGACTATGGGTTCTGGTGGCATTCACTGCATCTTGCATACTCATGTTATGATCTATCACATTCATAATTGTTTGAAATACTGAAGTGATAATGGTCGCACCACCTGGAGTACCAATCACCATTTTCACTTTCCCATCTTTCTCCACAATAGTAGGAGTCATGCTGCTCAACATTCGTTTTTCAGGAACTATGGCGTTAGCTTCTCCTCCAACTAAACCGAACTGATTTGGCACCCCAGGTTTGGGGCTAAAATCATCCATTTCATTGTTTAAGAAAAAACCTGCTCCATCCACATATACCTTGCATCCAAAAAAGGAATTGAGTGTTGTAGTAATTGAAACTGCATTTCCATCTTTATCAATGACTGAAAAATGAGTAGTCTCAACACTCTCTATTATTTCTACTTCACCTTCTTTAATGTCTTGAGAGTCTGTTTTTTTGTTCTTTTTGATCGAAGAAAATCGATCGTTATTGTATGCCTTATCCAAAAGCATTTTTACTGGGACTTCATAATAATCAGGATCTCCAAGATGCGTGGCTCTATCAGCATAAACTCTTCTTTCCAGCTCTGTTAAAATATGAATGGTTTCACCAGTATTATGACCCATTTTATAAATATCAAACTTCTCTGCTCCTTGAAGCAGCTGAAGTAATGCAACTCCACCACTAGAGGGCGGAGGCATAGATATGACCCTATGCCCTCGGTAATTCCCTGTAAGTGGTTCTCTCCATTTAGCTTTATAGTTTTTGAGATCGTCTTCAGAAATAAGACCACCGCCTTGCTGCATTTCTTTTACTATCTGATCAGCTACTATGCCACCGTAGAACCCTTCTCTCCCCCTGTCTCTAATCTGGGTTAAAGTGCTTGCTAGTTCTGTGAATTTCACAAGATCACCTTCTTTCCAATCGTCATCTTTCAACAAGAAAAAGTCTTTCCCATTTACCTTGATAAAATCATCTCTTTTTCTGTTGAATTCATTTGCTTGATCTTGCGTAATGTTAAAGCCATAGAATGCTAAATCAATAGCTGGTTGGATAATCTGTCTAATTGGTTTAGACCCAAATTTCTCGTGAAGCTTTAGCATACCGTCAACAGAACCTGGAACTCCAGCAGCTTTGTGACCTAGTGTGCTTAAGCCATCAATTACATCACCATTCTCATCTAAGTACATGTTTCTGGATGAGTTTTTTGGCGCTTTTTCTCGAAAATCAAGCGAACCTATTTCACCATCATTTTTACGGTATATAGCAAATCCACCTCCACCAATATTTCCAGCTCGTGGAAAAACAACAGCAAGTGCAAACTGCACACCAATAGCTGCATCAAATGCGTTTCCTCCATTTTTTAAAATGTCAACACCCACCTTGGTAGCCAATGGGTGTGCAGAAGAAATCATGGCAGACTCACCTATAGCACCAATTTCAGATTCTTTAGGACTCGTTTTTGTTTTAGTCGGCTGACATGAAAAAATGAAGCTGACGAGACAAATGGAATATAAAATAGTCTTCATTATGATTTCATTTTTATGATTTTGGTTCTCTTTCTTTTGTTATGCTTAGCTTGATTGAAAGGGAAGTAGTGTTTTTTAGGTTTTACTACTCTCACTTTTGTAGATCTACTACATCCTGTGAAAAGCAATCCACTGAAGAGAAAAAAGAATAGGAGAATAAATTTCCGAGTCATCTAAATGTGAAGCTAGTCAAAGGGAATATATGTTGCAAAAATCTTCTTTGAATACGTTTAGTGTTAATAAATTGAATTATTATTATAACTGTGTAATTTTCAGGCTATAGCAGTATATAATTTGAAGGATTACTATCAATAAATTTTGATCTTTCAAATTGAATTTGTAATTTCATCAGCCCTAAGCGAAACCTGTCAACATTTTAATTCAACCAGCTATGATTAAAGAAGGACCTATCACCCTTACCGATATTGAAGTTCCGAAAGGATATAGAAGATATAGTTTAAAAGGAGTGAACCATCCGATAATTGCAAAAAAAGGTGGTCCAACTGCAAAGCAGATCAAAACAAAAGCTTCTTACAAAGAGCTTAGAAATAATCAAAAAGAGTTTGGGGTAGCCTCTATGATGGCGAAAACTTTACGCCAATCACTTTCTTCTGGTATGTCAGAAATTTGCGAAACCTATGTTTCTGGTAGGTTGACTGCTCAGTTTAGGAACCTAGCAAAATTGGAGGAAGGTAAAACAGGAACTCGTCCACTTTTCCTTAGCAAGCATGGTCATTTACTCAATGGATTTGAGTTTAACTCTAATGCACCGTATGAAAAGATTTTTGGGGCAAAGTATTTTGTAAAAGCAGGATCTCAAAGAGGGCAGGTCATTCTTCATTTTCCAGCATTTGTTCCTGAAAAAACATTCAAAGCCCCAAAAGAGTCAACCAATTTTAAAATTACAGCAAGACTAATTGCTCTCTCTGATTATCAGTACGATCAGAACGAACAAGGGTATAAACCAGTGAATAAAGACTTGCATGGAAAATTTGGCACGTATGAAAGTTCCATGCTTCCCTTGATGAAAATGGCGACAGAGCCCATGACTGGTATGGTTTCCATTGACAATAGAATAATTCCTGAAGGAACTGGTTTGTTTTTGGTAATGGCAGTAAGCTTCTATAGCTATAGTGGAGGTAAGTTTCAACACTTGAATAAAGAAAGTGGAATGCAAATACAGCGAGTTTTATAACTAACTGTATAAGATTTCGTTTGAAAATGACCAGATCATAGTCATATGAAATTCTTTTTCTCACTTTTCATTACCTTAGTCTTAAACGTTGCTTTTTCTCAAGACTATTACGATAAAGCAAGTAATAGTTTTAGAGACAATGAGATTGATTCAGCGCGTTTTTATATCAATCAAACTCTACAAAAAAAACCTACTTCTCAAGACTATTTTCTAAGCGGAATGATTCATGAATCCGAAGGAAAAGATCTGCGAGCAGCGGCTGATTATGAGGCCGCTATTCAGAAAGATCCCAATAATATCGAAGCTTATTTCCAAAAAGGATTGATCTATTACAATACAGCTAGCTTAGAGCAAGCGATCAAAGATTTTACTTATGTTATTGATCATCAGGGAACTGAAACAAAAGTAGTTTATTACGGTAATGATCCATTTAGCACAAAAGGTACTTATATCACTACTTTAGAATCAATGATTGGACGTGTCTATCAATTTCGTGGATTAGCTTATCAAAAATCGGGCTACCTCAATAAGGCAATGAATGACTTTAATACTTCATTTCAGTACGATACCATTGCTGATTTTTTTGTGAATAGGTCCCTCTTATTTTCTAGAATAAATGATAATAGCAGGTCTGTTGATGATTTAAAAAAAGCAATTGGGATAGAACCGGATAATTATCTAGCGTGGTACAATTTGGTGCTAATGCAAGAGAGTACAATTGTGCCAAGCTATTTGCTTGATGATGATAAGTTCACACCTATGCTTAATTTGTTGGGTGCCAATGCTTATGAACAATCAAATTATGCGTCATCTGTAGCCTATCACACAAAAGCCATCGAATCAAATCCGGAGGATGATTTTGGATATTTGAGTAGAGGAAAATCTCTTTTGAGAACAGGCGCTTTTAGTCAAGCTCGTCAAGATTTTTTACAAGCTATGCGTTTAAACCCAGAGAGGATTGAAGCTTTTTATTTAATAGGAAATTCATTTTTCTATGAGAAAAAATTTGAAGAAGCCATAGGTTTTTATGAACGATATCTATCCATTGATAGAGGATATAAAAATGTTTGGTACAATGCAGCGATGGCTTACTTAGAGCAGGGGAATAGCGAACGAGCATGTGTCTGTCTTACAAGTGCAGAACGACTTGGAATGGCTGAAGCATCTGATTATATCAAGAAACGGTGTGATACACATTAGTCACATTAAGTTTCTAAATAAAAATACATTAGTCCTTCACCTTCGTGAAGCCCAATGCTTTCAGCATCAATTTTGGAAGAGGCTTTGTATGAGCCGTTTTTTCAACGTTTAAGTATAAACCAAGTTTCTCCAGAATTGGAATTTTATACACTTCAATCATTTCAATCAATGTGCCATCTGGGTCTTCGCAATAAGTACAATGCACTTTAGTGCTTTCACCCATGCTCAACACATCTTTGGTATCACATGTAAAGCCATGACCTATGGTCTCTAGTTTTTCACCAATCGCCTGCATGTTTCTCACATCAAAACCCAAGTGAACAAAACCAATATCTCCCCATTTACGGTCTTCATAGATTTTTGAGGCGTTTCTATCTGAAAGGTCTTGGACTAACTCTATGTAGCTATCTCCAATAAGCTGAGAAAATCCTCCTGTTGATGGATTTTCTTGTGTTAATAGTACTCTTCTATGTTTTGATTGACCACCATTTATGGTTTTCCAATCCTCAAAAACACCAGACTCGTCATAGACTATTTTATCATATCCAAGAATCTTATAGAAATCTATGGATTTATCCATATCAGAAACTCCAGTGGTGCACCCAGCTGTCCCACCAGTCACATCTTTTGTTTTTGAGAAAAACTTATCGCAAGGGATGATTTGATAAATCAATCCATTTAAATCTTTAAGATAGAAAGTGTCCCACCCATTAGGCATTTTTGTGATTTCACTGACTAGCTCTACTTTGTTTTTCTTAAAGAAATCATACGCTTTTTGTACGTCAGGACTTTTTACCCAGCCCATATATATACCGAGATCTCCTAGCTGGTGCTCCTCTTCAGCATGAGTGGCCTTAAATGTGCTAGGACGAACGATCTCCATCGCACAGCCACCTTTAAGGTTTAGAACCATTGCAGCTCTTTTTGAAATGACTTCTCCCTCTGTGTAGATAGTCATCAATTCAGCATCCGCTTCATCATTGAAAAAGGGAACATTCAATCCGAAAAATTTGCGATACCACTTCCACGCTTTTGCATGCTCTGGCACCCCAACTCCTAAATGCTGTATTCCATGAATCGTGTAACTCATACGTATAGTTTAAAACTCGTAGTAAATTATCCTAAAAATCAATCTTCAAAGAAAAGGAATTATTCGTCAACTTAAATAACAAAGGGTTTTTTTTGATAGAAAATTGGATGAAAAAGTATCATTTTTCTCTTGGCTCTATCATGTCCCAGAGATTTCCATATAAATCTGCAAACACCACTACTTTTCCAAAAGATTCTTCCGATCTATCTCTTATAATTTTTATCCCTTGATCTTTTAAGTTTTGATAATCTCTTTCAAAATCATCTGTATGTAAAAATAAAAAGACTCTCCCTCCAGTTTGATTGCCAATGTATTTTCGCTGTTCATCATTAGCTGCCTTAGCTAAAAGCAATGACGTGTCTGATCCCTTCGGAGCAATTCTTACCCAGCGTTTTTCGTGAGTGAGTTGAGTGTCTTCTAGCAAGTGGAATAGAAGTTTTTCTGTATAGAAAGCGATTGCTTCATCATAATCACTTACTAAAAGGCTAATCTGAAACAGTTCTTGTTTCATACTATTATCTTCTCTTCATTGGATAATCCACTTTTTCCAAATCTCTCTCTATCAATTTCTCAATGCGCTTCATTTTATATCCATCATCTTTATTAACAAGGGTAATAGCTACTCCCGAAGTTTTAGCTCTAGCAGTTCTACCTATTCTATGGACATAATCTGCAGCATCATTTGGTACGTCAAAGTTGACAACCAGATTGATATCTTTAATGTCAATACCTCTACTTAAAACATCCGTTGCGACTAGAATTCGAATTTTTTTCGCTCTGAATTTTAAAAGAATTCGTTCTCTACTGTCTTGATCTAGCATAGAAGAAATGCCGGATGCCTCTAAATCCACTTTTTTGAGTCCCTTCACAATATCTGCCACTTTCTTTTTTGTGGAGGTAAATATTAAGATACTTTCGAAGTTGGTATATCTACTGATCAATTTGCTGATCAATTCAATTTTATACGATTCTTCTACCCTATAAACTTCCTGACTTATTTTTTCAGAAGGCTTAGCCAATTCTAACGTGATTTTAGTTGGATCCTTTAAAATACTGCTTGCAAGTTTTTCAATTTTTGGTGCCATGGTAGCACTAAACATGGAAGTTTGCTGCAAATTCGGTAAGTAGGTAATGATCTTCTTTATGTCATCATAGAAGTTCATATCCAACATTCTATCTGCTTCATCTAAGATGAGATGTGTGACCTGATCAAACTTTACATATCCAAGATTCAGATGAGAAATGAGTTTACCTGGAGTGGCAACTACCACATTACTTCCTTGCGTCAAGGCCTTCTTTTGCTGTGCAAAATCACTACCATCACCACCTCCATATATGGCTATGGAATGAACTGGTAGGTAATAAGAAAAACCTTCATACTGTTGATCTATTTGTATTGCGAGCTCACGTGTTGGAACAACCACTAAAACCTTTACATCATCACTCGGATTTTGTGCTAGATAGTTTAGGGTAGGTATAACAAAAGCGGCCGTTTTTCCTGTGCCTGTTTGAGCACAAGCAATTAGATCTTTGCCTGTAAGAATAGAAGGGATGGCTTGTTCTTGAATAGGAGTGGCTTCAGTAAAGCCCATGTGAGAGATCGCTTCTAAAAGCTGATCATCCAGATTGAAGTCATTAAATGTCATGTGAAGCAAAGATGCGAAAAGAAAAGTAGAATGAAGTCATCCTGAAGTGCACTATTAACTTCAAGATGACTTAATAAATGGGAAGCATTTAGTTTATCCAGCCACTTGATTTCGCTTTTTTAGAAAAGAGAACGAGACCAACGGCAAAAGCAATGACCATAATGACCATTACAAACCCACCAGGGCCAGCATCCATATCTTGATCACTTAAGAAGGCATAGTATGAATTTTGAACAATCACGCCTAGTAGAGAAACTATGAACATTGTTCCCGCAAGACTCTTTCTGAGAAGCAGTAATACACTACCAATAGCTCCGCCAAATACAGCTATTGCAAATGCAGCAGTCACCCAAGCCGGAGTGGGATTTACTAATTCTTTCGCTGCGTTAGCAATTTCTTCAAGCACATCATTAGATGCGTAAGCTTGACTTAGGTAAGCAAATACACCCATCAAATTCCAAACAAGCGCTAAAACGGATACTACCCAATACCAAATGGGTGGTTTTGATTGATTTGACATATTTAATTTAGGTTTAGTTGAGTATTAAAGATAATGAATTGTAGAGATAGAATGCTCTGCTTAACTTCATGCCCATGAAAAATTTGCTTACTGCACTTTTACTGATGCCTGGAGTTTTGTCTGCACAAACGATGAAGCTAGGAAAATGGGGAGGTGAGATTAAATATTCTGATGTTTCAGTTCCATTTAATTTTGAGATAGGATATCCCAATGGAGATATTCCTGAAATTACTTTTATTAATGGTAGTGAGAGAAGGGTTGTAAAAAATGCCACAGTAAAGGGAGACAGCATTACTATACCGTTAGATCCTTTTGATGTAGCAATCAAAGCACGCTTTTCAGCAATGGGGATGACTGGTAGTTATATTAAGTATTATAGAGATGTGAAACTACCATTTTCGGCAAGGTTTGGTCAGTTTAGATTTTCAAAAACCAGTACTAATCCATCGGTAACTAAGCTTGCAAGCAAGTGGAGCATGACGCTAGATCCAGAATCTAATGCACCCACTTATGCCGTTGGATTGTTTAGCTTGAATGGGAATGCAGTTACTGGAACTATCTTAACAAGAGTTAGCGATTATAGGTATTTTGAAGGTATTCTAGATGGTGATTCAATCAAATTGTCTTCATTTGATGGTGTTCATGCCTTTTTGATACTTGGAAAAAAAGTAGGTCAGAAATGGGAAGGCAAAATGATTTATGATAATAATTACTCTGAAAATTGGATAGCAGAAGCCAATCCAAATGCAGAATTACCAGATCCATTCGAGATCGTAAAACTAGAACCAGGAGTTCATAAACCTTATTATGATCTATTGTCTGCGGGAAGTGGCAAAGATGTCATTGATGCAAGTAAATATGAGGGGAAGGTTTTAATCATCCAACTATTTGGCACATGGTGTCCTAATAGTCATGATGAGACCAAGTATTTAGTGAATTGGTATGCTAAAAATAAGGATAGAAATATTGGAATTCTAGCATCATCATTTGAGGCTAATTATTCACAAGAGTATGGTCGAAAAAGACTCAACGATTATCGTGAAATGAATAATATACCTTACGATTTAGTGCTAGGAGGAAGATTGAGTAAGACAAGTGCCGCAATGCCATTTCCGTTCATGGAGAAAATAGAGGCATTTCCTACGCTGGTTATAGTGGATAAGCAAGGCTATGCTCGGTATGTACATAGCTATTTTAATGGCCCTGCTACAGGCAGTTATTATCAAGCGTTTGACAAGCGCTTTAATGATATTGTTGATCAGCTATTAGCTGAGTAAATCATATCAAGCTTCGAGTGATTGTAGTTTTATTTCTGAAATCAATTGCAGGTGATCATCCGATTTTAGAATTGCAAATTCAGCATCAGTACCATTTTTACTGTTGTTATGGATAATCCACTCATCCGTTACAGCCAAAACAATACCTTTACCATAATCACTCTCTACCATGTCACCGATTTGTATCCTCTTCATATTCATCGATAGGTAATTAGTAAAAGGAAGATCGCCAATAATATTTTGACGATCTAATGAATCTCGAGGTAGTTGTAAATATTTAAGAATTCCAATTCATCTTTTACAGAAAATTTTCCAAGTTGGGTAGACAAATGTCTCTTCCTTATTTGTCCATTCACCTACCCAATGATATCCTTCTTTTGTCATATTGAAAAACGTGAGTCGAAAGTATCCAGGTGTTCCGTTGGGTGCTGGCGAATCTTTATAGAGAACAATCTCGCCATTTTCTTTTTTGCCCCCTTCCCAAGTTGAAAGTTTAGGTGTTGGTGTGGCTGAGCCATACCAATGCACATACCACCTGCTGCTGTCAGAGTTGTATTGTCTAATACTTCCCGAATGTGAACCATCTGCTTTCAGTGTTTCATCCTGCACTCCCATACCGTTCATAATGTATTTAAATGACCAAGTCATTTGAACAGTGTCAGCCCAAGTATTCTGATCTATTCTAGCAATAGACTTACAATTACATTTTCCTATCATGGAAGCAAAGTCAGCGGTTTCTTTAGGAGCCATGGGATTAACAGCGCCATAAGGATTTTCAACAGATGCTTCATAATCATATGTTTGGCTTTTAGCCATGAAGCAGAATGTGATAAGCAGAATGAGTAAAATTGATTGTTTCATAATTCATCGATTGTTTTGGTAAACAAACGGTTTCAATTTCAAACACCATTAACTCTTGCAGTAAACAATCCCGAAATTGCAGGGAATTAAATGGATGTTTCCTGGAGATGCTTTTTCAATACTTGAATACCGGACTTTGATAAAGGGAGGTTGGTTTGATCGCTTAGCCTAAGTGTGGAGGCTTCAAAATTTATTTGATCTAAATACTTGAGATTAAGCAAAGCTCCTCGATGGATTCTTATAAATTGATGGTGGGCTAGTTTTCTCTCAAGTTCTTTTAAGCTTTGTCTAAGTGTAAATGATTTTTCGGTGGTGTGAATTTTCACACAATAGTCATCTGATTGAATCCACTTGATCTCGCTCAGAGGGATAGGTTTCATTTTATATCCCGTTTTCACATCCAGATGTGGCTCTGTTTCCAGAGTCGATTTTAGTGCTTCTTTTAAGACACTACTACTTTTCTCAAGATGCTCAATAGTGACAGTTTGAGCTACTATTTTCAGACCTTTTGACTGATTGAATAGAATAAGCATTAAAGCAAAAAATGTAAAAGCAAAGGCAAGTCCTTTTTGATAAACAAAGAATATAAATACATGATTAAATTCTGACGAATTGAATGGTGTTCCTAGTTCAATCATACTTTGAATTGTGATTAAGACTATTGCCAGTACAGAGCAGAGAATTACAAAGCCAAATACCGCAAACCAAACTATGTTTGATATTTGATCATGCTGTGCGAGAAATTTTTTCCAGATCACAATGGAAAATGGAATAGCTAATGTGCCCCAAATCATCCATCTAATCAAGTGATTTTTAAGAAGATTGGTAAACGAAATATTAGATGGACATAGGTTGAATCTTTCTATGTAAAATTTATGCTGCAGAGCATCAAAAACAATGATGCAAATAAATAAAACAACAAGTAGAAGTGTAGTTTTTCGTGGTAGCATATCACATCCCAACTAAAATAAAAGGTGCCCAATAATATGGTCTATTGTATTGATCGGAATTTAATAACGAAAGTTTTGCCTCTCTGAGGGCCGTGTTGTATCCATGGTGATCATTATTCAAGTTGTAATTATAAAATTCGATCATCATTTGAGAAGTGGAGGCATCTGCAACCTGCCAAAGCGAAACAATGATATTGTTAGCTCCCGCATATTGTAACGCTCTGCTTAGCCCAACAATGCCTTCACCTTTCGCTACTTTTCCTAAGCCTGTTTCACATGCTGAAAGAGTGACTAAATCAGCATTGATTTTCAGATTATAAATCTCACCAGTATATAAGCTGCCATCTTCTTCTTTGTCTGGACTTAAAAAAATTCTGGACAATGCAGGTTCTGATTCATTGACTTGTCCATGTGTAGCAAAGTGAACGAAACGATACTTTCCTAAATCTTCTTTTTTGAAGTTAGACTCACTTGCTTCGCTTCCTGTCTGAATAGTTGCTTCGCAATTGCTACCCATAAATAGATAGCGTATTTCATCAATCTCAGTTTTTGAGTCAGGAAGGTTAGACATTTTCACTTCATTATTCTCAAAGCTAACTGGTGCAATTAGTAATATCTCAGGATTGATACGATCGTCATTTGCTGCTCGCTGCGTAAAAAGAGTAGCAGAATAATCATAAGAAATATGATACTCTTTAAGTAAATATGCTAGAGATGCATATTCTACACTTTCATCTTTAGCATTTACCAAACCCTCAAAAGGGATTGTTCCTAAGGCACCATCTGGTAAGATCACCAATTCACTGACGTATTTTGGTAGAGCTGGAATTAGCTGAGAATAAAGATCTTTTGCGGTATTGATATAAGCTGATTTGATGTTGTATTTGATGGCATTTCTAAAACCCAATGTCTGCTTGGAGAGACTCTCATCAACTGGTTTCCTTATAGCTTCTATTTTCTTTTTCGTGATCATAAAAATGAAGAGTTCCTCTTTTCCAATAAAATAAGAAAGAAGGGTAGCATTTTCATTTAACTCATCTTGGATTTCTTCAAGCGTTGCGGATGTTTGGCTATACTTCAGATTAAAGTAGTTAGGATAGTTTTCTTCTAGATTAGCTATGAATGTGCGATACTCATTTTGATAGCTGAAAAGAAGATTTTTTAATTGTTGGTCTTCTGCGTTTTCTACCTGAGCAAGTTGCTGAGCTATGAAGGCAATTTCATCTTTGAGACTGTCTTCTAGGACCAATAATTCATTTGGTATCCCAGAAAAACTTTTTGCTTTCGATTCTGTAATGGCTTCTAATAGAACGGAAGACTTACTTCGCTCACAGAATTCAAATGCCGTTCTTAGGTAATCTTTTTTTCTAAAACTTTGCTCACTCATAATGATAGAAAGTTGAATGCCTTTCTCATATACATCCTTGGCAAGTTCTCCTAGCCGTATTTTGTCTTGTTCATTCAGTCTTTGTCTTCTTATGATGGTAATCAAATCATCACATAATTTGTAGGCATCAATTGCACCAGTCAGGTCACGAACATTCAACGTTTTCTCGAAGTGAAGTGCCTCTAATGCTATCGCCTTTGCTTGCAAGCTTCTCAATAGAATATCGGCATTCAAGTAGTTTGATAAATCAGGTAGGTCGTACAAATCAGAAGATGCTTGAGATGGTAGATTAGCATAAATGGCATGCTGATAAAATTCCACAGCTTGTTTAAACTCTGTTTTCCCTTTATAAATTTCGCCTAGTAAGAAATAGCTATTAGCAATATCGGGATGCTTCTCTCCAAGCAAGGAGATGTACATTTGGAGTGCTTGATTTTGATAATTGATGGCTTGATCATAGGTGCCTTTTTTTAAATAAACCCTCCCAATACTGGATAAAATGTATGCTTTGGAAATATGTTTGTTAGGGTAAATTTTTTGGTAAATGGCATTAATATCGTCGAAGAGTTGTAGCGCTTCTTCATAGTTGTCTTGCTCTAAATTGGCCAAAGCCATATTAGAAATGGTACGAATCGTTCGTGGGTCGCTGTTGCCCAATTTTGTCTCATAAATTTGCTTTGCTCTATTGAAATAGATGAGAGCTTGTAGTGGATCTTCTACTGTGAAAAGTAGCCCAAGGTTATTAAATGAATTGGCAACTTCTACATCTTGTCTTCCTAGCAACTTTCTCTTTATGGCAAGCGATTTTTCATGATACTGTGCTGCTAACGTATTATTTTTCAGGTTGCCATAAACTAAGCCAAGTGCATTATAGCAATTAGCCATTAATAGGTTTTCCTCCTTTAGCAGTGCTTCAGCTTTTAAGAACTGCTTCAATGCTTCATCATTTCTGCCGAGGTTTAAATAGCTAAGACCTAAAAAAGTTAATCCTTTTGCCATAAGCTCTGATTGATTCGGTATTTCATTCTCTATGAATTCTATGGTATTGTCAGAAAGACTTTTTGCATGAAATGGATCGCCTTTTTGCAACTGACAATCAATCATTTCTAGGTGAGCATTTGCATATTCCTGCGCTTGATTTTTTGAGTGAAATACATCAGCAGCTTTTTTGAAATAGCTATAGGCATCCTCAAAATTGCCATTTGCTTTCAACGTTTCCGCTTGCTTAAGATCCGCCCCTTGTGCATTGGCAAAAATTGATGTTAAAAAGAGAAGTGTAAAGAGCGTTTTTCTCATTCGATTAGAATTTGTAGATATAGCTTACACTAAATACTTCATTTCGTGTGAGACCGTCTGGATTGAACTCTCGGTCTGTTAATTTAATTCCTTGAATTATTTTAATACTATTATTTACATCAAAATGATATCCAAAACTTCCAAGTACTGACAAAGCTAGACCAGTAGTTCCATCAGGGTTTAATCGTTCGCCTGTATTTTTATCAGCGATTTCATCTTTGGTGATTCTATATATAGGAAGAAGCCCTAACGAGAAATTGAAATTCGTGAATCGCCAATTTCTTTCGGCTCGAAGCATGATATCTATTCCTCTTCTTAAGTCATGGCCTTCATTATACTTTTTGATATATTCTTCATCTGGATATCCTGGAAAATCATTCCAGTCAAATTTATTTCCATTTTGATTTAATGCCACCTGTATACCAGTTGCAAAAAGCCACTTACTGTTGATGGCAGAGATTCCAGCAATAGCATCAAAAGAACCAAGACTTGTTTGATAGTACATATGTAAAGGAACGTCCTGACCATCTGTAAACTCATTGTTTACAGTAGCGTTAGAGTTATTGGTTGGTATTTTAGTTCCTAAAGTTCCATTCCAGCTCCAATTACTAGTGATTTTTAAGTTTTTTGTGAAGCTTAAGACGATATCGCTTAGCCCACTATTTTCACCAAGATTTCCTTTTATACTTTGATAGGGTACCTTTATTTGAAGAGAACTTTTGTCAGTCACAGCTAAATTAAAATCAATGGTAGCAACTGTCACAATAGGTGTGAGAGTGGTTGTTCCTCTGTAGTAGTTTACTTCAAGTGATCGAAGCTTGATGGCAATTCTTTTGCTATAATTCTGATCTGGCTTCATAGCTCCCATGGTGCAAAAACCAGCATCACTACAACCTTGACCAAAACCAAATTTGACGACTAACAGAAAAATAATTCCAAAATATACCCTCATAATTGGTGGATTTTAATCAATACAAGTATACGAAATCAAAAAATCAACTATTAGTCCATGTCACTAAATGTAGACCTAAAAACATCAATTAAGTGAATTATTATCCTTTTTATAGAATAATTGGATCGTTATAGAATCAATCTTATAAAAAAAACTTATTGCTTGATTAAACCTTTTTCATCAGCTCCAGTCAAAGAGCCGAAATCAATTTTGAAAACCAGAAAATTAAAATTATTATGAAAAAGTTATTATTTATTCCAGCATTTGTTAGTCTGTTTCTTTTCAGTTCGTGTAGTGAAGACAGTGAAGATACAGGTATTTCAGATGCATTGTTAGAGCAACTAGATACGGATGCTGAAGCAGCACTAGAATCTAATTATGAAGACGTAGAGATGATCTCAGAGGCAGGCTTGGCTTCATTGGACCAAGGTGGCAGGGTAGAAAGAGACACTATACTAAATTGTGCGGCAGTAGATCACGATCAAGAAAATAAAACGGTGACTATTGATTACGGTGATGAATGTACGATAAGAGGAGGAAGAGTACTTAGTGGAAAAATCATAATCGTTTACAGTGAAAGAAAATTGATGCCTGGAGCTTCCAGAACAGTAACTCTTGAAAACTTTTTCATTGACGGAGTGCAAGTTGAGGGAACCAGAACATGGACCAATATAGCAGAGAGTTTAGAGGATAATCCAACTTTCAATATCACGTTAGCAGGAGGTAAACTCACTTTCGAAGACGGTACTGCAGCCACAAGAGATGCAGACCATACCAAAGAATGGATGAGAGCAGATAATCCGCTCAATGATGAATTTCATGTAAATGGATCCGCTCTTGGTTCTACTAGAGAAGGCATCCGATATGAAGTTGAGATCTTGGAGACACTAGTGTATAAAAGAGCATGTAGAGCGCAGAGAGTATTTATTCCAGTGTCAGGTATCAAACAAATAACACATGGAGAAGATGTAGCAGTAATTGACTTTGGTAATGGGGATTGTGATAATGAGGTAACGATCACGTTGAATGGTGAAACATTCACAAAAACCATAGAGCCAAAAGGTAAAAGAAAGTGATACCCAATTAGGTTAGTTTTTCAGGTAGGTGCTTTTGGTCATAGGTGAAAACCTTTGGCCATTAGCCATTTTTGCAGTTTTGGTTTTCAGGTTTCAAAATTGATTTAGACTAAAGCCTAATCTGCAGAAGTGAAAACGTAGGAGATAATGTTAGCTCCCATTTTCAAGGCTTCCAATCTTAGTTCTTCAGGATCATTGTACACTGAACTATCCTCCCAGCCGTTTCCAAGATCAGATTCATAGCTATAGAAGCAAACTAAACGTCCTTCATAGAGGATGCCAAAGCCTTGAGGAGCTTGCCCACTGTGTTCGTGAATTTTTGGGAGTCCTTTATTAAATTCGAATCGCTGATGATAGATGGGATGGTCAAATGGAATTTCTACAAAATCTAGTTCGGGAAATACTTTTTTCATCTCTATTCTTACAAATTGATCCAATCCGAAATTGTCGTCAATGTGAAGAAATCCTCCTGAAATCAAATACCTTCTTAGGTTATCTGCTTGATTTTGCTTGAATACTACATTGCCATGGCCCGTCATATAGATATAGGGATAAAGAAATAGATCGGGTGTTCCTACCTCTACCACATCTTCTTTTGCTGCAAGTTTGGTATTGATTTGCTTATTGCAAAATTCAATCAAATTGGGAAGTGCAGTTTTATTCGCATACCAGTCTCCACCACCATCGTATTTAAGCTTGCCAATTTTTACTGGTTGGCCGAAAGCAATAATGCTGAAAGCAAAAAATAGAACTAGTAAAACTTTTCGCATGAGTTAGTTATACGGTATAAATAAAATAAGTTTAATCAAACAACTCTATCAAAGGAACTCCTGTAGCAGAATTAGGTAAGGAAATCTTAAGTAGCATGCTTAGAGAGGGAGCAATATCCGTGATAGAAACCTTTCTTATAGAACTGCCATTTGGGATCCCTTTTCCATAAAACACAATAGGAACATGGGTGTCGTATGTATAGGGTGTTCGGTGATCAGTTCCACCTCTTCCATATGAGTCGTTCAGGTCACTTGGTGTCAAAATGTACAAAATGTCACCACTTCT
The DNA here is from genome assembly GCA_964352725.1 of uncultured Roseivirgaceae bacterium. Classification (GTDB taxonomy): domain Bacteria; phylum Bacteroidota; class Bacteroidia; order Cytophagales; family Cyclobacteriaceae; genus Ekhidna. The sequence continues at coordinate 22,291 of CAYGTD010000008.1, forward strand.
TTTTCTTTCATATCCATTTTGCAATCGAACAAGCATCGGATCAGTAAACATGCGCTTGGCTACAAGTTCTGCATCAAAAGCCTCCACGATATAACTCTCTGCTAACAGAATTTTAATAGTTTCCTTTTTGACTTCTGCAAGATTTAGTTTCTTCTTATGAATGGTTGAATGGTTTAAATATATCTGCTCATTTATGACATAACTGACTAAATCATCGGTAGCAAAAATTTCCTCTAACCCTTCTTCCAAAATGGACTTTAAATATTTATTATTATGATATCCAGAGGGCATTTTCATTTTTTCCATATAGGCCGGCACATCCGTTGCTCCATGATCTGCAGATAAAAAAATCAGATATTCATCTTTACCTACTTCCTTGTCGAGAAATTCTAGAAGTTCTTTTAATTCTCTATCCAGTCTCAAATACGTATCTTGAATCTCAACAGACCTTGGACCAAATTTATGACCGATATCATCTGTTGCTGAGAAGCTGACTGTGAGAAAATCAGGTATTGAATCCAATCCCATTTGTTCGGATTTCACAGCTTTCATCGCCATCTCCTTTATCATTGTATTTGTGAATGGTGTGTACTTTAATAAAGAAAGGTCATCCTTGTATTTTGGCAGATCATGAGGAAAAGCTACTCCTAGACCTTTTCTAAGTTCAGTCTCATACGGATTATCATCTTCAATACTTTCATTGTATAATGATTCGTCTTTGAGTAAGTCCCACTTTTGGCTTAAGAAGTATTTAGGTCGTTCTTGACTGTTGTAGTCTTCAACCCATTTTGGCAGAGACTCCATGTAGTAAGTGCTCGTAATCATTTTCCCGCTTTTTAGGTCATACCAATATGCTCCATCAGGATTGTGTCCTGCGGGTAAAACTGCTCCTCTGTCTTTCAAAGAGATACCTATTACTTTGGAATTGAAGTTGTAGAACAATTTTAGCTCATCTGTAATAGTTGTGCTTTGCAGGTTTCTTGGAGATACATTCCCATTAGAAACACCACCTACAACAGAGGGTATCGAATCTTCCACGCAATTGAATTTTTTATCTAGCGAAGGGATGTACCAATCGTTTCCAATTATACCATGTCTGGAAGGGGTTGTTCCTGTGAAAATGGATGCATGCCCAGGTCCAGTTTTCGTAGGCATGTAATTGTAATGCGCATTTTTGAAGAAGAAGCCATTATCTATCAATCGCTTAAAACCACCATCCTCAAAGTCATTATAATATCTTGAAATGTAATCTTGTCGCATCTGATCTACCACAATCCCCACAACTAACTTTGGTTTCTCTTGTGCATGGACTGAAATAGATGCCACTATTGAAAGGATATAAAAGACTTTTTTCATTTGCTTCTGATTCTTAAACGTGAAGGTATCAAACCAATATTATTTCAGAATTAATTTCATGTGAAAAGTTCAGTTAATTGATAAATCAAGTTTATTTGGTTTAATTGAAAGTCATTGAAATTAGAAAACGTTTTGAATCAACCAAAAATGCATTTCATTTCAGTCAATAATCACCAAATTATTCAGGTAATTTTGCCCCCATGCAAGACAAAATTCTCATCCTTGATTTTGGTTCACAATATACACAGTTGATTGCACGAAGAGTGCGCGAACTAAATGTCTATTGTGAAATACTTCCATTCAATAAATTTGAGATCACAGAAGATATAAAAGGAGTTATTCTTTCTGGGGGTCCATGTTCCGTGTTAGATGAAGGTTCTCCGGATATAGATTTGAGCGCTTTTGGAGATTTGCCAATTCTCGGCATTTGCTATGGAGCTCAATTGCTAGTGCATAAGAATGGCGGTACTGTTTCTAAATCTGATCACCGAGAGTATGGACGTGCAAAACTTGCTCAAGTAGATACTCACTTTGATTTACTAAAAGAAGTCGAAGTAGGGTCACAAGTATGGATGTCGCATGCAGACACTATCACACAATTACCAGATGGTTTCAAATTAATTTCCAAGACAGAATCCATTCCTGTGGCTGGATTCAAATTGGATGGGAAAGATGTTTACGGCATTCAGTTTCACCCAGAGGTGACACATTCTATTCAGGGAAAGACAGTATTGCGAAACTTTGTAGTACATATCTGTGGTGCCGCTCAGGACTGGACGCCAGATATTTTTGTGGAAGAGACAGTAGCTCGATTAAAAGAACAACTTGGAAATGATAAAGTAGTGCTAGGCCTTTCAGGAGGAGTTGATTCGTCTGTTGCTGCAATGCTTATTCACCAAGCGATAGGAAAAAATTTGTATTGCATTTTCGTAGATAATGGACTTCTGAGAAAAAATGAATTTGAGGATGTGTTGAAGTCATACGAGGGGTTGGGCCTCAATGTGAAAGGAGTTGATTCGAAAGATCGATTTTATGATGAGCTAAAAGGCGAGTCTGATCCTGAAGGAAAAAGGAAAATCATAGGTCGAGTGTTCATCGAAGTGTTTGATAAAGAGGCCAAAAAGATACAGGATGTAAAATGGCTTGGTCAGGGTACTATTTACCCAGATGTAATCGAGTCTGTCTCCGTCAATGGTCCATCCGTTATGATTAAATCTCATCATAACGTTGGAGGTCTTCCAGCTAAGATGAATCTGAAAGTGGTGGAACCTTTGAATACCTTGTTTAAGGATGAAGTAAGAAATGTGGGACGTACATTGGAGATTCCTGAGTTTATTCTAGGAAGGCATCCTTTCCCAGGCCCAGGTTTAGGTATTCGTATTTTGAGTGATGTTACCGCTGAGAAAGTAAGAATTCTTCAAGAAGTAGATGCTATTTTTATAAATGGATTGAAAGAGGAGGGACTCTATGATGACGTTTGGCAAGCGGGTGTAATGCTTTTGCCTGTACAATCTGTAGGAGTAATGGGTGATGAGCGAACATATGAAAATGTAGTTGCACTTAGAGCCGTTGCTAGTTTGGATGGAATGACAGCTGATTGGGTTCATTTACCTTACGACTTTTTAGGCAATATTTCTAATAAGATTATCAATCATGTGAAGGGAGTGAATAGAGTAGTTTATGATATCAGCTCAAAGCCACCTGCAACCATCGAATGGGAATGATTCTGTTACTTTTGAATTAAAATATTAACGAGTGCGTCAATTTATATTTATATTCTGTTTTATAACAGCTATATCTGTTTATGCTCAATCAAGGCAAGCAGAATACTTAGAAGCCAAGCGCCAGTTTTCTCTTGAAAATTATGGAGCATCAAAATCAGCGTTTCAGAGTTTAAGTGATGATGAATTTTTTGGTGCATACTCCTCTTTCTATTTCGCACTTTCTGCCTACGAGCTAGGAGAGGTGAAGCAAGCCACTGATATGTGGAAGCAAATTCAAATAAAGGAACCGAATTGGGAACAAAATTCAGAAGTTGACTACTGGTTATCAAAGGCTTTCTTATCACAAAAGAAGTATTATGAAGCATTCAAATATGCTGAGAAGTTACCTGAACCAATAGGTGCATCATTAATAGATTTTCATTTTAAAGAGCTATCTGCATCAGCCCTAGACTCAGCTTATGCACTCAATCCAAATAATAAAAAAATAGCAAGTTATTTGGCAAAAGCAATCTCAAAACAACCTTACGAGCAGAGAGATCATCTTTTGTTGATTGAGCTTTCTGAAAAGTTTGGATTCCCATTAAAAGGGAATAGTCTTGATCTACCATTAATTAAGAAAGATACTTATGCAGTAGGGGTGGTTCTTCCATTCATGTTTGAGTCTTTAGACCAGCCACAAACGGTACTCAGAAATGCCATTATTTTGGATTTGTATCAAGGAATGGAGTTGGCTCAAAGAGATTTAAAAAGAAAGAATATTTCACTTGAGTTATTTCCTTTTGACACTCAGAAAAGTGGAGCCAAAACAAAGGTTATTCTGAAAAATGAATCTCTTAAATTGGCAGATGTCATTATTGGTCCATTATATCCAGAGCCAAATGAATTAGTCTCTGATTTCTCTGCTGCAAATGAGATCACTATGATCAATCCTCTTTCATCTAATAGCAGTCTTATTGGAAGTAATCCGTATTCATACCTCTTCAAACCCTCATATGAAACGCAAGGTAGGATAGCAGGAGAATATGCTACATCACAGTTTACTAAAAATAGAAAGGCATTTATATTTTTTGAATCGGAGAGGGATAGTTTAGTCGCGGCTGCATATAAAAATTCTATAGAACGCGACAGTTTCTTCGTTGTGCGCTTTGAGCGACTGACTCGTGAAGGGGCTCTTGAAGTACAACGTGATTTTACAGAACAGGTCGAATTTAGACTAGATACATTATATGGTAAAAATGAGATAGACTCCATCGCCCAATTACCAGGTAGATATGTTCGAAACAGAGTATTGAGAGACGAAAAAACAGGGAGAGTTCTTAAAAATAATAAAGGAGAAGATAAACTGGAATATTACGAGCTGAAGTTTAAGGTAGAAAGAGACAGTATTGGTCATATTTTCGCTGCTACCACCAGTAATTTATTAGCTAATAACCTTATCAGCTTGGTGGAAGTAAGAAGTGATACTATTGGTCTGATTGGATATGATAGCTGGCTTAATTTCAACTTACTTTCATATGATCAGATGGAGAGAATCGAAGCGTCAATGATCAGCACATCTTTTTTTGATAAATCTCAATTTGATTACAAACGTATTGAACGAAAATTTGTTAATGAGGTAGGAGATAAGCCAAACGAGTATCACCTGACGGGTTATGAACTAATAATGCAGCTAGGAATATTGATGAAAGAGAATGGCAAATATTTTCAGAGAGGGTTAATTAATGGTGACTTTTCCAAAGGAATCATTATGGAAGGAATAAAATACGGCGGATTTAATGACAATCAAATCGTCCCAATCATTCAACTAGAAAACCTTCAATTAGTAAATAAAAATAGTCAAACAGATTCAGTTTTAGAGGATGAAGATTAATACGAGCAAAGAACTTTTTGAGAGAGCGAAAGATTACATTCCGGGTGGGGTTAACTCTCCTGTAAGAGCATTTAAATCTGTTGGGGGCGACCCTATTTTTTTTGCTCGAGCAGAGGGTGCTTACCTTTATGATGAAGACGGAAATGACTACATAGATTTAATTAACAGCTGGGGTCCAATGATTTTGGGTCATGCCAATGGCATGGTGGAAGAAGCAATCATAAAAGCAGTGATTGATTCACCATCATTTGGGGCACCATGTAGAATGGAAGTAGAAGTAGCCGAGTTGATATGCGAAATGGTACCCTCCATTGAGAAAGTGAGAATGGTCAATTCTGGTACAGAAGCAACCATGTCAGCTGTCCGATTGGCTCGAGGCTTTACTAAGCGAGACAAGATTTTGAAATTTGAAGGCTGTTATCACGGACATGGTGATTCATTTCTGATTGCAGCGGGTAGTGGCGTTATGACACTTGGCACACCTGATAGTCCAGGAGTGACGAAAGGAACAGCTAAAGATACTTTGACAGCACCATTCAACGACCTAGAAAAAGTAGAGGAAGTAGTCTCAAATAATAAGAATGAAATTGCTGCTATTATCATTGAGCCAGTCGCTGGAAATATGGGTTGCACACTTCCTAAAGAAGGCTACTTAGAAGGCTTAAGAGCACTCTGTGATCGAGAAGGCATTCTTCTCATTTTTGATGAAGTAATGACTGGCTTTAGGCTAGCCAGAGGAGGTGCGCAAGAACTCTTCAATGTAATACCAGATTTGACCACACTAGGTAAAATAATAGGAGGAGGTATGCCAGTGGGAGCATATGGAGGGAGAGCAGATATCATGGACTTTGTATCACCTTCAGGACCTGTGTATCAGGCAGGAACACTTTCTGGGAACCCAGTTGCTATGGCAGCCGGATACGCTCAATTGAATCATTTAAACGAACATCCTGAAATTTATACGCAGTTAGAAAAGACTACTATAAGTATTGTAGATGGCTATAAGAAGGTGCTAAAAAAGAAAAAGCTGAATTATACCATGAACCAAATTGGAAGCATGTTTAGCTTATTCTTTACGGATCAAAAAGTGACTGATTTTGATACTGCTAAGAGTTGTGATACGGAGGAGTTTGGAAGATATTTCAGGTCCATGCTTAATCAAGGTGTTTACCTTGCTCCATCTCAATTCGAATCACTTTTCATCTCTACTACGATAGGCAAAGAAGAAGTGAAGAAAATCGTAAGTGCTTTCGGATCATACTTGGATTAGTTAAATTGTAAGGATAATACCTATCCTTATGAAAAAAATAGCACTATCTCTCTGCTTTCTTATCTCCATTAACTTCATCTACGCTCAAAAAAAGGCATTAGTAGGAGGAACACTTATTGATGGTTTTGGTGGTGATCCAATTAGAAACAGTATCATTCTCATTGAAAATGAGCGGATAGTATCTATTGGCCAAGTAGGGACTTTTGATATTCCGCAAGGCACAGAAATAATTTCAACGGAAGGGATGTCTGTCCTCCCAGGACTTTGGGACATGCATGTCCATCTGATGATCAATGGACATAGTGATTACAATTATTGGGACAAAACATATCCACCATTATTTGAAAAGGTGATTATGCCAGCCTCAGCTCATCAACTATTAATGGCAGGAGTGACAAGTGCTAGAGATTTGGGAGCTCCTCTTGAAGCAAGTATTAATGTAAGGGATAGAATAAATAATGGTGAAATCCCAGGGCCTACTATGTACATGTCTGGCCCGTTCATTCAGAAAAAACCTTACCCAGGCACAGAAGATTTCAGATGGGGCGTGAACGGTGAGAAGGATGCAAGAGAGAAAGTCAGAACATTAGCCAATGCTGGAGTAAACTGCATTAAGTTGATTGATCAAGATCAAATGACAATGGAGGAGATGAAAGCAGTTGTAGATGAGGCTCATAAACATAATTTGACTGTTGTCGCTCATGGTCATAGACCAGAGGAAATCAGAAGAGGTTTAATTGCAGGAGTCGATTGCTTTGAGCATACAGGACTTTCATCAGCACCAGCGTATCCAGATGATGTAATGGAGATGATCAAAGAAAGAACTGCCCAAATGAATAAAGGTCCATTGTTTTGGACTCCAACAGTAGAAGGACTCTATAACTATGAATATGTAAGAGATAATCCTGAGAAGTTGGATAATGATTCATGGCATTTAGGCTTGCCTGATTCTGTGATTGCTGATATTAAGAACTCTATAAAATACCCTGGTAGACTTCCATACTTCCAAATCACACCTACTCGAAAACCAACTTTAGAGACAAAAATAAATCAATTGAGAGATGCAGGTGTGGTACTCTTGGTTGGAACAGACAGTGGAATACCTATGAAATTCCATAGCCAGTCAACTTGGAATGAATTGGATGTTTGGGTAAATGAATTTGATTTTGATCCAATGTACACCATCAAAGCGGCTACTTATTGGCCTTCTGTGATTATGGGAGTAGATAAAGATTATGGAACCATAAGTGAAGGCAAGTATGCTGATATTATAGCGGTTGATGGAGATGTACTACGATATATTGACTTATTGCAGGATGTCGATATGGTAATTAAGCATGGTAAGAGAGTGAAATAATTCACATTTTTAGACATCAACCACTAAAGCAACGCGAGAGAAATAACTACTCCAAAAACAATGCAGATGCTTAGTGCGAACATGTACAAAAAACCAATTATCATCATTCTAAGTAAAGCCCATCTCTTTTTAATTTTATAAACTTTTTTGAAGCTAAATAGAATGTAGGTAATAATTAATAACATGCTGACTGATAATCCAATCGGCTTGAAATCTGGTATTAAAAGTGAAAATATCCACACCCAGCTGAGTAAAAAGAATACGAAGGAGTGAATGTGTATTGAATGAATTAAGTGCTTAATGTATAGACCTTTTCTCCAAAAAAGGAGCTTCAATAAGAAGGCATAAACAGGAAGAATAAAGAAGATGATTATTGGGATTTGCCTTAAAATGTAGTCATTCAAAGTCGCCGTTGTTTCCTGATTGATTCTTATAATTTGTTGCGCTGGGTACCTCTGGTACCACGGAAATCTATCAAATTTAAGTGAGTCACTTATTTCATCCACTGACAAGTTGGTAGTAGAGTTTAAAGAACTAATCATTGAAATTTGCTGTCCTGAAACGGGCCATCCAGATGTCAAACTATCTGGCATCCTGTAGAGACTATCAAACTCTGCTATAGACAAGGTATCTGAGCTAGAAGACATGAAACTTCTTTGTTTTTTATCATCCACAGTTGGTTCAAACATTTTTGAAAAGAAGAAGAAATGAAAAATACTGATCACTAAATACCATCTGATAGGATTTGCATAGAAGACCCTTTTTCCAGAAATAAAAGCTTCGGTGATCTTTCCCGGATTGAAAAGGAAAGGTTTTATCGTATGGGCAAAGCGGGAATCAAAAGAGAAAAAATTAGAAGTAAACTCCCTCATGAGTAGCCCAATACTTACCTCATTGTTGGTATTTTCCTGTCCACAATTAGGACAATAGTTGTGCTTTTCCTGGAGCGTTTGCTCACAGTTCAGACATTTACTGGTCTTCCTTCTTTTCTTCACTTGGCTTAAACTTATTGATAAGGAATGCAGCCCCCCACATCACTAGCGCGATGACGGTATAGTACATTTCATTCTCTTCAGTTCTTAAAGAAAAGAAAAGAAATACAAATGCCAGTATAGTGAAGCCCCAAATGAGGATATTGTAGATTTTCATTTGGCTTCCTTCACTTTTAAACTAGTCCCCTCTACAGAGATGACCTCTACTTCTATTTTTTCACCAATGTAGTTGCCACGGGTGTACGCGTCATAAATGGTTCCTTCTATTTCAATTTTGCCACTTGGACGAAGCACTGTATAGGTGATGCCTTTTTTTCCAATCAAATCCGTAGAGTTGAAGCTTGAAGTATATCCATGAGACTTATCCTGCACTTCTGCTAGTGCAATACGCTTAAACATATTGCTATTGACAAATCTGGTGCCTCCTAATATCATAATGATAATGGTTCCAAAAAGTCCTGCAAGTACGGTGGAGATAGAAATGAATAATTCTCCTTCGCCAACGAAAGAAAAATCAAACATATCATTGTTCACTGTAATCAATACAAGCGAACCCAATGTGAAAATCAAACCCAAAATACCAGCAACACCAAATCCAGGAATGACAAATACTTCCAGCATGATTAGCACTATCCCAATACCAAAAAGAATGATTTCCCAGTTTTCAGCGAGTCCATTCATGTAGTTTGGTACAAAATACAATGCGGCAGCAATCACGGATGCGAGGATAGGAAATCCTACGCCGGGTGTTTGTAGTTCAAAATAAATACCTCCTATAATTATCAAGATCAGAATCCCGCTTACAAATGGATTTAAAAAGAGCGCTATTATTTTTTCAGACGCGCCTAATTCATACACTTCAATATCATAGTCCTCTATCCCTGATCGCTTCATTATTTCGTCAACTCCAGAGACTTCAGCTTCACAGAAATTATACTTGATAGCTTCTGATGTAGAAAGCGTCAATACTTTTCCTTCAGTGGCTACACTATCTAAATCAATGTCTTCATCTACCATAGCTTCAGCCATTTTCGGGTCTCTACCTTTTGCCTCAGCAGTAGATCTCATAATGGATCTCATATAAGATTGATACTTATCAGGTGCAGCGGCACCATCTTGCGTTACAACAGTAGCGGCTCCTATACTTGACCCTTTTGCCATGTAGATGCTATCACACGCTATAGAAATCAACGCTCCAGCAGAGGCAGCATCCTTGTTGATATAGGCATAGATCGGCTTATCGAAATCGAGAATTCTTGTTCTTATATCATCCGCATCGTTCAAGGCTCCACCATAAGTATCCAATTCGAGAATGACATAATCGGCTTCAAGCTCTTTTGCTTTTTCCAATCCTAGTTCGGAGTACCTATTGGTTCTTGGATCAATGACATCACTAATTTTCAGATGAAGCACTAGTGGCTTTTCTTTTTCTTGAGCGGATAGGAATAAAGAGATAAAGCAAAACGATAGCAGAAATATCTTTCGCATAATTTTAGTTTTAGAGGTCGAATTCATCGAATAGCAATGTTAGTTTAACAATATTTACTTTCATTGCATTCCATTTAAAGTTATTTCAATTTCATCACTACTTTAAAAATTGAAACAAGAGAATGTCAATATTGATTTTTGAAATAAGTTCAGCGCACCCCCCACTTGGAAGGGCTATATATTGGGTTTTGTGCAAGAGAGGGAGATGTTTATCATGAGCTTAACTCAAATTAAACTTCCTGGTACCATTTACGGAAGTTCCATTACTCACGATTCTCATCTAATTCTAGATGTTCGAGATGCAGAGAAACAGATCATTTCCTACTGGTCTTTAAACATGCAATCATTCCAATTGGAAAAGCTATCCATTAGGAATAATGAATGGTGGACAAAATTGATTTCTTGTGATTCAACGTCACTTTATTTAACTAAATACAAAGATAGAACCGACCCTAACTCAAAAGTCAATTTAAAGGTGTCGATAGATAGAAAGGATGCGGAAGAGGTAAAAGAGATCCCATCTGGAGGAACGGATGTCAATTATCCTGTACTTTACGAGGTAGAATCGGACTATCACAAAACTGTTAGTGATTTCCTAGGTTTGGAACTTCCTCTTTCGTGCGAATATTTAGAATGGAAGGGAAAAATCATAATCAGCTACTACCTTCGTTCTGATAATGCGTTTGATAGGTTTCTATTGCTTTTGGATAATGGTAAAAAGGAATGGAAATTGCATCAAGATCACCAAATGAAGGGATTTTCAACTGAGGCATTCTTTCTATATAATGATCAATTGATTTTTTTTAAAGACCTAAATGAAGTTTGTATTTACAATTTGTAGTGTGTTTTTCGTTGCGTTTGCTTTAGCAAATACCCCTGACAGTCTGCGATCTGAACAGCGCGCGGAGGGATTGATTGTGATCCACCAAGTGGAAGAGCAAGAGACACTCTATTCTATTGCAAGAAGATACAAAGGCTCTGTTGCTGGCATTATCAAACGAAATGGTATTGAAGATAATACCATAGACATTGGTCAGGTTATAGAGATTTTAGTGGAGAAGAAAGAAGAGGAGCTCTTCGCAACTGAGCAAACGATTCCTAACAATGTGCACAAAGTGGTACAAGGAGAAACGCTCTATGGAATAGCTCAGAAATACAATGTAAGGCTCAAAGAATTAAGGAAATGGAATGAGTTAGAAGGCAATGCGATTTCTCTAGGTATGCTTTTGAAATTGGGGAAAAATGTTAAAGTGACTACTGCTGATTTGAAGGTTGAATCAGACACTATTTCAATTTTTGAACCAATAGATACCATAGCTATAAAAGTAGAAGAGGTTGATCCTTTCAAAGACTTTGAAAAATACTTAGTACAAACAGGTGAGACGCTTTATACTATTGCAACCAAAATAGGAGTGCAGATGGATAGTTTAAGAGGATGGAATTCACTCGATTCAGATTTCCTGAAGATTGGGCAGCAACTCTATTACAAACAAGAATTTGATTCGCTAAATAGCAGCTTTGTAAAGAAAAACGGTACTCGTACTCAGATTGATGATGATGGATTTGAGCGAGTGTTTGAGGAGGGAGTGGCTTCCGTCATTGAAAGCATGGAAACTTCACGATTTTTAGCGCTACATCGAATATTGCCTATTGGCACTAATCTAGAAGTGAGGAATCTGATGAACAATCAAGTAGTGCATGTAAAGGTGGTGGGTCGGTTGCCGAATACAGGGCTGAATAAAAACCTCCTAATTCGAGTTTCTCAAGCAGCATACGATCAGTTGCGCATTCTCGATCCTAAATCAAGAGTAGAAGTATCATACTTCAAACAGTGAAACATTCCGATCTTAAAGCATTCTTAGACGAAAAGGTAGGTGAATACAATCGTCCTAATTTCATCCCTAATGATCCAGTCTGCATCCCACATCAGTATGCCAAGAAGCAAGACATAGAGATAGCTGGATTCTTAGCAGCGGTCTTTGCTTGGGGCCAGCGAAAAACCATAATCAATAAGAGCAATGAGTTTCTAGCTATGATGGATAATGATCCTCATGCCTTCGTATTGGGCTATGAAGAAAATGATTTAAAATCATTCTTGAATTTCAAACATCGCACTTTCAATTCCACTGACGCATTGTATTTTCTCCATTTTTTCAAATGGTTCTATGAAAAGCACGATTCACTAGAGCAAGCATTTAGCATCGGGATGGATACATCTCAACAGAACATGGAAAATGGATTGAGGGGCTTTTTTCAACTTTTTTTTTCACTACCAGATCATCCAATCAGAACCTACAAACACATTCCCACTCCTGATAGAAAATCTGCTTGCAAACGCATCAATATGTTTCTTCGATGGATGGTAAGGAAAGATGATTGTGGAGTAGACTTTGGCATATGGGACACGATACAACCTCACCAACTCATCTGTCCGTGTGATGTTCATGTGGATAGAGTAGCCAGAAAGCTAGGGATGATTCAGCGCAAGCAAACCGATTGGTTTACCGCTATTGAGCTAACAGACGCTTTGAAATCTTTCGATCCAATAGACCCTGTGAAATATGATTTTGCCCTGTTTGGTTTGGGAGTAGAGGAGAAGTTTTGAATTTTTCATCTTGTCATTCCTGCGTGCCTCGTTATTCTAGATAAAGCTTAGCGAAATTCAGCCAGCCTGCTGCTGGCAGGGAATCTAACTATTGAAGCATTTTGGTCTGTGAGACACCAACCAAGGTGCAGCACTTAATACGTTCCTGTCATTTCGAATGAAGTGAGAAATCTTTACCAATAAATAAGTCTTAGCGAGACGCTAAGACTAGAGGGGGAACGTTTCATCATTCAAGATATTTTAATTTTGAATCTCTCAAATAGTCAAATATTGATCCTATTGTAAATCGAATATTCAAGTATTCGCCATCTAGTTCTGTTCCTCCAGGATTACTGTAGTTTGTCCAGTTGTATCTAAAATGGACTCCCATATACCCTCCATTCTTTCCATATTTATATTTAAAAACCAATCCTATATTCTTATTAAAACTCGATAAAAACTTCGCATCATCACCATACTCATTATCTACTGTTAATG
>CAYGTD010000009.1:0-35119 GCA_964352725.1 uncultured Roseivirgaceae bacterium
CCACAAAGGGTACGAATACGCAAGAAGTAAGAATCCTACTCGTACTGCACTAGAGACCAACCTTGCAGCGTTAGAAAATGCACGATTTGGCAGATGTTTCTCCTCAGGAATGAGTGCCACAGAAACAGTCATCAAGATGCTTCGCCCAGGAGATGAAGTGATCAGCTCAGCTGATCTCTACGGTGGCAGCTTCCGACTATTTACCAAAATTTATGAAGAATTTGGTATCAAATTCAACTTCGTAGATATGATGGATGTTTCCAACATAAAAAAAGCGATGACGGATAAAACCAAACTGCTTTGGTTGGAAACTCCTACTAATCCCATGATGAACATTGTGGATATAGAAGCTATCTCCAGCATTGGTCGACAGCATGGAGTAATGGTAGCAGTGGACAATACATTCGCTTCTCCCTATCTTCAAAACCCACTAGATTTAGGTGCTGATATCGTCATGCACTCTGTTACGAAATACATCGCAGGACACTCAGACGTAGTGATGGGGTTCTTGGGCACTAACAGTGACGAATTGGACAAAAAAATAGGATTCATTCAAAATTCTGGTGGTGCAATACCTGGACCACAAGATTGTTTTCTAGCACTTAGAGGGATTAAGACTTTACATATCAGAATGGAAAGACATTGTGAGAATGGAGAGAAAGTGGCCCATTTTCTTAGAAATCATCCTAAGGTTGATAAAGTATTCTGGCCTGGCTTTGAAGATCATCCCAATCACGACATTGCGAAGAAGCAAATGAGGGGATATGGCGGTATGATTTCTTTCATTCAGAAAGAAGACAGCATTGAGCAAGCGAAAAAAACTCTGAGCAGTTTCAAGCTTTTCAGTCTAGCAGAATCATTGGGTGGTGTAGAGTCTTTGGTGGGACATCCAGCTACAATGACTCATGCGAGTATCCCTAAAGAAACTAGATTAAAAGCTGGCTTGACGGATTCTTTAATTCGCCTCAGTGTAGGTATAGAAGATATAGAAGACTTGATTGCGGATTTGGATCAAGCAATAGCTTAGCTCAAAAAAGCAAAAAGCCTCGCAATTGCGGGGCTTTTATTTGCTGGCTTAAAAGATCGAACGAGATTAGTGGCGAATAGTATTTTTTCTAATTATTTTATGAAGATAGTGACTATCTTTTCAGCAAAATAATGCTTTCGATTGGACGCTAATCACGATCCACCAAACTGCTAAACTTTTCTACAAAGCCCCTATCGACTTATATGAAAAATTTCTTTGATCAGCTTATTCATTCACTTCCACTCCAGCTGACTTTTCATCATGTCAAGAAAAATCTTGCCCTTTTAGCTGTTTGGGGTATTATCATCGCTGCATTCTCTGGTGGCTTGGGTAAAGTATATGGTATCCATTACCTATTTCTTGATCCTGAGTATTTAGGAGAAGTTAATTTTTGGAGCTTCTTCTTTGTTGGGCTTTCATTTGGAAACCTTGTGATCGCATTTCACATCACTACCTACATTCTAGATGGTCATCGCTTTCGATTCATCGGCATTCTTCAGCGTCCATTCACCAAGTTTTCCATCAACAATAGTTTGATTCCTCTGATCACACTGATTGCCTATATCGTCATGATCATTCGCTTTCAGGTAAATAATGAGTTTGTAACGAGCAGTCAGCTTTTTTTCAACATCCTAGGGTTACTTACTGGTATCTGTATTTTTCAAGTCCTAATTATTCTTTATTTCAGATTTACCAATAAAGACATTTTCAAATTCCTTGCAGGTACAGTGGATAAGACTTTGCGCAAAAGTCAGCTTAGCAGAGAGCGGATGATGAACAAGCTCAATGAAAACAAGGAAGACAAATACAATGTAAAAAACTATTTAGACTTGAAGTTGAAAGTTCGGTCTACGGACCAAATAGTGGATTTCAGTAATAGAGAAGCAGTTTTGAAGGTATTTGACCAAAATCATTTTAACTCTGTGGTAGTTGAACTGGTGATTATTGGAGTGATTTTGTTACTGGGATTTTTTATGGAACACACGTTTCTTCAGATTCCTGCTGCAGCTAGTTCACTGCTCATTTTTTCTATTCTTGTCATGCTCGTTGGTGCTATTTCTTTCTGGTTTAAGGGATGGGGACTAGCCTTTGCTTTTGGTGTTTTTGTGCTGATGAATCTGGGTGTGAAAACAGGATTGAAGAAAGGAATTAATGAAGCCACTGGCATCAACTACGATACTATTAAAACCGAATATTCGGTAGATAGACTTCTGACCATTCACTCCAAGGAGCAGTATGTACATGACAAATTACATATGCTCCAGACCTTGGAAAACTGGAAGGCAAAATGGGAAGAACCTAAAAAGCAAAAAATGGTTTTCCTCTGCATAAGTGGTGGTGGTCAAAGATCCGCTTTGTGGGCAGTCAATTCACTTTTGACAGCAGACAGTACACTTAATGGGACTTTGCTTGATCAAACCTTTCTAATTACAGGAGCCTCTGGTGGTTTGATTGGCGCTGCTTACTATCGTGAATTGTACCAGCGAAATAATCGCGTTGCACTGTCGAATAGGAGAGATGAGCTTCTAAATAATATGGGAAAAGATAATTTGAATCCTGTCATCTTTAGCCTTTTGGTTAACGACCTCTTTTTTAAGCTTCAAACACATGAATACGCAGGCAGAAAGTATACTATGGACCGTGGGTTTACATTCGAGCAGAATCTGAATAAAAATTTGGGGAACACCTTAGACAAGAAGCTTATGGACTATAAGGAGGATGAGGAAGCTGCGAAAATTCCCACCTTAATCTTATCGCCCACCATCGCCAACGATGGACGTAAACTGTATATTTCCACTCAGCCAGTTTCATTTCTTGGCATCTCCTCCGAAATCTTGGATGGAAAGTATGATAAGATAAGAGCCGTTGATTTTCAAACTCTTTTTAGAGCAAATGACCCTCAAGATTTAAGCTTTCTTTCAGCTCTTAGAATGTCAGCCTCATTCCCCTACATAACTCCAAACATAAGTTTACCAAGTGACCCTCGCGTAGAGATCATGGATGCAGGTATTTCTGACAATTTTGGAGTGTCAGATGCTGTCAGGTTTATCCATGTATTTAAAGATTGGATTGCTGAAAATACTGATGGAATTGTAATGCTAGTAGTAAGAGATACAAAATCAAACTCACCTATTGAAAAAACACCAATCCCTTCTATTATAGATCGCATCACTTACCCAATCGCCAGTGTATATAACAATCTCGCTACTATGCAGGACATCAATAACGATGCTAGGGTGGAGCAAATGAAGGATTGGTTTGACGGAGACTTGGATTACATTGAGATTGCTTACGACTCTTTTCAAAATGATGAATCTGACATAAAAGCAAGGTCTAATAAAGACAAAGAAATTGAGCGGGCGTCACTTAGCTGGCATCTTACCTCCAGAGAGAAGACAAATATTATTGAGAACATCAACATTGAAAGCAATAAGCAGGCAATAAAAAAGCTACAAAAGGTTTTAGAACCCCATTAATTCTTTAAATCTAGATGTCTGTCTTCTTGACACTTCAATCTCGGTCCCATCTTTCAAGTAGATTCTAATAGTCCCACTAAACCAAGGCTCTATTTTCTCAATCCATTTCACATTGATAATCTGCTGACGGTTGGCTCTAAAGAAAATATCTGGATCTAAGCGTGACTCCATGTATTGCAGCGTTTTTGGAATCATCGGCTTTTGATCTTTGAAATAGATTCGGGTGTAATTATCCCAAATCTCAAAAATTCTTACATCGGCGAGCGTCACAAACCAACACTGCTCACCGTCCTTTACAAAAACCTGACTTTTAGCGCGAAGTACTTTCTTGGGAGATTCCTCCTCTTCTATCTTTTCTGCCACTCGTTCTAGCGCTTTGGATAATCGATCAGAAGTGATGGGTTTCTTTAAATAATCTAACGCGTTGTAGTCAAATGCCTTCATCGCAAACTCACTGTAAGCCGTAGTGAATATTACTTGAGGTACTTCATCCAGCATTTCAAGTAATTCAAATCCATCCTTTCCTGGCATTTGGATATCCAAGAAAATGAAATCCGGCTTTAATTCTTCGATCATTTCTTTGGCTTGATCTGCATTCTCTGCTTCTCCCAATACCTCTACTTCCTTATTCTTTTGTAGTAAAAACTGTAGCTCTTGCCTTGCCAGTCGTGTGTCATCAATTATAAGTGCTTTCATCTGTAAAATCTTAGTTTAGGAAATAACAAATGGCAATGTCAGCATAGACTTTACCATTTTTCCATGTTGTGTTAGTGTCAAATTTGGTTCCTTTTCAAATAGAATTCTGATACGTTCTGTTGCATTTCTCAGTCCTATTCCTTTACTGCTATCTTCTTTCAATTTACCCGTGTTGCTTACGGATATCTGAAGATCGTCTTGCATTCTTTCAATCAAAATTTGAATATCGCCACCATTTTTTTCTTGTGAAATACCATGTTTCACTGCATTTTCAGCCATCAGCTGAATGATCATTGGAGGAATTTTGCATTTCTTTAACTCATTGGACAATAAGATCTCAAACTTCAATCGATGCTCGTAATGAATCGTTTCCAGCTCAAGATATTTTTCTACAATCTCAAGCTCTTCCTCAATGGTTACTTTCTCACTATTATTGAATTGGATAGAATAGCGCAATAATTCCGATAAATGAGAAACCATATCTCTGGCTTTCATATGATCTTCTAAAATCAGTGCCCGAATATTATTTAGCGCATTAAATAGGAAATGAGGATTGATTTGAGCCTTAAGGGCAATTAACTCAGCATCTTTTACCGCAGCTTGCAGTTTCCATTTTTCAATTTCTCCTTGTTTGTAATTTCTAAAATAGAATATGATCAAATAAATAGCCGTCCACAGAGACAAGTAGATAAAAGTTTGGAGTGTATATAAAAGAAAAATAGGCACTGTCATTTGCTCAATATCCAGTACTTCTGTAGCTAATATGCCATAACCCGTCCCAATACCATTGGCTAGCAACGAGAGGATAATGAGAGAAGGAATTAATCTAATAACAAGCTTACCAATCCTTAATTTGAGCCATCCATCCAACTTTATTTTAAAGCGGAGTAAATGCGTGGATGCGAGCATCACCACGGCTGAAAGGAAATTCCAAAGTATAACTGCAGTAGTCATTTCGTAAAATGAACTCCCAATAATCAATCCAACTGCAGCATATAGCGACCATCCAACGATCTGTAATATCCAATATTGCTTAGTTCGTGACATGATTTCTTTTTGAAAAGCCAATGATAAGAAAAACTATCCATGGGGTTACATATAGAGTCAAATCAAATACAACTCCCAACACGCAACCCCAAGAAAAAGACGAGGCTTATCGCAAGCGCCATCATTCCAATGGTCAAAAATTGATTCCCTTTTTTCATAAGCTCGAAAGTACACTGTATGTCTAGTTAAAGATCATGATTTAAAGGGAGCGGTTATTTCGTTGGAGTGAATGGATATAGCTCAAAAACTAAAAGAAAGCAGTCTTAAAAACAATTTGTCTCGAGTATAAAAAAAGGACTCAAATTGAGTCCTTCCAATTTCTAAAATATTGAAAATTAGCTTCTTTCTAGAATAAGCTGAGCTGTAACCTTAATAGTATCATTAATTCCATCTTCATCCAAATCCTCTGAGCTATCAGTTTCAGTGTAAGAACCGACAAACTTTGTAGGGGTAATTGATACTACATCCATAGTAAACTCAGAATCTTCTCCCTCATCAAATGTCATCATAGTCTCATTGCTATTCAACTCCCAAGTTCCAGATTCTGTACCCTCAGCGTCAGTTGCAGAGTAAGTGCCATCCGCATTAAAAGTAAAAGCTACATTTCCTGCTAAATCCTCTTCAAATCCTGCTTCAAGGCCTGCTACTATTTGATCTAGGAGCTCGCCTTCTAATCCAAGACCAGAAAAAAAATCAGCAATACTTCCACCATTAATTGTAAGCTCACTTACAACAAAAGATCCAGTAGACCAAGTTCCTAATATATCAGCAGATGCACCTGTATTACCTGTTGGCATTCCATCGTCTTCTGAGCAAGAAATGAAGGTTAACAGACATACCGCGATTAGCAGCAGACCGATTTGATTTAAAATATTCTTTTTCATAGTTTTTTTTTATTTGATTTAGTGAAAATAAAATAGTTTTTTTTATGGCGATTATCATTTCGATTAAAAAATTAAAATACCTAGCCAACTCATGAGATTGACCTTAATGGCAACAATTAATTCCTTTTCATTGATAAGGCTTTAAGCTTTGTCCTATCTACTTGAGAAAAGCATCACTGTTCTATTTATTATCTTTTGCAGAGAGCGGTTATTTCGTGGGAGTGAGTGGATTGGTGGGAAACTAGATTGTGAGGGCCTAGAACAATCCATCTTTAATCTAAGCGTTATTAATCCTAATTTTGACATTCATCTCTAGTCTCCTATGAATAGAATTAAATACATATCATGTTTAGCTGCAGTCATCATTGTTTTTGCAAGCAATGCTCAAACTAAAATTCTCACTTACTATTCTCAAGGTCAACTCAAGGAAGAATACAACATTCTGAATAATGACAGCAGTCGAGTAGACGGTGATTACAAAATGTTTGACCTATATGGTAAGGTGATTGTAACTGGTAATTTCAATGACGGACAAAAGGAAGGGGTTTTCAAAAACCTTTATCCAGATGGGTCTATTCAAAGAGAAACTTTCTATGAGAATGATTTACGAGAGGGTATTACAAAAATTTATTCTAAAGAAGGGAATGTAATTCAAGAAGCTGTATTTGAAAATGACACACTTGTGGGTGGTATAAAAACCTACGATGAGAATGGAAAACTAAAAGGGGAAACGCAGTTTAAAGATGGAAATCCTGACGGTAAGGTGTTTTCGTATTATGCTAATGGTAAGGTGAAGGAAGAAACCGTCTATGCCAATGGAAAACCAAATGGTGTCACTAAAAAGTACTATGAATCAGGGAATATTCAACTAGAAGCAAAGTATGTAAATGGCTTACTTGACGGTGACTATAAAACCTACTATCCCTCTGGCACCCTAGAAATGGAAGTGGTGAATGAGCAAGGCTCTAAATCTGGTCATCTGAAAACGTATTATGAAAATCAACAAGCAAAATCCTCAGGCACCTATGAAAGAGGAGCACTTCAAGGGGATTTTATTGTCTACTTCAGCAATGGGGAAATCAAAAGCAAGTATAAATTTCAAGACGGTAAAAGAATCGGAAAGGGTTTTGATTATCATGAAAATGGCAAAGTTAGGTTAGCTTCCAATTATTCTTATGATGGCTTGAAAGCATCCATTAAAGAGTATAATAATAAAGGGATATTGATTGCAGAAAAGCAGATTGAGAATGAATTACCTGTTGGAACTTGGAAAGAATTTGACTCAAAAGGCAAAACAACACTGATAGAAAACTATGAAAAAGGGAAACTTCATGGGGTAAGAACTGAGTTTGAGAATGGTAACAAATTAAATGTGACCGAATATCGTTTTGGAAACAAGTTTGGTCCATATTTAGAATTTTATTCAAGCGGAGAAAAGAAAGTGGAAGCAAACTATGAACTCAATAGACTTCATGGAATATTTACCTCTTATTATAAAAATGGCCAAATAGAATATCAAGGCAAGTATGTTAGAAACTCTCGAAATGGCGTCTGGACATACTATGATAAGAAAGGAAACCTCGAAGAAGAAATAAAGTATAAAGCAGGAGAGAGGATTGAATCTGAATAGAATTAACTTTCCTTATGATCTTATTTGAAACAATCCAATCCTTTTTTAAGGATAAAGAATACAGAGATTTACTCATAACTACCATTGCCATTTTAATCATCGGAACGGTGACTTATCACTACCTAGAAGATTGGTCATGGCTAGACGCCTTTTATTTCTCTTTCATCACACTAACCACCATTGGTTTCGGTGATTTTGCTCCGAAGACCGATTATGGAAAAATTTTTACCATCATTTACATTACTATTGGTGTTGGGATCATTTTAGCCTTTGTAAACACACTTTACCTACATTATAACAGTAGTAAGAAGAGAAGAAAAAAGAAGGATTAAGAAACGAGAAAACTTGGCATGTATATCACTATTCAAGCTCTAATAAATTCGTCTCGTCATATCTCATCCTTTTAATTCTTTAGACATTCTAAAGAAAAAGTGCAAGAGCGATTTTATCCTCTGATTCTCACTAAAAAATGAAAAAGAGCTCAGTCAATCTGCTATACCATCAATTTTGGTCATCTTATCACTATCAATGATGTAAATCGTGATTTAAGAGCGACTATCTCCTCAGGGATAATAGTATTCTTAAAAAAAGGATATTTGATGGTTTGATAGAAATACTTAACTTATTCTCAAATTAAGAAAAATGAATAAACTCAAATTACTCGGAGCTTTGATAGTTCCATTACTTCTTTCTAGCTGTGATGAAGATAGTCTACCAGGACCTCTTGATCTTTTAGCAGGAACATGGGAAGCCACTTCAATTGTCACTACTGGATGTAATGACGCTTCGCAGAATGGGACTCTTGATTGCGATCCCTTTTGCCTAAGCATTACTATCAACTCTGATGGCTCTTACACGCTAACTGATGGTTTAGAAAGTCCTCCATCAACTGAATCTGGAGTAATCACTGCAACATTGGATAAAATCTCGCTTTGTGCAAAAGGAGACGAGTGCAGTGCCAATACTCCTGCTGGTTACTCACTAAATGGATCTAGCCTAGTGGTCACTTTTACAGATGAAGATCTGCCAGGATGTGAGCTTAAAGCGTCATTTAGTAAGAAATAGAAAAATAACAGATGTATCCCTGTCAACGAGGGATGCATCTTATCCCTCGTATGAAATCCTAAAGATTGTACCTGACAAATCATCAGAAACAAGCATAGATCCATCTTCCATAAAAAGAATATCAACCGGGCGACTCCAAGCTTTATTGGTTTCTTTATTCAGAAAGCCAGTAGCGAAATCTTCATAGGCTACACCCACTCCATTTTCTTCCGTTACCATGGTGATCTTATGGCCAGTATGGCCAGCGTCAGCACTTCTATTCCATGAGCCATGCTCAGCAATGAATATTCTATTTTTATACGCAGCTGGAAACGAATCACTAGTGCAAAATTTCAAACCAAGAGGTGCAACATGAGGTCCCAGTTTTTGGGCTGGTTTCACAAAATCTGAGCATGGATATTTATCTCCAAATTCAGGGTCTTTTATATCTCCTCCATGACAATATGGATAGCCAAAATGCTGACCAGCCTCGGAAACCCTATTCAATTCACATGGTGGAATATCATCTCCAAGCATATCTCTTCCATTATCAGTAAACCACATTTCACCAGTTTCCGGATGCCACGTAAAGCCAACCGTATTTCTTACACCACTTGCATACACTTCTCTATCAGATCCATCAGCATTCATTCGTGTAATGGAGGCATACATTTCATTTTTACTTTCGCAAATGTTACAAGGTGCACCTACTGGAATGTATAATTTCCCATCAGGACCGAAAGCAATGTATTTCCATCCATGATGTCCATCTTTTGGATAATCATCATAAATCTTAATTGGAGTTGGTGGATTAGACAAATCATCTTCGATATTATCAAATCTCCAAAGCTTAGATACTTCCGCTACATAGAGTGATCCATCTTTGAACGCTACACCATTAGGCATTCGAAGATCGCTGGCAATGACATATTTCTCATCTGCTTTCCAATCTCCATCCGTATCTCTCACAGCATATACCTTATCACCTCCCCTATTGCTCACAAACAAGGTTCCATTGGGAGACCAAGCCATTGCTCTTGCATTATTTACTCGTGCAAAAACATCCATTTTAAATCCTTCTGGAAGCATTATCTTATCAATTTGCATTCCCTCCATAGAGTTGATTCCAATTTCTTCAACAACATCTTCTTTTTCAGAATCTGGAGATTTTGATGAACAGGATATCATTGTTAATAGACAGAAAAGAGAAAAAAACTTATTCATAGGGGTTACATTTAGTCGTTTAGAGCTATTCAAAAATACGAGGATAAGATACCAATCGAAACATAACCAGCTAAAATAAGTCATCGATTGAACGCAAATCCACTTACATAATTAACTTTATTCATCAGTTTTGCTCTAAACTCACTACATCTATTTTTACATCTTGAAACTTCGAAACCTGCTTTTAGTAACTCTACTGGCTATTGTTTTTACAACTACTGCCCAGAATCATTTCATTCTTAACGGAAATGACAAAATAGATTTAAGAGGAGAATGGAACTTAGTAATGGGTGAATTTCTATCTCATGAAGAAATTTTAAGAAATCCACAATCAATAAAAGCTGAAGTCCCAGGCACTTGGAATAACCTCATCTGGAACAATAAATCCATTGGTCCATTTGGTTATGGTACCTATTATACAACTATTGTCATAAATCAGAACTTTTCAAATTCCCTTGCAATTGAAGTATCTGAAGTAAGTCTCGCCTATAAGTTGTTTGTTGATGATGAATTGATCGGTCAACTTGGCATACCCGGCAAAAATAAAACGGAGGAAATTCCAAAGATAGATTACGAAATATTTGATTTTAATCCAACGAATAAGGATTCGGTGACCATTATCTTTCATGTAAGCAACTTCAGTCATGAAAGTGGTGGATTATGGTACGCCCCAACCATGGGAGATGAATCTCAGTTAAGACAAGATTATGATTTCAATAAAGCCGTCAAATTACTTATTCTAGGCTCTATTATAATTAGTGGGATTTTTCAGCTATACATTTTCCTTCGTAGAAGAAAAGAAAAATTTGCGCTATACTTTTTCCTGATTTGTGTCTCCCTCGCTCTATTGACAATATCGAGAGGAGATATGCCTATAATGGACTTCTTCCCCTCCACCAGTTGGCACACTTTAAAAAAAATAGTCTATATCTCTATCTTTCTAATTGTCCCTACGAATGCTCTTTTCTTACGAGAGCTTTATCCGGATTACTTTCCCAAAAAAATCGTTGTAGGAACAGCTATTTTGAGTCTCCTACTAATTCTTTTTACTTTGATTGTCTCTCCCAGAATAAGTTATGTGGTTATTCCATCTTATCATATTTACAATCTTATTATCGGTATTTATTTATTCATATCTCTTTGTCGAGCTGCGTATAATAATAACTTCGGTGCACGATTCTTACTTACAGGATACATCTTCGGTTTCGTTATGGCTATTCATGACATCTTAAGATCTCAATATCTCATCGAAGGTTTTAATTTCGATATGATTCATGTAGGTACTCTCATTTACATCTTTCAATTAATAGCAGTAATTGCCGGAAGGTACATCACAGCGGTCGAAGGTCGTGAACAATTATCCACTCATTTAAGAAAGGTAAATGATGAGCTGGAAGCAACGATAACTAGGAGAACTAAAAAATTGAAAGAGCAAAATCAAATTATTGAATCCCAAAACATAAAACTCCAAGAAGCAATTGAAGAAAAAAATGATTTAATGTCTGTAGTGGCCCACGACTTGAAAGCTCCTTTTGATAGCATCAATAGTTTATCTGACATAATGAAACCTAAATTGGATGAGTCTCTTTTAGAATTCAATCAAATGATAAAGAAATTGACCTCAAATGGTAAATATCTAATTGAGCATTTAACTCAGTTAGGATATTATGAACAAGACGATTTCAATATTCATTTGGAGCGTTTTAGTCTTGAAGAGTTTTTCAATCAAAAGAACGTTTCCTTTCAAAAATTGGCCTCTGAAAAAGGAGTGAACTTAAAGTCATCCCTTTCATTAAAAAACAAAGATTTTACTTCTGATAAATCATTGATAGATCGAATTCTTGATAATATCCTTTCGAATGCGATTAAATTCTCACCTACAAATAAGGATGTTCACTTCGAATTGATAGAAGACAATCAACTAGAGATTCGGATCAATGATCAAGGACCTGGGTTTACTCCAGAAGATAAAAAGAAAGCTTTTGGTAAATTTCAAAAACTTTCTGCTAAACCAACAGGTGGAGAGAGTTCAACAGGCCTTGGACTTTCTATTGTAAAAATGCTTGTTGAGAAACTTAATGGGAACATTGAAATTATTAGTGAACACTGTAATGGAGCTGAAATAATCGTGATCATTCCCAAATCAGAATTATAGTTTATTCATTTCTACTAATCTTCTTTTAGTTATAACACTCCCACTACTTTTGCGGCATGATTGACATTACGAATCTTTCATACTATCTCGGTGACCGTGCTCTGTATGATGAAGCTTCTCTTTTTATAGGTCCCAAGGACAAAATAGGACTCATAGGATTAAATGGGACTGGTAAATCCACCCTGCTGAAAATGATGGTAAACGATATTCAGCCATCTGGTGGAACCATCAATATGAGCAAGGATACCACTATTGGATTCTTGAATCAGGATTTACTTTCCTTCCAAACAGAAGATTCCATTCTGTCTGTTGCGATGACTGCTTTCGCATCTACTATGGAGCTACAAAAGCAAATAGACAAGGTCATTAAAGAGATGGAAGAAAACTACCGCGATGAATTGGTAGACAAGCTGACCAAGCTTCAAGAGCGATTTGAGGCGGAGGAAGGATATACATTACAATCTAGAGCCGAGGAGATCTTGGAAGGTATTGGTTTCAAAACCGCCGATCTACAAAGATCTCTTAGTGAATTTTCGGGAGGATGGAGAATGCGAGTAATGCTTGCCAAACTTCTTTTAGAAAATCCTTCATTATTGATGCTGGATGAACCTACGAACCACTTGGATTTGCCGTCTATTCAGTGGATAGAAAACTATCTACAATCCTATGAAGGTGCTTACATTATTGTATCTCACGATAGAGAATTCCTAAATAGAACGGTCAACAAGATTGTGGAAGTATCGCAAGCCAATCTAAATGTATATCCTGGAGATTATGATAAGTATGAATCTGAAAAATCACTTAGAAATGAGCTTCAGCAAAATGCATTCGAAAATCAGCAAAAGAAAATAAAAGAAGCAGAACGATTCATCGAGCGCTTTAAGGCAAAAGCTACCAAAGCCAGTCAAGCCCAATCCAAGATGAAAATGTTGGAAAAAATGGATCGTGTGGATCAGGTAGTAGATGAAAATGCACAAGTTAACTTCCGCTTCAACTTCAAAACCAAATCTGGTCGCCATGTCAAACGGCTGGAGAATATATCTAAGGCATATGGTGATTTGGATATTCTAAAGAATACCACCGCCGGCATAGAACGTGGAGACAAAATCGCCTTGATTGGTGCCAATGGGAAAGGAAAGTCTACTGTACTAAGAATAGTAGATGGATCGGAAAAACATGATGGAAAAGTTGAGACTGGTCATAATGTAAATCCATCCTTTTACGCCCAGCATCAATTGGAAGCGCTAGACGTAAAGAACGATCTGCTGGAAGAACTAAAGATGGAGGGTACTGGCAAATCGGAGTTGGAGCTTCGTGGTGTTCTAGGTTGTTTTCTGTTTACCGGAGATGAAATTTTCAAGAAAATAAAAGTACTCTCTGGAGGTGAAAAGTCAAGAGTTGCGCTAGCCAAAACATTGATTTCAGAAGCAAATTTTCTCTTACTGGATGAGCCTACTAACCACTTGGACATACTCTCTGTGAGCATACTGGTGCAAGCTCTTCAGCAGTATGAAGGCACACTCCTATTGGTTTCTCACGATAGACACTTCATTTCTCAAGTTGCCAACAAAATTTGGTGGATTGAGGATCAAGAACTTAAGGAGTATCCTGGCACATTTGAAGAGTATAACTGGTGGATGGCAAAACGTGAAAAAGAGAAGAAACCAGTTGAAGCTCAAGCTACTTCTCAGTCGAAAGAAAAGAAGCAAAAGTCCAAGCCAAAAAACAATGCAGAAGAACAGCAGGCTGCTAAAGAACTGAAACAGGTAGAAGGTCAGATTGAGCAGATGGAAGAAAAAATTGCAGAAATGGAGGCGAAACTTGCAGATCCTGCTATTTACGAAAATCCAGAAGAATATGAAAAGGTGAATATTGCCTATCATAAGCAAAAAACTGAACTAGAGGAGCTGATGGAAAAGTGGGAGGAGTTAGCTTAGATAAAAAATAGTTTTAGAAGATTTTTTTATTGCCTTCTATTCAACCTTCCGTGAATGCCAAAAGACAGCAAAAATGGCTGGTGTTCAAAATTGATAAGCTCTTGAGCTAAAGGGTAGGAAAGACCTGCTTGTACCACCATTTTTAAATTTTTAAAGCCAAATCTGGTAGTAACAACTGGCTCCATAAATAATGCAGATCCTCCTTCAGTATTTTGATCAATCTTTACAAAAGCTATCCTATTTGCAATAGATACATCAATAGGATCCCCCAGTATCCCAATGGATGGTTGAACAAATATTCGATAACTACTTGCGTCAAATGCTTCCCCGGGAGTAAGAAGTCCATTGTATAAACCCTGGACAGATCCCATACCTGCTCCTCCATAAAACTCTACAATCCATTTTTCTTGTACTTTCTCGAAATAACCAACGCCAAATTCTAAAAATGATTGTTCGCGAAATTCCTCACCAAAATCAGATTTATAGCTTTCGAATCTTCCGTTTAACATCAGTCCTAAATGATCAGTAGCAGCATATGCAATTTGAGCATCAGCACCCAATCCACTTGCATAAACAGCTCCTTGAAACTCTCCTTGTTCACTAAAAACAGGAAGGTTTACCACATTTGGAATATAAACTGGTGCGCACGAATTAACTCCAAATAATGTAGATACTATGATTGAAATGGTGAAGAAAGTGTTTTTGATGCTGATTTTCACAACAGTAAAATGTTCATTTAATATTATAATTCCAAATAATGTAATTATAATATTTTAAACGTCCGTTAGCTTCGAATGACTTTACATATTCCATGCTTCGAAAAAATTATAGGATTTAAATTTGTTAGAGCTTCGCTTCATGTTCTTTTACTTTTAACAAAATACTGTCTGTCTGTATTTTCACCTGATCATAAAAATCCATTTTTGCCTGAAAAAGATATTTATAAGAATAAATAATATTCCTGAAAACATTGGATTCTAGGAAATCATCGTTGATTGTATTTGGGCCTATATAATACACTTGATTCATATAAAAAGGCTTTACAAAATCCGTGATATGATTTAATAACGATACGTCATATTCTGAAGTCCCCCAATAGTATTGTTCGTAAATCTCCACGATTTGATTTCTCAGTTCAAAATCAGATATTAACTCCAATTGACCAGAAGACTTCATTGATTCATAGGTGGTTTTCTGAGGAGAAAACGGCGGGTTATATTGGATTCCGAGCATAAAGCTTGCTATAGAGTCTCTTGAAGCAGTAGGATCAACACTTGCATTAGACAATTTGACTAAGGCATTGGCAATCATCTTATTCACGTAACCAAGCGTATCTAAGGCCTCCACATCAGTCTCTAAATCTTTGATCAAGCTTTGAAGGTATTTCTTTTCATACGCTGCGTTAGTCTTTTCTTCCTTGTAGCTCTCCAAGTAAAAAGCAATGCTAATACCTAGAATCACTACGAGAAGATTCGCAATATGATCAAGCCAATTGATTTTTTTCATGACAATAAAAATAACATGAAATGAGAAATAGATTGATCTTTATCACAAACATCCTGATTGATAAAAATGCTTTTCTTGGAATACAACTCATCATCATCTCTAAATTTTCAGGAAAGTGTTAATTTCAAGCAATGGCTCGATTTATTCTAATAGTTAGCATGATTGTTCTCCATGGTGATTTATTGTCTCAAACAGTTGTCACTTTAAGAAGAGAAATCAATATTGATGCACAAAAAAATACTCGAAAATTCACCTATACAGGATTCTTACCTCAAGATATACTCGACAAACAACGAGTCATTGACATTAGGTATTACCCAAAAGAACCTGAGACATTTACATTAGATGGATCAAAGTACTACAAATTTGATCTGTCGCGATCAGAAGCAGATCGTGATTCACGGATAATTAGAATTATTGTGGAATATGATTTGGAATTATTCGATTACGACCTGAATAAAGCGAAATTTTATAAAAATGGAATTGAAGACACACTACAAATTGAGCAGTATCTCGACACAGATAGGTACAAATACTCCATAAGAAAAATAGAGAAGAGAATAGAAGGTCAAATAGATGAAACGGGCAATGATCTTATTAAAGCAAAAAGCATTTTTGATTTTGTACTAAATACGCTTGAGTTTGACTCCAGCATTTCCTACACGCTACCTCCCTCAGAATCTTTAGATCTTGGTAAAGGCGATTGTACAGAATACGGTGATCTCTTTGTGGCAATCTGTAGATTGAAAGGTATCCCTGCAAAACTCACAGGAGGAACAGTGGGGAGTATACCCCACTTGTGGACTGAAATTTATCTGAAAGAATATGGTTGGGTTCCAATCGATCCTTCTTTAGCAGATAGATCGGAAGACGTCACTTTTGATGATCTCAGACACAACTATATTTATATATCTTCCGAAAGATCAGGTTTACTTTCTGGTGTTCAAGCAAACTTCAATAACCAACTATGGGAAGATGCCATGAGTTTTAGCCCTTCAAAAGGGATTTACACATCTAACAGAAAATATATGGAATTGATGAAAGATGCTGCTAAATACTTCAATAATGATCAGTTAGATTCTGCATCTATTCTACTAGATAAACTTCTTTCGTTTGATGTGATGAATATAAAATATTTGACTTTTAAAGGGAATACACTTGCACGACAAGGTAAGTTTGATGAAGCTTCTGTACTATTTCAAGCCGCTTTTAGATTTGCTACACATCACCAGCAAAAGCAAGAAGTATATTATGCTTATTCAAATTACCTATCTCTTAAGAATGACGTAGATAATGCACTTAAATATCTACGTTCTTCTTTAGAATTGGGGTTCCAAAACTTTGATCACATTCGAACTGATGTAGATTTGGAGAATCTAAAAACAACAGAAGGATTTAAAAAGTTGATGGCAGAGTTTGATCCTTTATTGGTGAATGACTTAGAATCAGCCAAATAATTAAAGCCTTGCTTTTAATGGTTAAATAAATTTTTTAAGAACAAAATCACTCTTCTCCCAAATACTTCGCCAACATGCTATGAAATTGATGTACTCCTTTCTCCCTAGTTGGAGAAAAACGTCCCGTGGTATAATACTTTGATTTTAATCCTTTGTGAACGCCTTCCACTACAAACTCATCTTCTCTTTCCACCTTATCAAGCAGCGCTCCTGCTCCCTTGTCTAGTTTAGACTCATCATAAATGTATGAAAGGAATGACACCTTGGTTTGATTTAAGGAAATAGGTCGCACTATATTTACTGAGAGTCCCCAAGGATAAAAATTGAACATCATATTGGGAAATACCCAAAAATAATAGGCCGCCACCCTCTTACCATAATGAATATGGTGCTCAGGCAAATCAAAAGTGTCTTCTGCTCCTTCTGAAAAACCAACCTGCAAATTGAAATGATCATGAAGTATCGTTTCATAGCTTCCATAGTCAAGCGCTTCATTCAAGTCACTATGAACAAAAGGAATATGAAATCCCTCTAAGTAATTATCACAATAGAGTGCCCAATGTGCATTCACCAAGTAATCTTTAGATTGAACCTCACTATGTACAAATTCATGAAGCGGTAAGAAACCAACATACTCATTCATCTCCTTTATCACTTTCTCAAAATCAATATTGCTCCCTAGATTAGCAAAAAGCATTGGCCCCCATTGTGCCGTTATGAATCGATGTAAGTCTTCACAATCTCGTGGGAAATTCTCAGCTTCCTTGAACTCAGGCATGGATTCAAATTTGCCATCTAATCCAAACTTACGTCCGTGATACATGCATACAAGCTTCCGCTGAGTTCCTGCATGTTGGCATACCAAGTTGCCACGGTGAGTACATACATTACTCATGCAATGAATCTTCCCATCTTCATCTTTTGATAAGACAATCGGTTCTGTTAAGTAGCCGTCCATTAAGATCATTGGATATACGTGCTTTGGAAGCTTAACCAAGTTTTCATCGCCAATCCATTGCCATGATTTATAGAATACTTTTGTCTTTATCAAATCGAAAGTCTCCTGATCTTGGTAAAAGGAAGCTGGCAATGTTTCCGCTTGGGTAATATCAGGATGTATGGAATAATTGGATTGACTCATTACTTTAGGCTATATTTCAAAAATACCATTTTAAAATGATCCACAATCTAATCGTATGAGTAGAAAAAAGCTTGGCTTCTGGACTAGCTCTTCCTTGGTCGTGGGGAATATGATTGGTTCTGGCATCTTTCTACTCCCCGCAACTCTGGCTTCCTATGGCAGTATTAGCATTCTAGGATGGATTATTTCTGCTTTTGGAGCTGCTACTTTGGCTTATGTTTTCATTGAGTTGAGTAAAATTCTTCCGGGAACTTCTGGCGGTCCTTATGTTTATACCCGAAGTGGATTAGGAGATTTTGCTGGATTTCTGGTCGCATGGGGCTATTGGATTTCAGTATGGTGTGCCAATGCGGCTATTCTTATCGCTTTGATCAGCTACCTAAGTGTATTCTTCCCTATCCTTCAAACTAGCAATGTGGCTGCTGTTTCTACTGGATTAATCATTATTTGGGGAGTCGTGTGGATTAACACTTTGGGAATTCGTGAAGCAGGAATCTTTTCATTGATCACCAGCATTATGAAAATAACCCCATTGATTGCTATTGGTACCTTCGGATTATTCTATGTGAAACTAGAAAATTTCGGATCATTCAACATCAGCGGCCTCTCTAATTTTCAAGCGCTGACCGCAACCGCAACGCTTACTTTCTTTGCCTATATGGGAATAGAATGTGCCACCATTCCTGCTGGTGATATTGAAAATCCCAAACGAACCATTCCCCGATCCACTTATTTTGGGTTAGGCATAACAGCGATGGTGTACATACTCGGCACCATTTCCCTTTTAGGAATTATTCCAGCAGAAGAATTGCAATATTCACAAGCTCCATTCTCAGATGCAGCTGCCATTATTTGGGGACCTTGGGCGGAGAATTTAGTTGCTTTTGGGGCCATAGTCGCCACCCTTGGTGCACTCAACGGATGGGTATTGGTGCAAGGACAAATACCTGCTGCTATCTCTAGAGACAAGCTCTTCCCTCCCATTTTCGCGAAAGAGAATAAAAATGGAGTACCTGCTTTGAGTATCATCTTCTCAAGTGTTTTAGTCTGCATTTTAATCACGATGAA
Source organism: uncultured Roseivirgaceae bacterium (assembly GCA_964352725.1). GTDB lineage: Bacteria > Bacteroidota > Bacteroidia > Cytophagales > Cyclobacteriaceae > Ekhidna. The sequence goes on from CAYGTD010000009.1 coordinate 19,294, forward strand.
CTACTCCAAAGGAATGGTAAAAGCATTCCAGTTTGTCTTGCTCCTATCGAGTATGACTTCATTGATTGCCTATCTTTTTACCTCTGTGAGTTACATGATCGTTACCACCAGAGAGCAAGGATTCAGCAAAGGGTTTCCTTTAAAAGTATTCTTTGCTTCGGTTGCTTTCCTGTTCTCCATTTGGGCCATTGCTGGCTCTGGGGTAGAGATCGTCTATTGGGGATTCTTGCTTTTGATGGCAGGCATTCCATTATATGTTTGGATGCTAATTAGAAAAGGGAAGCAATCGAAACAGCATTAACATAATAACACCCAATTCCAATTCACCTCTCTTTTGGTTATCTTTAGAAAAAGACAACCCATGAGTTCATCCAAAAAAACTGAAATTACTCCAACCGAAAATGGTCCTTACCTCGTAAAAGATCTTACCCATTTTGCGAATCAAAAAGGTCCGGTTACGTCTAAAGAAAGCATGGCACTTTGCCGATGTGGAGGCTCCAATAACAAACCATTTTGTGATGGAACACATGAAACAAATGGCTTTTCCTCGGCCAAGTTAGATGATCGGGTTGAAGATCAATTAGACCATTATAAAGGAGAGAAAATCACCATTCATGACAATCGTGGTATTTGCGCTCATGCAGGTCGTTGTACAGGTGGGCTTTCTGCAGTTTTTCACTTAAAAGAAGAACCTTGGATCCATCCTGACTCAGCCACTGCTGAAGAAATTGTAGCAACTATCAAAAAATGCCCTTCTGGTGCCTTGAGCTACACAGTGGATGGCGTGAAAGGTTATACTGGAGATGGAGCTCCTACTATCTTCATCGCTCCGAATGGGCCGTATGTAGTTTCAGGAGGTCCAGTATTAAACGACACCAAGCGAGCAGAGGGAGCTTCTGAAGAACACTTCACCATGTGCCGCTGTGGTGGGTCAAAAAACAAGCCCTTCTGTGATGGAAGTCATTGGTACAATGGATTCAAAGACGAGAAGAATTAAGAGTAGTAATACCCTCTCCATCACTCATTAGTAAAAATCGCCGTTTAGTGGTTTTATTTACCACCGCCGATAAAGGCAAATCTAAACACGCTATTTATTGATTTATTTGAGAAATCAATAACACAACCACCATGAAATCAATCACTCCAGAAGAGCTGGATCAGCTTCGCTTAGACCTTTCTATAAAAGCAAAAAACGGAATCGATTTCATCCTAGCAGCCACCATCGTCTGGTCATGCATAGCTGTTATTTGGACTTTCGATTTTAGCAGTTACAACAAAAGTGTTTTCACTTTTATGATTGGAGGTTTATTGCTTCCGCTTGCTTTTTCATTTTCAAAAATCTTAAAAACAGAGTGGAAGACGAACAATCCTCTTCAGCCCTTGGGATTGTGGCTCAACTTTGCTCAGCTTTTCTACTTTCCGTTTCTTGTCTTCATTTTAATAAAATATCCTGATCATTTTATTATGACCTATGCGATCATCACAGGCGCTCATTTATTCCCCTATGCATGGTTTTATAAAGAAAAATCGTATGCAATTGTAGCTGGCATTACTTCTTCAGGAGCACTATTTATAGAGCTATTCCTTTCTAAGGATTTCAAGTATTTGCATGGAGGAATGATGGCTGGTATGTTACTAGTGTTAGCAATTATACTTTATACTTCCTCTAAGAATAAATCAACTATTCACGACAAGTAAAGAAGTTCGATTACGTTATAGTTATCTTAGATTATTCAATGAAAGAAATAATATGAATCAGAACTCCTGGAAAAGTATCCTTCTATTAAGTATCGCATTAGTTGCTGCAGGCTACTTAGTGGGCGATATGCATCGCAAGGCCAAAGATTTTGAACGAAGTGTAAGAGTCAAGGGATTGTCAGAGCGAGAAGTCCTTGCAGATTTAGCAGTCTGGCCCATTGAGATAACGCTCACGGGCAATGACTTACAATCCCTCAATAGAGATCTTGAAAAACAAAAAGATGAAGTTCAAAAGTTTTTTAAAGAGCTGCAATTCTCAGATGAGGAATTAAGTATTGGCATAACAAGCATTATGGATTCTAAAGCAGATCCTTATCGAAACGGACAATATAATGAGTTTCGATACATTGCTAAATCAGAGATAACCATTCGTTCCAATGAAATTATTAAAATCAAAAAAGCTTTAACTGCATCACTTGGTTTGATTTCAAAAGGTATTTTGATTGGATCAAAAAATACTTGGAGACCAGTTGAATATATCTTCAGCAAATTGAATGACATTAAGCCAGAAATGATTGAAGAAGCGACAAAGAAAGCAAAAGAAGTTGCTGAAAAATTTGCTCATGATTCAAATTCCAAAGTAGGAAATATGAAATCAGCTGAGCAATGACTCTTCACTATCAATGATCGTGATTCCAACACCCCTGAAATTAAAACGGTTAGAGTCGTAACAACAATTGATTACTATTTAGAAGATTAACTAACTTCCCCTAAACCTATTTCAATCCACCGAGCATATTGGCCATTGCTCGTTTTCCACCTGACTTATTCATCATCTTCATCATCTTTCTCATTTGCTCAAATTGCTTGAGCAACTGGTTTACTTCCTGAATAGATGTTCCACTTCCCTTGGCAATTCGTTGCTTTCTAGGTCCATTTAAAATCTCCGGCTGAGTTCTTTCATTAGGTGTCATAGACTTAATGATTGCTTCAATCGGCTTCAAAGAATCATCATCAATGTCAATGTCTTTCATGGCTTTACCCACACCTGGAATCATTCCCAAAAGATCTTTCATACTTCCCATTTTCTTCATTTGCTCCATTTGAGCTAGGAAGTCATCAAAACCAAATTGGTTCTTTCTAATCTTTTTGTTAATTCTTCTGGATTCCTCTTCATCATATGCTTGCTGCGCTCTTTCCACCAAACTGACCACATCACCCATTCCTAGGATTCTGTTCGCCATCCTGTCTGGATGAAAAAGATCGATGGCATCCATCTTTTCACCTGTTGAGATATATTTGATCGGCTTAGTTACTTCCTTGCGGATAGAGAGTGCTGCACCACCTCGTGTATCACCATCTAATTTGGTAAGGACTACTCCATCAAAATTAAGTCGCTCATTGAAGGTCGCTGCAGTATTTACCGCATCCTGTCCCGTCATTGCATCTACTACAAAGAGTGTTTCAGCAGGATTTACTGCTTTCTTCAACTCTTCTATCTCATTCATCATTTGTTCATCCACTGCCAAACGACCAGCGGTATCTATGATCAATGTTTTCTTTCCGTTCTCTTTTGCAAACTTGATTGCATTCTTGGCAATCTTAACAGCATCTTTATTATCAGGCTCTGCATAAACCTCCACTCCTACTTGCTCTCCCAATACTTTTAGCTGATCAATCGCAGCAGGTCGATAAATATCACAAGCGGCCAGCATTACTGTTCTTCCTTGCTTTTTGAGTAAAGCAGCAAGTTTTCCAGTAAAAGTGGTTTTACCTGATCCTTGGAGACCAGAAATAAGGATCACATTAGGGCTTCCTTCTAAACTAATTGGGACGTTGGTATCTCCCATTAGTTTTGTCAATTCCTCCTGAACAATTTTAGTAAGCAACTGCCCCGGAGAAACAGAAATCAAAACGTCACGACCCATCGCCTCTTCCTTGATCTTATCAGTGACATCCTTTGCTACTTTGTAATTAACATCGGCATCAATCAGCGCTCTCCTGATTTCCTTGACAGTAGTAGCTATATTAATTTCCGTAATCTGACCTTGCCCTTTCAGGGTTTTAAAGGCCTTATCCAGCTTTACACTTAAATTATCAAACATATTCTTCGTGAAATTTATCTAACTACAAAGGTATAAAATAGTCTTTAGCCGAACCGCATCGCACAAACTAATGAAAAAAATAAAACCTTTTCAGGTGACATCAGTATAACTAGTACCTTGCAATACAAAATACAACCAAAGACATGAAAAAAGCAATCACATTACTAACCGCTCTATGTTTGATGTTTTCACTTCAAGCTCAAAAAGTAAAAGAGAAAGATATTATCGGTAAATGGCAATTGGTCATTGACATTGAAGAAGAATTGGATGATGAGGCTGAGGAAGCAGACAGTTTTTTAGAAGAAGTTATTATTAAATCTGTGAGTGGGTTCGTATCAGGAATATTAGAGGATATTGAAATCTACTTTGAATTTGAAGCTAACAATGATGTAAGAATCACGATTAAAGCTTACGGTGAAGTAGAAAAAGAACGAGCCAAATGGTTTATCAATAAAAGAGGATATCTAGAAATTGAGGATTGGGATAATGATAACGACAATTTCAATATATCCACAGACGATGATGAATGGAGACTAGTGGATGGCCTTTTGATAAGCGACGATAATGATGATGATGAACGAACTGTATATATGAAGAGAGTGAACTAAGAGGAAAAAATGATAAAGAAGAAAGGGTCATTACATGATGACCCTTTCTTCTTTATAATAAACTTTTCAAATCAGCAGGAGAATAATTGATAGACTTTAATGTCTTATTGTCTCCTTTTCTATAAACTAAAAATTTTCCATCCCTTTCTTCAAAGTAAGCGTCAGTATCTCTTTCCTTCTTATAATGATCTACAGTTGCTTGAGCCTCCTCAGCTGAAACACATGCCTTACTCATATTTGATCTCTGAACTTCTTCAAATAACGTCTTGAATTTTTCACCCATACCAAACTCGAGTATAGCCCCTGAAAGTACGTATTGAATATCGCACAAAGCATCAGCTACTTCCACTAAGTCGTTTTGCTGTATTGCTTCCTCAAGTTCTTTCAACTCTTCGGCAATGAGAGAGACTCTCAACTTACTCCTATTTTCAGGAGGCATCTGCGGAGTATCTACAATGGGATGATTAAACGTTTTATGAAATTCTGCTACTTGATTTAGCGGATCTATCTTATCCATTCTGCTTTTCTTTTCTAATTGCTTTGGTTAAAAAATATATGAATCCTCCCATGATAATAGAAAGGATTACAATCATACCGATTATTGCTGATGTACTCATTTGTTTGCGAATTTTTTGTAGAGATATCCATTAAATAAGATTCCGAATAGAATCACAATAGCCCATTGAGTGATCGTAGATGCATTACTGTAGGTTCCCATCAAATCCCAATTTCCATTTTCATTAAACCATGTGGAACTATAGTCTTGCGATAACCACCAATAGATTAGAAATACAGCAACGCCAATATTTCCAAATATGGCCAACTTAAAATAAGTAGACGAAACGCTCATGTCTGCACCTATATCAATTGTTGATTCCTTGAACTTTACAGGATTGTTTATTGCAACGGCAATCAAAATAAATAGTCCACTTACAATTAATCCGACTCCCCATACCCAATCTTGATTGGAGAAGAATTCCAAAGACCAGGCAGATGGAAATCCAAATACAATGAAGCAAATGATCACGATAATCAGAGTAGGTTTCTTAGGAATATTTAAATCTGCTACGTTTTTCAAGAACAACTCTATCATAGGGAGCAATGAGCTGAATGCCGCTACGAAGAGCGCTAGGAAGAATATCACAGACAAATAATCACCTCCTGGGATATTTGCAAAAAGCATTGGAATAATGGTAAATGTCAATGCCTGATTACCAGATTGCAAAAATGAAATAGCTTCTGCGTCTGAAGGTGCCAATGCGAATACAGCTGGAAGGATTGCCATTCCAGCTAAAAGGGAAGCGGTATTATTTCCAAATGCACCTATGAATGTGTTGAGCGTCACATCATCGTTATCCCTAGAGAAAGCAGATAATGTCATCATTAAACCCCAACCCGCTCCAGTAGACCATGCAGATTGAGAAAGTGCTTCAATCCAAATAGTTGGATTTCCAAATAGGGTCCAATCGATGGCAAACATATAGTTCAATCCTCTTACTCCACCTTCCATATTGAGTGATACAATCACAATGATGATTAGTAAGACGAATAAACTTGGAATCAATAATTTATTGGCTTTTTCCAATCCATTCTTTACGCCTCTAATTAATAGAAAGGATGCTAAAAGAATAACTACTATATAGACAATGACGGTTGTCCAATCTCCGTTGGAGATACCATTCCAGAAGTTGTTGAGGTAATCTGGATTTGCCTGTAAATTTTCTAAAAGTGTAGTTTCACTAAATATATTACTTGCCGAAAAGGAAAGATACCTAAAGGCCCAAGCTGTTACAATGGAATAGTAAAAGGCAATTCCAAGTGTACAGATGGTAATGAAAAATCCCATCCATGTATATTTTTTACCAGCGAATTTGGCAAAGGAACCTACTACCCCACTCTTGAATTTTTTACCAATGGCAAACTCTGAAAGCAGCAAAGGGATAGACCATATAAATAAAAATAGAATCCATAAAAGGATAAAAGAACCTCCATATTGACCTGCAAGACGAGGAAACCGCCATAAGTTTCCTGCTCCGATTGCCATTCCAAGGGCTGCTAGCACTATTCCCCACCGGCTACTAAATTGTTCTTTGCTCATATATCTGACGGACTCAAATTTTCGAATCCATCAAATATATGGAAAGTTGATCGCTTCACAGAGCCTGAATTAAGTTCAGGGTGACGATTGAATTAATATTCTTATTTTTCCTTATTAATGTCATCCTGAATTCCTGCCAGATGCAGGCTGGCAGTTCAGAATCTTCAATTACTCATCCTTCAAAGTAGTTGCTGGGTTTATAAAAGCAGTAGAGATGGTTCGATGACTTACTGTTATCACAGCGACCAATAAGGTGACTATAAATGCTAAAGCAAAGAAGCTCACACCCATTTCTATTCGAAATTCATAATCATTTAGCCACTGATTCAGAATAAAGTAAGCGGCTGGCGCAGCAATGATGAATGCTACTATAACCAGAATCAACACCTCAAACGTGAACTTACCAATGATGCTCATTACAGAAGCTCCTAATACTTTTCTTATTCCAACTTCTTTTGTCCTATTAGCGGAGATGAAGGCTATCAAACCGTACAGACCAAGACATCCTATAATGATAGAAACTGCCGAGAACGTAGACATTAACGTGGCGATGCTCTTCTCTCTACTATAATTTTCCGCTAACTCTTCATCAAAAAACTGCCAGTCTTTTACAAACTCTGGGTACACTTGCTCCCACGTATTTTCAAAGTGACCAATAGCTGTTTTTACATTAGCACCATCCACTGTCTTGAAGGCTACTTCATAAAAAACGTCTGGATCATTCATTAAAACGACGTACTGAAAACCTTCACTTAAATTTTGAGAGTGAAAATTTTTCATAACACCTACGACATTTAATTCTTGATCACCCCAACCTGATGTTAATTTTTCTTCTAAGACTTCATTATAATTATCTTTAAAGCCCATCAAGTCAGCAATTTGTTGATTGACAACCACATCTATTATCCGCTTTCCGTTCTCTGTCTGGTAGGTGGTGTCTTTCTTTCTGATATTTCTTCCGGCAAGAATCTCTAATCCGTACAAATCAATGTAGTCTTCATCGGCCACTTTAAAGCTTGCGTTATAATCATCTTCTGCTTCTAAGGGAGGATAATTGAAATTGGAATGAGAATTGGAATTCCCTGTAGGGGAACTAAGAGAAAATGTCACTTTTTGAATGGAGGGATCTTCCAACAACATTGTTTTGAATTTCTCATTCTTAGTATAGTTTCTCTCAGGCAAATAACTTTTAACGATTGCTTCCTTCTCAAATCCCAAGTCCTTTTGTAGAAAATAATTCATCTGAGCAGAAATGATTACCGTGCCTATGATTAGGAACTGAGAAATGGTGAATTGAGTAATGACTAATGCCTTTCTGATATTAAGTCCACCAGAATGGTTTTTTGCAGTGATCTTACTTTTTAGTGCTTTCACTGTATTCATGCTACTCAAAAGAATAGATGGATAGAACCCTGACAAAAAGCTCACAATTATCAATAGAGCAAACAAAAATCCGAGAGTTTCAAATCCATTAAAAAGATCAAGAGATAAACGAGTGCCAATTACATCTTCCAGCTGAACAAACAGAAACTCTGCAATCGCTAGTGAGCAAAACAAGGCAAATAGTGTTATTAAAGTAATCTCTGTGAAAAATTGGACAACTAGCTGACGCGAATGCCCTCCAATTGCCTTTCGTATTCCAATCTCCTTGGAGCGATTAGCCGCTTGAGCAGTGGCCAAATTGATGAAGTTGATACAGGCAGTTAAAACAAGGAACAATGCTATCACGGCCAATGCATTAATCATTGCTATAGGTGTAGAATAGGCATAACTACCATAGTCTTCATCATAATGAATATCCGACAATGGCTGAACTTCAAATCTTCTTTTCTCTGATGTACCTTCTTCATAGTATTTATCTATGAAGTCGATGAGTTTGGCATTCATCTCGTCAGGGTTGAAGCTATCACCAACTAGAAAATAAGTATTTGTACTTGAGCTTGTGGAATGCCATTCTTTACCATCACTGAAGTAAGGATTAGACTTTGCCTGACCACTGTATTCACACATAATTGTAAAAGGAAAATTGGTGGCCTCTAAAGGATCTTCAATGACTCCCACCACTTTCACATCTAGGAGATTACCTAGGTTCAACTCCATTCCCATTGCTTCAGCCTCTTGTCCTTCTTTTAAACCAAAAAGCTTCCTTGCTTCCGACTTTGAAATAACAGAAGTATTTGGTGCTGTCAGCGCAGTTTCTTTATCTCCAGCTATAAAATCCACTGAAAAAATATCAAAAAAGGCATTCTCTGTGTAGACTATTCCCTCCTCCAAAAGAAATTTCTTCAGATTATCTCCATCTCTTACGTTAACCTGATCCCCATAAACATATTGAGTCCTTACTACCGATAGTATATCTGGATAATCTTGTTTTAGAGCCGGACCAACAGGATGTGGATTTCCAGCTCCTTTCTCACCTTCATAAGTTCCAACGCCTTTTCGAACCACCCGGTAGATTTCAGAATAGTTTTCTTGATGTTTGTCAAAGCTATTCTCAAAGGTGATTACTTTGAAAATGACTAAAGCACACCCAATACCTAACGCTAGTCCAACAATGTTAAGAATACTGTAAACCTTGTTTCGAGAAAGATTTCTAAGAGCCGTTTTTAGGTAGTTCTTTAGCATGGGTATCTGTTTTGGTAATAACTCCTATTATGAAAACCATGCCAAGTTGTTTAACTAATTGATTTATAAAAAGTTACACCTGACCTCACATTAAAAAGTGAAGCCAAGTGTACACCTATTTCGTTCGCTTTCGAACAGCTTTTGGATATAATTGCGTCTAGTCTTGCTCTTTAGATACTTTAATTACTGATTTATAAATAAAGAAAATAATCGCTGCAAAAATCAATAGACCAGGATAGCTAGAAGCATTGTCAAAAATTCGTAGTGAATTTGGATCTCCTCCAGATTTCATAATACCGACAGTTAACCCAGCACCTAAAATTCCCATAAGTGCTTCTCCTGTGATCAAACCTGACGCAAGTAATAATCCTGAATTATTGGCTCGTTCTATATTCTTATTTCCTTTAATCGCTTTAGAGAGGAAGTAAGCCAAAAGACCCCCGACGAAAATGGATGAATCCAATTCGAATGGAAGGTAAAGACCTACAGCAACGGCTAATACAGGCATTCTAAATTCTGAACCTTTTGATTTTAAATACAAGTCAATCAAAATAATAGCTACAGCAATCCCTGCGCCTATATAGATGATCGTCCAAGGTAATCCTCCACTGAATATTCCCTGTGCCACACTCATCATCAAAGTTGCCTGTGGAGCTGCTAAAGCTTCTGGTTGCTCTGGAGTTGGTGCTCCTATTCCGTTACCAATCAAAAGAATATTCAAAACGATAGGGATCACCAACGCACCAGCTACAACACCAACCACTTGCATGATTTGTTGCTTATATGGAGTAGCTCCTAGTATATGCCCAGCTTTTAAGTCTTGCATATTATCTCCAGCAATAGCTGCTGCACAGCAAACTACTGCTCCTATAAGTATTGCTCCTGCTGCTCCTGCCATTTCGTTACCTGTACCCATCAATGTGAGTAATAATATTGATGCAAACAAGATGGTCGCTATTGTTACTCCTGAAATTGGATTATTAGAGCTTCCTACCAGCCCTGCCATATATCCAGCTACCGCTGCAAATAAGAAGCCTGCCACTACCATGATCAAAGTCATTGTGATAGTGACAGTAACATCACCGATTGCTGATTGATAGATCAAAAAGATAGGAACTACCAATACTCCAATTCCAATTAGCACCCATGACATTGGTGTGTCCATCTCCGTTCTAAGCTGATCTTTCATACTCGTTCCTCCAGACCTGAAGGCTTGAATCCCCGCTTTTAAAGCGGTACCAAGAGATTTGGCCAAACTCATCAATGCCCATAGCCCACCTACTACCATGGCACCTACTCCTAAATACCTCATTTTGGCACTCCAAAGTGCGCCTCCCATATTGTCAACAGTTACATCTGTCACATTTGCGAATTTTCCAAGGGCTACTAATTCAGCTGCGACACTATCAAATCCACTTGACCCGATATAGATTGGCATAGCAATCCACCAAGTGATGACTCCTCCCATGAAGACTAATGTGGAAACATTCAATCCTACTATATAGCCTACGGCTACTAGCGCTGGTGATAAATTCAAGCTGAAATAGCCATAAAATTTTTGTCCGACAAGCGTCGCTTTTTCAAATAATCCACTCCATAGATTCAAAGTAGAATCTGCTAATTTGAAAACTGCTCCCAACACAGAACCATACACTAGGTATTTGACGGACTTACCTCCTTCTTCACCCGTCTTCAATACTTCAGCAGTAGCAACGCCTTCAGGAAACTTCAAGTTTTCTTCAACAATTAGTGCTTTTCTTAGTGGGATTGTGAAAAGGATACCTAAAACACCACCGCACATGGCAATAGCCATTGTTTCGAAGTAGTTGAATTCTTCCCAATAACCCATAATCACCAAAGCTGGTATGGTGAAAATGACTCCAGCTGCTAATGACTCTCCAGCTGACGCTGCTGTTTGCACTAGGTTGTTCTCAAGGATATTAGAATTCTTAAAAACTTTTAAGAGCGCCATGGAAATTACGGCAGCTGGTATGGATGCAGAAACTGTCAATCCAGCGAATAAGCCAAAGTAAGCATTAGCAGCTGATAGAACGATTGATAGAATTGCTCCAAGTAATACTGCTTTTACAGTAATCTCTGGCAAACTGGTGTTGGAATCGATATATGGTTTTTCCATTTCTGAGGTTTTGGGTTACGATTTTTCTCTAGGTCAATAACAAAAATGTCTATTCGAACCCTAAAAACAAAAAAGGTGACTAAAAGCCACCTTTATTTTTTATGTAAGAAGATCAGTTATTCGTATTCTTGATCTCCACTGGAAGTAACTCCTGTCACTTTATATCCTCCTCTATCGATCATCAGTCGCTTAGAACCCGACTTATTTCCTACATCTAGATTTCCTGATGAAGCAGTCAAATCAAAGCTTAAATCGCCAATATTATTTTCAAAATCAATTTCAATATCTCCAGATGTTGCTTTAAAATTCGCATTTCCACTCAATTCAATATTTCTCCCATCAATATTTCCAGAGGAGGTTTGTACTCTTAGTCTTCCAACTCCGCCTCTAATCTCAATATCACCAGAAGTAGCAGTAATATCTACCAAACCATTAAAATTGACTACATCGATATCGCCAGAGGAAGCTCTTGTTTCGATATTTCCTCTGATGTTGGATAACTCCTGATCTCCACTCGTACTTTCAATTTCAGAATCTCCCGTCAAGCCGTCTATGTCTATATCTCCACTTGATGTTTCCACTTTTAGGTTTGCAACAATGCTTCTTAAAGTAATATCTCCACTAGTTGCTTCAATTCTTGATTCACTTGCTCGGAGATTGGCCACATGAATGTCACCCGATGAATTATCAATATCCAGACTCACGCCATCCATAATGGTCAAATCAATTCTAGATTCTTTCATACTATACCCTTTCCAAGATGAATTGCTTTTTTCTCGAAGGACTTTTATCACAAGAGTTGAGCCTTCTATATCTGTATCGAAACGGTAATCTCCTTTATCTCCACTCCCATTTATTTCTCCTTTGAAATACACGCGATCTCCATTTTTTACATATACATCCACAAAAGATCCTTCAATCCGTACTTCTTCTATATTTTGTGCTTCTAATTCTGCTGACGCCAGCACTGTTTGTGCGGAGACTCCCATTCCAGACAGGATGAACACAAGACCCATAATTTTTCTCATTACTAAAGTTGTTTCTTTATAAGATGGATTTAAAATGAAAAGGTTGCCTATCCGATTTTATATTTTGCGATAGCCGCTAATAATTTTAGACCTTCTTTTAAATAAGGATCTTTTTTAAGCTTTTCTTCTATTTCGTCTACTTCCAATCCATCACCTGTCTCTATAGCTGTTTCCAGCTCATCTGTCTTATTTTGACTGGCTTTTCTTTTTTCCAGATTTAAAGAAACGGTGGTCTTCTCTCTATTCTTCTTTGCCTCTTCAATATCCTTTACCAATTTCTGTAAATCTTCATCTGAGTTCAGATCTGCTCTATACATCGCATTCAGTTGATCCAAAAGTTCCTCTGAAACATTGTTAGTTGGTGTAAAGCCCGCATTGGCAATTTCATCCCAAGGAAGTGCATTTGGTCTGCTTGCTTCGCCAAAATCCTCCTGGGAGTAGATGGATGGAAACTGCACATCTGGAGCAATACCAATTCGCTGGTTGCTACTTCCTGTTACTCTGTAGAATTTAGCTAATGTCATTTTCAATTGGCCCAATGTCATGTCAGGATTTCTAATGTATCTATCCAATTCAATGATATTTTGTACTGTCCCTTTTCCGAAAGTACTCTCCCCAATGATTACACCTCTTTTATAGTCTTGAATTGCTCCTGAGAAAATCTCAGAAGCGGAAGCACTTCCTCTATTTACCAACACCGCTAATGGCCCATCATAAAATACTTCTCCACCGTCTTCATCATTCATCACATCTACACTCTGATCTGTATTTCTAACCTGAACTGTCGGACCCTCTGGAATAAAAAGGCCAGACATCTCAATGGCCTCTTGCAAGGAACCTCCTCCATTAAATCGCAAATCGATCATTAATCCATCCATTCCTTGCTCTTGAAGCTCAGTAATTAATCTTTTAACATCTCTTGTAGTACTTCTATAATCTTCCTTACCTGCTCGTAAATCTTCAAAACTCAGATAAAAACTTGGCACAGTAATCACACCCAATTTGTATGTTGAGTTGCCTTCCGAAATTGGAATCATTTCTGCTTTGGCAGCTTGCCCTTCCAGATTGATTTTTTCTCTTACTAATCTTAATGTATCAGGAAGCGCATTTTGTCCCTTGCTCGCTTTTAATATTTGTAAACGAATAACAGTCCCTTTTTCACCTCTAATTTTTGAAACGACATCATCCAAGCGCCATCCAATGACATCTAAAAATTCTCCATCATCTCCTTGAGCCACACCAATGATTCTATCATCTTTTAAAAGCTGATTGCTTTTATAAGCCGGCCCTCCAGGAATGATCTCTGCAACTTGTGTATAATCCAAGTTTTGCATTAATCGCGCTCCAATTCCTTCTAAAGAAAGACTCATGTCTATTTGAAAATTTTCTGCATCTGGCGGTGAGAAATAATCGGTGTGAGGATCGTAAGCATTGGTATATGCGTTCATGTAGCTTTGAAATACGTCCTCGCTATTGTACATATATATTGCCTTTTCGATTCGTGCGTATCGCTTTTTCAAACTACTGGAAATGTCATCCCATTCCCTACCCGCTAGCTTATAACTCAATGCTTGATTTTTAATGATTTTTCTCCAGACCTCATCTTGCTCCGCTACGGTAGTTGGCCATTCTTCGTCATCTCTATCAAATGCATAAACCTCATCTTTAGAGAAGTCAAATTCAGTTTCGAGAAGCTCATATACATAATCTATTCGATCCAGAGCTCTCTCTCGATAAATATCAAAAACATCATAAGCAAACTTTAAATCTCCTGCTGGGATTTGATTGTCTAGATCAAAGCGTTGATTTTCAAACTTAGCCACGTCATCTTTATAGAAGTATGCCTTATTCGGATCTATGGATTCAAAATAGTTATTGAAAATAACAGAAGAAATGGAATCGGAAAGCTCCAATTTTCTATAGTGAAATCTCTTGAGAAGGTTAGTTATTACATACGCTTCGCTCGCATGCTCTTCCTTAGGATTCAATACCTTGAGGCTATCTAAGGTAAATAGCGACTCATAATTATAGTGATGCCCTGCGGAAGAAATCCCAAAAGAAGTAAGGATCACAAATCCAGCGATCAACAGCAACTTATTCATATACATTTTTTTAGACATAAAATCTTGTACGCAATATTCGAAAGATTGATTTTAAAAATAACCGTTTTTTTATCAGTGGTTGTGATGTTTCGATTAAACCACTACATTTCAATTTCAAACTAACACACTAATGAAGGACATTGTTAAATACATAGTTCCCTATATTTTGTTAATAATTGTTATTGCAATTGTGAGAATATCCCTTTTGGAGTTTAGCTCTCCAATAATTGCCCTTTCCTTTCTTACTGTAATTATCTACTATTTGCGATTGGACAACCCGCATAAGACTTTCTTGAATCTATTCTCACTGTCCCTTATCCTATGCTTTATTGCTGGCTTGACACCCTCTTTTGGTTGGAGTCCATTGATTTCTAAGGTATTCATTGCAATAACAGCACTCGTTTATCTACTCCGATTTATGAAGAGGGAGGAAAAGCTATGGATAGATAACTTAAAGGTGATTTTCGTCTTGACGGGAGCATCTGCGCTCCTCATTATACCTGAATCGCTTCCAGCTATCACAGCCGCCTTTGGTTTTATTTACATTTTAGATCGATTTATAATTAGAAGACAAATGAAAAAGACTACTCAAATAATCGTTTTTTCCTTTCTAGCATTGGTTTGTATCACATTCGTGATTTATGGACAGATCAAAGCAAATGAAGCTGTAAAAAGTCAAAAAATGGCAGTAGAAGCACAAATGGAGGCTGAGCAAATAATGAATATGGCTAAACAGCAAGCTCAAGATGCCGCTGCAGAAGCAATGAGACAATCTGCAATGGCTGCTCAGATTCAAGAGGAATTAGCAGAATGTAAAGGTGAGTAAGAATGGAGAAACGGAAACATTACATCAAATCTCCAAAGCGACTCGAAATGCTCTTATCAGTAGCAATGTTGATTTCAGTTTCTTTTATTACTTACAGCCAAATAAGAATAAACGAAATGGCTGTTGAATTAGATCGGGTTCAATTGGAGAATGAACAATTAAATAAAGAAGCAGAAGTTCAAACCGATAAAGCAATTGAAATGGCGGTATTAGCGCAAAGAGCAGAAGCTGAAGCTTTGAGACAAAAAGAATTAGCTGATAGAGCCCTTCTTGAACTGCAAGTATGTAAATCAAAATAAGAATGAAAAATCGAATATGAGCACTTCAGAAAAGAACTCTGCAAGTATCATACTTACTATTTCAATTTTGGTCTCATTGACCTTTGTGTTTTATGGTCAAATAAAAGCGAATGAATTAAAGGAGTTAGAGGAGCAACTGGAAGAAATCAAATTGGAAAATGAAAGGCTTAGAGATGAAGCTGTAGCCTTGACTAACAAAGTCTTAGAAATGGCTGCAATTAGTAAGCAAGCAGAAACTGAAGCTTTAAAGCAAAAAGAATTAGCTGACAGAGCATTATTAGAATTTCAAAAATGTCAATC
>CAYGTD010000010.1:0-19221 GCA_964352725.1 uncultured Roseivirgaceae bacterium
ATCTAATTGAGGCTCTTGCTCCAGCATCCCCACGGAAAATCCCGGTGAAAAAGCTACTTCTCCCTGAAATTCCTTCTCAACTCCGGCAATAATTCGAAGTAATGAAGACTTACCCGAACCGTTTAATCCTAAAACACCGATCTTTGCTCCATAGAAGAAGGAGAGGTAAATATTTTTTAAAACTTGCTTTTGCGGAGGGTAGATTTTATTAACCCCCGACATTGAGAATATGATCTTTTCGTCTGACATGTTTAAGTTTGATTAGAAATCGAATATACTACCCATTTAGAAATTACCCTCACCCTTGGAAAATACACCTGTCCCTTTTGGTTTTATTAAAGATGAAAAAGTCTACCTCAGTGGCTGGGCTGAGCATAAAGATCGTGAAATTGGAGAAGTACGCGATAACGATATTGAAAAATCGGCAGCATTTTTTGTAGAGCGTTTTGAGGATTTGAAGCAGAAAATTGATGCTGTTGCAGCAAAAATTGATGAAACAGAGAATAAGGGGTCATTTTTAATGAAACTTCTTCACCTGAAAGAGCAACTTCCTAAGCATGAAGGACTAGGTGATTACCCAAGCCTATTAGCCAAACTTAACCAATATGAATCTTTGGTTTCTGACATTATCAGTAAAAATAGAATTAGAAACACGGAGATTAAAGAAGCTTTACTTAAGGAAGCAGAAGACATTGAGTCTATCATTAGCTGGAAGGAGGGTACTGATAAAGTGAATGACTTAAAAGCCCGCTGGATCAAGACAGGAAGTGCTGAAGATGGAAAAAATGAAGGGTTAGAGGAGTCTTTTTGGGGCTTAATCAAGCAGTTTTTTGATAGGAAAAAGCAATTTTTTGAAGACAAACAAAAGCTAGTAGGTCATAGAAGACGTCAATATGAGGAACTGGTAAATGAAGCTAGCAAGGTGAAAGATCTGCATGGTAAGGAGAGATTTGATAAAATCAAAAGTTTAAGGGAGCAGTGGAAAGAAATAGGTGGAGTTCCGGCAGAGATTTTTCAACCGCTTATTGAGCAATTCAATCTTCATTTAAAAACAACCAAGAGTACTCCTCAAATCAACTATGAAGAAATTCTAGCAAATCTTGACCTAGTAAAAACTGGCAAAACACCATATAAAAAAGAGGATCTTGATCGACTGAAGAAGTCTATTTTTAAGGATAAACGTAGAAGTCAAGGAAAGAAAGATTCACTTGAACTTATTCAGCTACTCCATGAGAAAGAATTTGTCTTAAAACTGGCTCATAAAAGATTCCCTGATTTTTCTAAACTGGACAAAGAAAAAAAGAAGAGTATAAAAACGGGTATTATTAGAGATCTCATTTCTAGAGATGTAGAAGATCTAAAAACCTACGAAGAAAATGCAATCAATTTTTCTTCCTCAGATGGTTCCTTGAACAAATTGGTAGAGAGTAAGATCAATAGCCAGAAAAGAAAAGTTCAGGTCAAGACAAAACTTTTAAATTGGGTTGATTCGGGAGAGTTCTGAAATTCATTGCAACTTTTTCTTGTGTTTAAGTGTAAGAAATGTACATTTATGATTGAATTTTTTCGTTGCAACTACTTATATGTAAATAATATATATATTCGCGCAATAGTTAAAAAAAGACTTTAAAAAGAGGCTAGAATATGTACTGGACACTTGAACTTGCATCCTATTTAGAAGACGCCCCATGGCCGGCTAGTAAAGATGAATTGATCGATTTTTCTATTCGATCAGGAGCTCCATTAGAAGTAGTAGAGAATCTTCAAGAACTTGAAGATGATGGACAGCCATTCGAAAATATCGAAGAGATTTGGCCGGATTATCCTACTAAAGAGGACTTTTTCTTCAACGAAGACGAGTATTAACGTTTACTCTAAAGCAAAGCATTAAAGCTCCAATCTGATTTCAGGTTGGAGCTTTTTTTTTATACTAATGAGTTTATCAAATCGAGTTATACCTCAAGCAAAGATTATGGTTTCTATCAAGGCCTTGCGGCATTCAATTTAGAAAGTGCTGTAGTTTCTGTCCAATCAATTTCGGCAGGAAATACTATCCCTGATGAAGCAGAGGGCGTATTACTGAAAATAAGACAAAATGGAAATTATGACACATTGAGTGTGGTGACAAATGGAAGTGGTGACTTCTCGTTTAACGCTGTATTTGTTGGTAATTATCTTGTGAGCATTGATTCGGATCCTGAAAAATATGTGGCAACATATTACGGAAATTCGATACTTTGGGAACAAGCAGATGTCCTGACCTTGAATGGTGATTCTGTTATCCAAATCGACATAGAGGCAAAACCTGCAGAAAGGAATGAAACAACTGGCCAAGGATCAGTTAGCGGAACTATTACAGAGGATTTTGAAGACTTAGATGAGGATGGAAGGATAGATGCTAGACGAAGAGCAGCTAAAAGAAAGTGTGGTCTTAGGAGAAAAAGAACGGGTGGAAGAACTGATGAAGACGATGGATTTGATCTCATTGCCTATGGCGAAACGAATAGTAATGGAGAGTTTGAATATGGTTTTCTTCCAGAAGGTACCTATCGTTTCTTTGTAGAGTATCCTGGCATTCCATTGGATGAATCTTCATTTGTTGAGTTTGAAATTGGTGAGGCCGGAGTTAGTGATGATACATTTGTACTTGCTGCAATTGTTACGGAAACGGGTATAGTTATCGATCTCATCTTAGGAGTAACTTCAGAGTTTTTTACCGATTTTGTCGTATATCCAAATCCAACAATTAACGTCCTAAATATTGAGTATTCGGAGATTAAATCTGAATCCATAGAATTAGAGCTAGTTGATATTAATGGAAGAGTTCTATTGAACAAAAAGAGTCTAATCAATGAAGGCAAAAATTTTCAAATTGACTTATCATCTTACAGCTCAGGTCAATATTTATTGAGATTTATGGATCCTGAATCAAAAACAAAAAATGTATTGACATTTAGGGTTCATAAGAAATAACAATTTCTACATTTCATTAAGCTCCAATCTGGAATTAGGTTGGAGCTTTTTTATTTTAAATCCTCTGGAGTTGTGATTTTAATATTTGTGTAACAACCGCCAACAAGATGAACCTGAAATCCAGCGTTTTCAAATACAGTCGCATCATCTGTAAAAACATTTCCAGCAGCTTTATGATAAGCTTCTTTGAGTTGACTCGCCAGAAAGGTTTGTGGGGTCTGAACTAGGACAAAATCTTCTCTATTCCTAGCTTTTGAAGAATCATTTGATGTCAACTCTCTAATTGAGTCTTTCATAGCAACAGCGGCGACACCACTTCCATTACTAGAGGCAGATTGAAAAGATTGTGCTATTATTTTTTCCGAAACGAAAGGTCTTACAGCGTCATGAATAGCCACAAGTCCATCATCTCCAATTAGGCTTAAACCGGAAACCACAGATGCTGATCGTGATGCACCACCTTGAGTCACTTCTATAGATCTTTGAGGAAAGAACTCATTCTTCAGCTCATCCCACTTCTCCAAATGATCTGCTGGTAAAACGAGAATAATTTCAATTTCTTGATTGTAAGAAATAAATTTTCTGATTGTTTGAATAATGATTGGTACACCATCAATCAATAGAAATTGCTTTGGGATTTCGGCCCCCATACGAGAACCGACACCCCCTGCCACTATGATGGCATACTCTTTCATCTAACTCAAATAATCAACATCGCATCTCCATAACTGAAGAAACGATACTTTTCTTTCATTGCTAGTTGATAGGCTTCCTTCATTAATTCATGACCACCAAATGCAGATGCCATCATCAATAAAGTGGACTCTGGTAGATGGAAATTAGTGATTAATGCATCACAAATTTTGAAATCATAAGGAGGGAAAATGAATTTATCTGTCCATCCTGAGTTTTCTTTCAACAACCCGTTTGCAGAAACGGAGGACTCCAAGGTCTTCATAGCAGTAGTACCTACAGCACAAATCTTAGTTTTTTCAGCCAGTGCTTGATTCACTCTGTCAGCAGTAGGTTTCTCTACCCAGTAGTTTTCTGAATCCATTTTATGTTTTGTGAGGTCCTCTACATCTACAGGACGAAAAGTACCTAGACCTACGTGTAGTGTGATAGAAGCTACATCTATTCCGATAAGCTCCAACCTTTTCATTAACTGTGGAGTGAAGTGCAAACCAGCAGTTGGTGCTGCAACAGCTCCTATATTTTGAGCATAAATTGTTTGAAAACGCTCTCTATCTTCTGGCTCTGCAGATCTCTTTATTTCTTTTGGAAGAGGTGTTTCTCCCAAAGCGTCAATCATGTTATAAAATTGATCAGGAGTACCATCAAACAAGAATCGGATCGTTCTACCTCTACTTGTTGTATTATCAATTACCTCAGCAACTAATTCTCCATCACCGAAATAAAGCTTATTACCTACCCTTATTTTTCGTGCAGGATCTACTAAAACATCCCACAATTTCATTTCTTGATTCAATTCACGAAGTAAAAAAACTTCGATCTTCGCACCCGTCTTTTCTTTATTACCGTATAACCTTGCTGGAAATACTTTGGTGTTGTTGTTTACGAAGACATCACCTTCACTAAAGTAATCCACGACATCTTTGAAAACTTTGTGCTCTATTTCTCCAGTATCTTTATGGATAACCATCAAACGTGAATCGTCACGGTTCTCTGTAGGATGTAATGCAATAAGGTTGGCAGGCAGATCGAATTTAAATTCGGAAAGTTTCATTCCCATAAGAAAAAGGGTCTATTTCGTTGATCAAAAGAGCGCAAAATTAGCAAAAATGTTTCATTAAATGATTCTATTCTTGTTTTAGTTGAAGAGTATCGTTTAGTTATGATTTAATACCGCTAAAATAATTTGAGATGAGTCTCTCTTTATTTCGTTTAAATTTGAATTTCAAATAATCAACAATTGTGTTAGTAATAAAATTAATTCTTGAGAGCTTCAGATTTGCATGGAATGCGCTTCGCGGAAATCTCCTTAGAACTACCCTATCACTTCTTGGGGTTACGATTGGGATATTCGCCATTATCGCCGTATTCACACTGGTTGATTCACTCGAAAGAAGTATTAAAAATAGTCTTAGTTTCTTGGATGCCAATAATCTTGATATTGGTCGATTTCCCTATGAATTTGGTCCAAACATACCGTGGTGGGAATATTTAAAAAGACCTTATAATACGTATGAAGAATACGAGTTCTTACGAAAGAATTTGAAAAATTCTGATGGTATTACCATTTTCACTAATACGGGTGGCATTACTGTCAAATACGAAAGTAGTAATTATAACAATGCTGGATTGATGGGAGTAGCTCATTCGCATCAAGACGTATATGACATATCCCCCGATATAGAGCAAGGAAGATTCTTCACTGCGGCAGAATCTTCGGCAGGAAGAAATGTAGCAATCGTTGGCCATAAAATAGCTGAAAAGCTTTTTCCAAATGGGAATGTCGTCGGTAACGTCGTGAAAATAAAAGGCCTTAAATACAATGTGATAGCAAAGTTTAAAGAAGAGGGTGAAGGTTTATTTGGTGATTCTGGAAATGATGAACTCATTTTAATTCCATACAATTCTTTTCAAAAGATTTTCTATTCAGGTAGGAATAGAGGTGTTGAACCTAATATTAGTATAAAAGGGAGACCAGATGATGTTGGTTTAGTAGAGCTTGATGCTGAAATAACAGGACTAATGCGCTCAAAAAGAGGGCTAGGTCCTAAAGAGGAAAATAATTTTTCAGTCAATCGACAAGACGCCATCATGAATATCATTGGATCTACTTTTGATGTGATCGGATTAGCTGGATGGGCAATCGGAGGATTCTCGATATTGGTTGGCGGATTTGGAATTGCCAACATCATGTTTGTATCCGTAAGGGAAAGAACCAATATTATTGGTATTCAAAAGTCATTGGGTGCTAAAAACTATTTCATCTTGTTTCAATTCTTGTTTGAAGCAGTGTTTTTAAGTCTTATTGGAGGAGGTGTTGGTTTGGGTCTTGTGTATTTGCTTTCATTAGTCAGCTTGGGCAATTTAGATCTTGTACTTTCAATGGGGAATGTAGTTCTAGGGCTTGGTGTAGCTGGAATCATTGGTGTTGTGTCTGGGATTGTCCCAGCTCTAATGGCTGCTAGATTAGATCCTGTAATTGCGATTCGAACACAGTAAAATAAGCCTCTTAGAATATCTTTAATGAAAAAAGGGGATCACTAAATCATTAGTGATCCCCTTTTTAATTTATGTGTAAGGAAGAATTATTTTCCTTTCTTCTCTTTTACTTTAGGTTGGCTGAGTTTTTCTTTAATCTTCTTCTCAAGTTCTTCCATTAGCTCTGGATTATCCTCGATCAACAATTTTACAGCATCACGTCCTTGACCCAATTTATTTCCATCATAGGAGAACCAAGAGCCTGACTTTTGAACCACATCCAACTCCACTCCTATATCCACTATTTCACCACTCTTACTTATTCCTTTCCCGTACATGATATCAAATTCAATCACTTTAAACGGTGGAGCAACCTTATTCTTGACAACCTTCACTCTGGTTCTATTCCCTAAAACATTATCTGCAGATTCTTTAATCTGACCTATTCTTCTTATGTCAAGTCTTATCGACGCATAGAATTTTAAGGCATTACCGCCAGTTGTAGTTTCTGGATTGCCAAACATCACTCCAATCTTCTCCCTCAACTGATTAATGAAAATACACGAACACCCAGTTCTATTAATAGTTCCTGTCAATTTTCTAAGAGCTTGAGACATTAGACGAGCCTGTAGACCCATTTTACTGTCACCCATCTCTCCTTCTAGTTCAGCACGTGGCACCAAAGCAGCTACTGAATCAATTACAATAATATCAATTGCGCCGGAACGAATTAAATGCTCCGCAATTTCCAATGCTTGCTCTCCATTATCTGGTTGGGAGATTAACAGATTTGCCGTATCTATTCCTAATTTTTCCGCATATCCTTTATCGAATGCATGCTCCGCATCAATAAATGCAGCCAATCCTCCTTGTTTCTGCGCCTCTGCTATACAATGCATTGCGAGCGTAGTTTTACCAGAGGATTCTGGCCCATATATTTCAATTACTCTTCCTCGTGGAATTCCACCTACTCCAAGTGCTATATCCAAACTCAACGAGCCTGTTGGAATTACAGGAACATCCAACACTACTTCATCACTAAGTTTCATTATCGCCCCTTTACCATAGGTCTTTTCCAACTTTTCAATGGTAATTTGAAGGGCTTTCATTTTTTCTTGAGCATCAGCCATATTCTTATCTTTTTCTTTTAGGAATCCGACAAAAATAGCTCTTTGAAAATGATTTAGCTAAAAATATTAGTAATAATTATTCTGTGGATATTTCAGCATTCTTAGGCACATAGTGAAGAGCATAAATCATGTAAACTCCTAACGCGGTACCAATAGGAAATTTGAATAAAAGCAATACAGCGGGAACGATTGCTATCTTCTTACCCCATTCTTTCACTGTAGCCAATCCAAATCCAGAGATCAAAAAAATGGCTGAACTGATAAAGTGAATGATTGGGAATAGATAAAGAAGTTTTTCTGGATTTCGTATTTCAAGAAATAGAATATCAAAATCATCAATTTCCAACCACAAATCACTTTCGCTGAATATCTCTGCAAAAAAGAATGAGAAAATAGAAATTGGAACTAAAATCAATCCAATGACTAAAAATATTTTACCAATAATCCGGAGGTTGTTGTCGTGATCTTTGAAATCCATAGTTCAGGGTATTATAAGTTACTGTGTATTGCAAGGTAACTTACGATAAACACTATTTAAAGTTGCATTAATAGAAATGAATAAGATTATATTGATTACCTACCCTTGAATAAATTCAGATTTCCAAACTATACTAATACTGTAATGCTGTCGCCACACAAAATAATTATTTAAATGAAAAAGAAAGTCTTTATAGTAGTCCTGATTACGGCACTATTACTCTTCTCCATTTTTTTGAAATCCATAATTTACGGTCTTGACCAAGCAGCTGGGCAATTCAAGGTGCTCTGGAATGCTCAGCCAATTGAAGACGTTATTCAAGACCAAGCAATAGCTGATTCGCTGAAACAAAAGATTCGTCTTATCCAAGAAGTGAGAAAATTTGCTGTAGACTCACTCGGATTAACCAATTCTAAAAACTACACAACATTCTACGATCAAGAAGGGGAAACAATACTTTGGAATTTATCAGCTTCTGAGCCCTACCAACTTCAGCCTAAGACATGGTCCTTTCCATTTCTTGGGTCATTCCCGTATAAAGGATTTTTTGACCTTGATAAAGCCAAAAAAGAATATGACCAATTACTCCTGGGAGGTTATGATGCCAGAATAAGAACAGTTGGAGGTTGGTCTACTTTGGGATGGTTTAAAGATCCTATATTATCAAATATGCTAGAAAGGTCAGAGGGTAACCTAGCTGAACTTATCATCCATGAACTAACGCATTCAACACTTTTCATAAAAGACAATATTGAGTTTAACGAAAACCTTGCATCCTTTATTGGTGAAAGAGGAGCGATATTATTTCTAAAATATCAATTCGGAAACAATTCAAATGAATTAACGGAGTATGTTGAGTCAGAAGAAGATGCCAAGACTTTTACAAATCATATGCTGTTTGTAACTAGCAAGATTGATTCTCTTTACAGCACCTACTCTGAGGAAACTCCAGACTCTGTTAAGCATTTTTCTAAACATCTACTCATCGACCAAATTACTTCTTCACTTGATACTATTTCGTTTAATGATCATAGATACAATGAAGTTTTCTATAATGGAAGACCTAATAATGCCTACTTTCTCTCTTATCTCCGATACCATTCGTCAGAAGACTCACTCAGAAATTTACTAGAAACTAATTTCAAAAATGACCTAAGTACTTTTATCCAAGAAATGAAAAATCATCATGAATAAGGAGGTTTAAAATTGCTCTATTATCAAATTGTTACGGATTGCCTCTTCAAATGATTTCTACTTAAATTTGATTAATATTTTTTTTCAAGCAAAGCACAAGGCACGCAAATAAATGGCAAAGCATAATCAGAAGATACTAGTTGTTGATGATGAATCTGACATCTTAGAATTACTGAAGTATAATCTTGAAAAAGAAGGATATGATGTAAAAGTGGCCGGTGATGGAATCAAAGGAGTGGAAATAGCAAAAGGTTTCATTCCAGATTTAATTTTGCTTGATATTATGATGCCCAAGCAAGACGGTATTGAGACTTGTAGACAACTGCGTGAAATTTCAGAACTTGCGAATGCGTTCATTATATTTCTTACCGCCAGATCAGAAGAATATTCTGAAGTTGCTGCCTTTGATATGGGCGCTGATGATTACATTACAAAACCAATCAAACCACGCGCTTTAGTTAGCCGAATCAATGCACTCTTCAGAAGGGAGTCAAAAAAGAAAAAAGAATCCAATACCATCAGCATTGGAGATCTAGTAGTAGACAGAACAAGCTACACAGTAACAATCGAAAACAATAAGATTAATTTACCCAAAAAAGAGTTTGAATTGCTCTATTTTCTGGCACAAAGCCCAGGTAAAGTTTTTAGTCGTGATGAACTGCTTCATAATATTTGGGGGACCGATGTTTATGTACTTGCACGTACCGTAGATGTACATATCAGAAAAGTGAGGGAGAAAATTGGTGACGGATATATAGCCACTATCAAAGGTGTAGGCTATAAATTTGAAATCAATTGATATAACTTAACCTCATGCAGTTCAACGCTCGTGCCATTGCTTTACTGCTTGCATTAAGCATCAGTATCATTACATCCGCATTTTTATATTTAGTCCCTGACGTCAGTTCAGTTTCTATTCTAATCGCATTTCTGCTAGCTTTTTCTTCGTCATATATCTTAAGTCGTTTAGTGCTTGAATTTTTATTTTTCAGGCAAATCGATTCCATCTATGACTCTTTGAGAGATCTGAAGGACAGTGATCTCCTACTAAGAGATAAGCGGTTCTCAATCAATCCTCTAAAAAGAATAAGTCGTGAAATATCTAGCCTTGCAGCGAGGAAGGATCAGCAGATTGAAGAATTGAAAGAGCGAGAAAATTTCAGAAGAGAGTTTATTGCTGATGTTTCGCACGAACTAAAAACTCCGCTATTTGCTGCACAAGGATTTGTTCATACTTTGCTTGATGGAGCAATTCATGATAAAGAGGTTCGAAAAAAATTCCTAAAAAAAGCAGCTAAAAGCCTTGATGCACTTGATTTACTTGTTCAAGATATTCTTACCATATCTCAGATTGAATCAGGCCAGATTAAAATGCATATGGAAAGCTTTGATATTTTAGCAATGGCGAAGGATATTGTTGATCAATTGGAAGATAAAGCTGAAAAGAAAGGGATAGACTTAAAGGTTTCAGAAAAATATAAGGACCCAATTATTGTTAGAGGAGATTACAGAAGAATCTATCAGGTGATGATCAACCTTATTTCCAACGCATTAAAGTATACTAAAAAAAGTGGCTTTGGTAAAATTGAGTTTGAGGAACTTGAAAATACTACCAAAATAAGTGTCTCAGATAGTGGTCGAGGTATTCCAGAACCTGATTTGGCTAGGATATTTGAGCGATTCTACAGAGTGGATAGAAGTAGATCAAGAGAGAAAGGAGGAACTGGACTAGGGCTATCAATTGTGAAGCACATATTAGAAAGTCACAACTCAGAAATATTCGTGTCAAGTGAATATAAGAAAGGATCTACTTTTTACTTTGAATTGAAAAAAGGAAATCCTCACGAAGTTCAAGAAGACGAGCTAGAAGGAGAAGATGATTATGCATAAATCAATCAAAAATATCGCCTTTAACGATCTCATTATTCAAAGTGATCAGGATTATACAATCGTAAACAAACCTCCCTATTTATCTAGTCTAGAAGATAGAAATGATCGAATCAATCTTCTACAATTAGCGAAAGAGCAAAACTCTGAATTTCAAATTTGCCATCGTCTTGATAAAGAAACTTCTGGGATTATCGTTTTCGCAAATCATCCTGAGGCATACAGGCATTTTGCCATGCAGCTAGAAGCTCGCGAAGTGAAAAAAGTGTATCATGCACTTGTTCATGGTCTACATAGATTTGAGAATTTTGAAGCTGCAGAATCCATTTATACAACAGCATCTAAATCTAGAATTGATCCTCGAGAAGGAAAGCCATCACTCACTTTAGTAAGCACCTTAGAAGCATTTAAAAAACATACTTTGGTAAAATGCTTTCCTGTCACTGGAAGGATGCATCAGATAAGAGTGCATCTAGCAAGCCATGAAGCACCTCTTATAAACGACCCACTTTATGGCGGAGCACCGGGATATCTATCAGAATTAAAAAGAAACTTCAACCATAAAAAGTGGGAAGAGGAAAAACCTATGATAGACAGAGTAGCTTTGCATTCTTTTCAAATAGCCTTTAATAACATGTCAGGGCAAATTCAGGAAGTAGAAGCTCCTTATCCGAAAGATTTCTCGGTGCTAATCAAGCTCTTACGGAAATTTAATTAGGGTTCTGAGTTTGTTTTCTAAAATGAAAATCATACTTTTGTGTCCCTTTTTGAGGGAGATAGATTTTGACAGATAAAAATCAATAATAAATTGGATACTAATAGCTTTAAAACCGCATCGTTAAATAAGGCAACTGCCGAAAAGAATTGGGTGATCGTAGATGCTGATTCTCAGGTACTTGGAAGAATGGCAAGTGAAGTTGCTAAAATGATTAGAGGCAAGCATAAGCCCTCATTCACTCCTCACGTAGATTGTGGTGACAATGTGATTGTAATTAATGCTGACAAAATCAGACTTACAGGAAACAAGTGGACAGAGAAACAGTATGTTCGTCACACTGGATATCCAGGAGGTCAAAGAATTCAAACACCAAACCAATTGAAGGCTAAGTCTTCAACTATTTTGGTTGAAAAAGCTGTAAAAGGTATGCTTCCTGGTAATAGACTAGGCAGCCAGCTTTTCAAAAACCTATTTGTATACGAAGGAGCAGAGCATCCTCATGAAGCTCAAAAACCAAAAGAAATAAAATTTTAACATCTGAATGGACAGAATTAACACATTAGGCAGGAGAAAGACCTCAGTAGCTCGAATTTATATGTCGAGTGGGAAAGGTGCTATCACTGTAAACAGTAAAGATCTTGCTGCTTACTTCCCTACCGAAATCCTACAAACTATCGTAAAGCAACCACTTGTAAAAGTGGAGCAAGATGGTAATTTTGATATTAGCGTAAACGTGAATGGTGGCGGTCCTACAGGACAAGCCGAAGCTGTAAGACTTGCGATCGCAAGAGCTCTTACAGAAGTAGATGCCGAATTCAGACCCCCTTTGAAAGCAGAAGGATTCCTTACGAGAGATCCTAGAATGGTGGAACGTAAGAAGCCGGGTAGAAGAAAAGCAAGAAGAAAATTCCAGTTCAGTAAACGATAATATCGAAATGCAAAAATTAGAACACAAAGATCTTTTGGATGCAGGTGTACATTTTGGACACCTTACCAGAAAGTGGAATCCAGCAATGGCGCCTTACATCTTCATGGAGAAGAATGGCATCCACATTATTGACCTTCATAAAACACTTGGATGTATTGATGAAGCAACTGAAGCTTTGAAAGCAGTTGTACGATCGGGCAGAAAAGTAATGTTCGTTGCTACAAAGAAGCAAGCGAAAGAAGTAGTAGAAACTGCTGCACAGAAGTTGAAAATGCCTTACGTGACTGAAAGATGGTTAGGTGGGATGCTTACAAACTTTGCAACAATCAGAAAGTCTCTGAAGAAAATGCAGGGAATGGAGAAGCTTATGAAAGAAGAAGCTTACCTAAACCTTGCGAAAAGAGAGCGTTTGATGATTACGCGTGAAAAAGATAAACTAGAAAAAGTTTTAGGAGGGATTGCTGATCTAAATAGACTTCCTGCTGCACTTTTCGTAGTAGATATAAAAAGAGAACACATCGCTATTGCTGAGGCGCACAAATTAAATATTCCTGTATTCGGCATAGTAGATACGAATTCTGATCCTAACAAAATCGACTACCCTATCCCAGGTAATGACGATGCTTTTAAATCAATTCAATTGCTTACATCATATATAGGTGGAGCATTGGAAGAAGCTCTTTCCGAAAGAAAGAAAGATAAAGAAGAGCAAGCTCAAGCCGAAGAAGTCGCAGCTAAAAAAGCAGCAGACAAAGAGGTAGCAGAATAAATTACGATTATATAGACATCTAAATAAAGATTGAACATTGATGTATTTCGGTGTTCAATTTTTTGTTTAAACCAATTTAAATAAAAACAAAAATGGCTATTACAGCACAAGACGTAAACAAACTAAGGCAAATGACTGGTGCAGGCATGATGGACTGCAAAAAAGCATTAACTGAAGCCGGTGGAGATTTTGAAAAAGCAATCGAATTCTTAAGAAAAAAAGGTCAGAAAGTATCTGCTTCTAGAGCAGATAGAGAAACTTCTGAAGGTGTTGTTTTCGCTAAAACAAACGACGCAGGTACTGAAGGAGCTCTGATTGCTTTTACATGTGAAACTGATTTCGTAGCAAAAAACGATGAGTTTATGCAGCTTGGAAACAACATTGCAGAACTTGCATTCGCTAATAAGCCCGCTGATAATGATGCACTTAATGCCTTGAGCCTTGGAAATTTAACTGTTGGTGAGAAGATCATCGAATTGACAGGAAAAATTGGAGAGAAACTAGAAGTAAAAGCTTTTGAGATAGTTTCTGGAGACACTGTTGTTCCTTACATCCATTCAAATGGGAAATTAGGAGTTATGGTTGCTTTGAAGAATACAGGTGACGTAGACGCTACTGAAGCCGGAAAAGATGTAGCAATGCAAATTGCTGCTATGAATCCTGTTGCTGTTGATAAAGATGGTGTTGATCCAACTATCGTTGAAAAAGAAATTGAGATTGGAAAAGATCAAGCTAGACAAGAAGGCAAGCCTGAAGAATTAGTCGAGAAAATCGCAATGGGTAAATTGAATAAATTCTACAAGGAAAATACTCTTCTTAGCCAATCATTCGTGAAAGACAATTCTAAGTCAATTGCACAATACCTTGATTCAGTATCAAAAGGAATGACTGTTTCAGAATTCAAAAGAGTTTCTATCGGATAATCCGTCTAGGTTGAATTTTACAAGATAAAGCCATCAAGAGTAGATTTTGATGGCTTTTTTATGCCTAACAAAAAACACTCCTAAGTATTTTACTTATTTCCATATGCGTGTATATCTCCCTAATTATTTGGTGCTGAAATAACCAACTTTGAAGAAAAAACAACAATGGAAATTCAGGCAGAATCTATTGGGCACACCACGCCAAATGACAATTCATTTAGGAAAATAGGAATCATATTAAAGATTGCAACTTTAGGTGTAGCCTTTCTTGCGATCGCTTTGATGTCTTTATAAGAGATTTTTTCAACCAGCAATCTAAGAGCTAGGACTTTGTCTTAGCTTTTTTTATGCACCTTTTTTGATTTTTTTATTTCTAATTATCTCTTCTACTGGCTTATCATAAATTTTACTCTCTAGCCATGAGACAATGTCTAGGTATAACATTGGTCTTCGCTCATACTTATCTTTAATCACCTCCACCAGCTCTTCTCTTAACTCTGTGAAATAGGGAATCAGAGACTTTCGTTCCATATATATCGACTTCCTCAAAAACTTAAAAATTGCCTCGTGTACTTTTTGGAAATCTTTTAGCTTGAGCATGAATCGATAAGTTGATTTAATCTGAAAATAAATCAAGTCATCATTTCCCAGTTCATAGTGAACAATCAGACTCAGAAACCGTGAATAAGATTGAATATCCTCCTTTAGAGTAGAAATCGGATTGTTGATGATAATGTTAAGATGGCGTAATGATCCATGAAAATCTCCGCTCCCAAATTTCAAACTAGCCATCTTATATTGAAAAACCATCTTCCTATGAATATCTATTCTAGACTCATACTCTTTGAATTTTTCTTCAAACAAACCACAATACTCCGCTCCTTTCGAAAATTTTCCTTCAAGGAAAAAAAGATTGAGTTTACCAGTCTCCAAGTAAGTAAATGCTTGAATCAATTGATTTTCATTGAAAAAATTTCTTTTATGATCAACAAACGTTTCTAGCTTATTCAATTCACTTCGAAATCTTTTTACATCATCACAAAAAAATAAGGATGAAAGCACATTGTGATAACCTCTTACATACATCTCGGGCTCCTCCTCAATGAGTGACTTATTCTGTTCAAATAGATCACACCAAAGCTTGGAATACTTGTAGCAAAGAGGGAAATTCTGAATGATATGATAATACCAAACATAACTCTGATAATAATAGATAGTATCAGAACCTAAAGAATCCTCTTGTTGAGGTGCTTTCTCATAGAACAAATTAGTCACCTTATCTTGCTGTTCTTTACCCTTTACCGGGCCAAACTTTAAGTAATAGTCATACAATTGAAGTGCCAAATCTGACCATGATCCATTGAAGTAAAACTGATGCCTTAAATCCTGGGATTCCCTTGTCAATTCTATTGCTCGATCTGGGGTACTCCCTGTCACATATCGAGTTTCGATCTTCTTTTCCAGCTCGATTACCTCAAGCTTCAAAATGTCCATATTGTTCTTACTTGCAAGCTGTTTAGCCCTTGATAGTTGAGTCAAACTTTGCTCATAAAGACCTTTATTATGTAGAACATCCGCGTAACTGATGAGCTCCTTAATTCGGATACTTGGATCATCATTATGGAACAGTCTAAGACTGGATAAGAGCTGCTCATAGAGGTGTGCTCTATGATTAGAGAGTGTGTTAGGCTTTAGCTTTGAAAAAATCTTGCTTATTTTCTCCTCATCTAGCATATTTTGTCTGTCAAAAGAGTCAAATAATTTTACAATTATAGGTTCTTTCTCAGAGCTATTCCTTTTTACATAAAGCTTAAAGTGTCTCTTTTCTGCCTTGGTTAACCTTTTTATTAGGTTAAAAAGTTGATATGAAAGCTGTTTGGACAAGTGTTTCTAAATAATTTTAATAGCCTGATAATTAAATACTTACAAATAGAATAGTATGATTGAACAAATGAATAAAAAAAAATATTGATTTCGGACTCTTAGCTATGCCAATCACCTTTGTAATACACAAATAAAAATGTGTAAGACGAATATGGACAAACTTTTTGTATTTGATACTACACTCCGAGATGGAGAACAAGTACCAGGATGTCAATTGAAAAGCGATGAAAAACTTGAAATTGCATTTGCTCTGGAGAGTCTTGGGGTGGATATTATAGAAGCAGGTTTTCCAGTTTCTAGTCCAGAAGATTTCAAGTCTGTCTCACTCATTTCAGAGCATGTTAAAAATGCCACAATATGTGGACTTACAAGAGCTGTGGAAGAAGATATTGATGTAGCAGCCTCAGCCTTAAAAAATGCATCCAATGGACGAATTCATACGGGTATTGGCACTTCAGAATCACATATTAAGTTCAAGCTAAAATCTACTCAAGAAGAAATCTTAGTGCGTGCTGCTCATGCAGTTAAATATGCAAGAAATAAAGTAGCTGAAGTAGAATTTTATGCTGAAGACGCAGGAAGAACAGACAATGAATTTTTAGCAAGAGTTGTTGAGACAGCAATTGATGCAGGAGCCACTATCATCAACATCCCAGACACAACTGGATATTGTCTTCCTGATCAATTCGGAGAAAAAATACGCTATCTAGTGAATAATGTATCGAACATTGATAAAGCCATATTATCCACTCACTGCCACAACGATCTTGGCCTAGCGACCGCCAATTCAATTGCTGGTGTTTTAGCTGGAGCTAGACAAGTAGAATGTACCATCAATGGCATTGGAGAGCGAGCTGGAAATACTTCTTTGGAAGAAGTAGTAATGATTATCAATCAGCATAAACACATTCCTGTTTCGCATAATATTAATACAAAAAAAATAATTCCAATAAGTGCTAAAGTTTCAGAAATGATGAATATGCCTGTTCAAGCAAATAAAGCAATTGTTGGTTCAAATGCATTTGCTCATTCATCAGGAATTCATCAGGATGGAGTAATAAAACATAGAGAAACTTATGAAATTATTGATCCTGAAGAAGTAGGTGCTTCGGGATCCGAAATCATCCTGACAGCCAGAAGTGGTAAAGCCGCCTTAAATTTTCACGCAAAAAAACTAGGCTATGCGCTTAGTCAAGACGCACTAAAAGCCGCTTATAAGCACTTTCTAGAGGTGGCAGACTCTGTTAGATGCATAGAGCAATCTCATCTTCATGACATTTTCAAAAACACAAAAGTATACGCCTGATGGGAAAAACGCTGTTTGATAAGGTATGGGCTAACCATGTGGTTAAAAATGTTTCTGAAGGCTTAGATGTCCTTTTTATTGATCAACATTTT
This sequence comes from uncultured Roseivirgaceae bacterium, assembly GCA_964352725.1. GTDB lineage: Bacteria > Bacteroidota > Bacteroidia > Cytophagales > Cyclobacteriaceae > Ekhidna. The sequence goes on from CAYGTD010000010.1 coordinate 17,454, forward strand.
ATTCATGAAGTGACTAGCCCTCAAGCTTTTGAAGGATTGAGAACGAGAGGTATTGAAGTGTTGATGCCTCACAGATCTGTCGCAACGGCAGATCACAACGTACCAACCATTAATCAATCACATCCAATTAAAGATCCTCTCTCTGCAACTCAGGTAGCATCTTTGAAAACAAACTGTGAAGAGTTTGGAATAGAATTATATGGAATTGGTCATGAAAATCAAGGAATAGTTCACATCATCGGTCCTGATTTGGGAATAACCCAGCCTGGGATGACCATTGTGTGTGGGGACAGCCATACATCAACTCATGGCGCATTTGGAACAATTGCATTCGGAATTGGAACCTCACAAGTGGAGCAAGTTTTAGCCTCCCAAAGTCTTGTACTAAGCAAACCTAAAACCATGAAGATAGAGGTGAATGGAACTCTGTCATTTGGAGCCACCTCAAAAGATGTAATCCTTTACATCATTTCAAAATTAGGAACTGAAGGAGCAACTGGTCACTTTGTAGAGTACAGTGGTAACGTGTTTGAAAACATGTCCATGGAAGAGCGCATGACCGTATGCAATATGAGTATAGAAATGGGTGCAAGAGGAGGACTAATAGGAATAGATCAAACAACTATTGATTATGTCTCTGAGCGAAAAGAAATAGGTGAAGAGAAAATATCTTGGTGGAAATCATTGAATACTGATTTTGACGCAGAATTTGACAAATCAGTATTCTTTAGTGCTGAAGACATCCATCCAATGGTTACTACAGGAACAGCTCCAGATACAGGCGTTCGACTAAATGAACGAATAGGAGCAGCTTCTCACCTATCTGAAAAATCTTTAAGATACATGCAGTTCCATTCTGACGATAACATATCTGATCAGAAAGTAGACTATGTATTTATAGGCAGTTGCACAAATGGAAGAATTGAAGATTTAAGAGCTGTCGCTAAACTTATCAAAGGAAGAAAAAAAGCCGATAGTGTAAATGCGTGGGTTGTACCTGGATCGATGAAGGTAAGAGCACAAGCCATTGAAGAAAATTTAGATCAAATATTCAGGGATAGTGGATTCGAATTCCGTGAACCAGGATGCTCTGCTTGTCTTGCAATGAATGATGATAAAATTCCTTCCGGTTCACTTTGTGTTTCAACTTCCAACAGAAACTTTGAAGGAAGACAAGGAGACGGTGCTAGAACAGTACTCGCTAGTCCACTCACGGCAGCTGCCTCCGCTTTAACTGGAAAAATCACTGACCCAACACAATTTCTCGATGCAAATTAATTCAACTGCCATACCACTTCCAATCGATAATATTGATACAGATCAGATTATCCCTGCTAAGTTTTTGAAGCAAGTAGATAAATTAGGATATGGCAAAAATCTCTTTTTTAGTTGGAGATATCTAGCAGATGGATCTCCTGATCCTAACTTCGTACTTAATCAGCAAGAGCGATCCTCATCTGAAATTTTGATAGCTGGGAATAATTTTGGTTGTGGATCAAGCCGCGAGCATGCAGCATGGGCTGTTGCAGGGCATGGCATAAAGGCCATTATATCAACACAGTTTGCAGATATTTTTAAAGGAAATGCATACAATAATGGCATTCTTCCAATTGAATTGGGTAAACCATTTGTTGATCAACTATTACAAGAATCATTGAATTCGCCAAATACGACAATCAATATTGACCTTGAAAATCAAACAATCTCATGTAATGCCATTGACATGAATCAATCATTTGATATTCATCCTTTCAAAAAACAATGTTTG
>CAYGTD010000010.1:19231-34511 GCA_964352725.1 uncultured Roseivirgaceae bacterium
ACCTAAGACCAGAAATAATGGCTTACGAAACCCAAAGAAGTATTCCTGTATAAAACTATATGAAGAAAAAAATAACAATATTACCCGGAGATGGAATTGGCCCTGAAGTAGTAAATCAAGGGGTGAAAGTAATTCGTGCCATCAATCAGTTATTTAATCATCAATTTGAGCTTAAAGAAGCGGACTTTGGAGCAATAAGTATTGATAAGCATGGAACTCCGTTAACAGACGAAACGCTTGACGAATGTCTTTCTAGTGATGCCATTTTCCTTGGTGCAATAGGCGACCCTAAATATGATAACAATCCTAATCTTACTGTGCGACCTGAGCAAGGACTTTTGAAGCTAAGGAAATCATTAGAATTGTTTTCAAACATTCGACCAATAAGCACATATGATCTTCTTTTCAATGTATCTCCATTGAAAAACAATTTACTGAAGGGTGTTGATTTTGTTATCTACCGCGAGCTTACTGGTGGAATATATTTTGGAGAAAAGAAACTTTCCGAAGATAAAACTCATGCATCAGACCTTTGTGAATACACGGATAAAGAAATAAGCAGAATAGCTTATCAGGCTTTCGAAGCTGCTTCATTAAGAAGAAAAAAACTAACACTAGTAGATAAGGCCAATGTACTTGAGACCTCAAGACTTTGGAGAAGAGTTGTGCAAGAGATCAGTCTAGAATATCCAGATGTTAAGGTTGACTATCTATTCGTGGATAATGCTGCAATGCAAATAGTTCTAAATCCTGGTCAATTTGATGTCATTTTGACTGAAAATATGTTTGGGGATATCATTTCAGATTTGGCAAGTGTTATTACTGGGTCCTTAGGTATGTTACCCTCTGCTTCGGTAGGGAAAAAGGTTGCCTTATTTGAACCTATTCATGGTTCATATCCACAAGCTCAAGGTTTGGATATTGCAAACCCTATGGCTGCTATTCTTTCTGTTGCCATGATGTATGAACATTTTGAGCTTTCGCAGGAAGCGGAGATGATAAAAAATGGAGTGAAATGGGCGCTTGATAATGATATTATCACACAAGATTTAAGTGCCAATAAAGAAGCAAGTGCATGCTCCAAAATTGGAGACGTAGTAGCCTGGTTCATAGAGGAAGAAGGAGAAATGAAGATTAAGAATGACCCTGCAAAAAGTTCATTAAATTGCATTATCTAATTAAAATTAAGAATAAGCCTTATGGCAAGAATCGTGATCAATATTGTCTTCATTAATGTCATTATCATTCAAGTATGAATTGAGAAGTGTATTGATATATATAAAATCAAAACCCTTCTCATAACCGAGAAGGGTTTTTTTATGCATTACATCTATGAAAGAATTAAATAAATACAGCAAAATAGTTACTCAAAATCCCTCACAGCCTGCAGCACAAGCAATGCTCCACGCTATTGGCCTGAGTAAAGAAGATTTAAAGAAACCCTTAGTTGGAATTGGTAGTACCGGATTTGAAGGAAACCCATGCAACATGCATCTAAATGACCTTGCCGTTCATGCAAAAGAGGGCGTTAATACTTCGGGTGGAAATGGATTAATTTTCAATACAATTGGCGTGAGCGACGGTATTTCAATGGGAACCCCTGGAATGCGGTACTCTCTTCCTTCACGTGATCTAATTGCAGACTCTATGGAAACTGTAGTTAGAGGAATGAGCTATGATGGACTAATTACCGTAGTTGGTTGTGATAAGAATATGCCAGGCGCTCTCATGGCCATGCTTAGACTGGATCGTCCCTCTATCCTAGTCTATGGAGGCACAATTGCATCAGGCTGTGTAAATGATAAAAAATTAGACGTAGTTTCCGCTTTTGAAGCTTGGGGTGAAAAAGTTTCTGGGAAGATTGATGAAGAAGAGTATCAACAAGTGATAGAAAATGCTTGTCCTGGAGCTGGTGCTTGCGGTGGTATGTACACTGCAAATACGATGGCTTCAGCTATAGAAGCATTGGGAATGTCATTGCCCTATAATTCTTCCAATCCGGCGGTTGGAGAGGAAAAAACGAAGGAGAGCAAACGAGCAGGTGAGTATCTCATGAAGTTATTGGAACTTGACCTAAAGCCTTCTGATATAGTCACGAAAACAGCCATTGAAAATGCAGTGACGCTGCTGACTGTACTAGGTGGCTCAACTAATGCAGTATTACATTTTCTGGCCATTGCTGATGCTGCAGGCGTTGACTTCTCTTTATCTGATTTTCAACGAATCAGTGATCAGACTCCATTTCTAGCAGATCTAAAGCCTAGTGGAAAACACTTAATGGAGGACATTCACCAAATGGGCGGAATGCCAGTAATTCTAAAATACCTTATCAAAATAGGATTGATAGATGGCAACTGCATGACAGTAACTGGAAAAACCCTAAAAGAAAATGTATCCAATGTTCCAGATCTTTCATTCGATCAAAAGGTTCTATTCCCTATAGATAAGCCAATCAAGGCATCAGGACATATTCAAATCCTACATGGAAATCTCGCAGAAGAAGGAGCAGTGGCAAAGATTACTGGAAAAGAAGGTTTAAAGTTTACTGGAAAAGCGAAAGTATACGATGGTGAATATTTAGCAAATGATGGTATCCAGAATGGAGAGATAGAAAAAGGGGATGTAATTGTCATTCGCTACGAAGGTCCTAAAGGGGGTCCGGGGATGCCAGAGATGCTAAAACCTACCGCTGCAATTATGGGTGCGGGTTTAGGTAAGGAAGTAGCCCTTATCACAGACGGCAGATTTTCTGGAGGTACGCATGGATTTGTAGTTGGTCATATAGCTCCTGAAGCACAAGATGGAGGAGCTATAGCACTTGTAAAAACGGGAGACACAATTACCATAGATGTAGAAAAAAATAGTATAAAGTTGGAAATAAGTGATGAGGAATTTAAGCTACGCAAAGCCAGTTGGACACCTCCTTTATTAAAAGTTAAACGTGGCGTACTTTACAAATACGCCAAAATGGTTTCATCTGCATCTCAAGGATGCATAACAGATAATTGATATGGAAGCGCTAATAGACAATCCAAAAAAACAGATTAAAACAGAACGATTAACAGGTTCAGAAGCTATTTTAAAATGCCTTGTAAGTGAAGGCATAGAAACTATTTTTGGTTATCCAGGAGGTGCTATCATGCCCGTTTATGAGGCTTTGTATGACTATGGAGATCAGTTAAAGCATATACTCACAAGACATGAACAAGGTGCAATTCATGCAGCGCAGGGCTTTGCAAGAAGCTCAGGGAAAGTAGGCGTTTGTTTAGCCACTTCAGGTCCAGGAGCTACCAATCTCATTACAGGAATTACAGATGCTCAAATTGACTCTACACCAATCGTTTGCATTACAGGTCAGGTTGCTAGTCATTTACTGGGAAGCGATGCTTTTCAAGAGACGGATATTATCGGCATATCTATGCCTGTCACAAAGTGGAATTTTCAAGTAACTAGAGCCGAGGAAATTCCTTTGGCACTTGCTAAGGCTTTTTATATCGCTCAGTCAGGACGTCCTGGTCCAGTACTTATAGATATTACAAAAGATGCACAGCAACAGTCCTTTGATTTTGTTTATGAGCCATGCAAAAGAATTCGAAGCTACCAACCTTATCCTGAGCTCAAAGAAGGACCGTTGAAGGCCGCTGCAGACCTTATTAATCAAGCAAAAAAACCCTATCTTATTTTCGGTCAAGGGGTGATTCTCTCTGGTGCAGAGGAAGAGCTTAAAGATCTTATTGAAAAAGCAGGGATTCCGACGGCCGCCACACTACTTGGACTATCGGCTTTTTCCACTAAACATCCACTCTATGTAGGCTATACTGGAATGCATGGAAATTATGGACCAAACATAAAAACCAACGAATGTGACGTTTTCATAGCCATTGGTATGCGATTTGATGACCGGGTGACAGGTGATGTCAATACGTATGCTAAGCAAGCAAAAGTGATTCACATTGAATTAGATCCTGCAGAAATTGATAAGAACATTCAAACAGATGTTGCCATCAATAGTGATGCTAAACAAGCACTTAAAGCATTACTTCCTCTAGTCAACAAAAATTCGCATGATGCATGGCTAAAGGAATTTCGTGATTGTGACGAAATAGAGATGGAAAAAGCAATCCGAAAGTCGATTCAACCAGATAGTAAATTGATGAGTATGGCTGAGGTTATCCATCAGCTCTCAGAAAAAACAAAGGGAAAATCAATCGTCGTGACTGACGTGGGACAGCATCAAATGATGGCTGGAAGGTATTATAAGTTTGATCATGTGAAAAGTCACATTACCTCAGGCGGATTAGGAACTATGGGATTTTGCCTTCCTGCTGCTATTGGAGCCAAGATTGGCGTACCTGAGAGAGAAGTAATAGCCATTATAGGAGATGGTGGCTTCCAAATGACCATTCAGGAATTAGGGGCGATCATGCAGTACAAGGTGGGAGTTAAAATTCTAATTCTTAATAACAATTTTCTTGGTATGGTACGACAGTGGCAGCAGCTTTTCTTTGATAAAAGATATTCCTTCACTGAAATGGACAATCCTGATTTTATCAAGATTGCTGAAGGATATAGAATACCTGCACAACGGGTAGAAGCAAGAGAAGAATTAGATGAAGCATTTAATCTATGGCTAAATGCAGAAGGATCAAGCCTTTTAGAAATAGTAGTAGAAAAGGAAGAAAATGTATTTCCAATGGTACCAACTGGGAGTTGTGTATCTAAAATAAGGTTAGAGTAATGGAACAAAAGGAATACACTATATCAGTCCTCACAGAGGATAAACCTGGACTTTTGAATAAGCTCACCATCATTCTGAGCAGAAGAAAGATCAATATTAGTAGTCTCAATGTATCAACTACTGAAGTAGAAGGCGTGAGCAGATATACGATAGTGATTTTAGAAACGAAAAGTAATCTGGAGAAAGTAGTGAAACAAATCAGAAAGCAAGTGGATGTACTTGGATCATTCCTCTATGAGGAAAGTCAGATCTACTACAGTGAAATAGCCCTTTATAAGCTTTCGCTAGATGCATTTCGAAAGAACGGCGCAATAGAAAAACTCATAAGAGAATTTGGAGCAAAGATCATTGCAATTGAAGATGATCAGATTGTTATTGAAAAAACTGGCTCTAAACAGGATACTCATGAATTGTACGAGGCACTAAAACCTCATGATATTCTAGAGTTTGCTAGATCAGGGAGAGTCGCCCTCTCTAAATCAAAGCGACGAACGGAAGCTTTCATCAAAGAACTGGAGACGACAACCTCCAACATATTAAGTATAAGAGAATTTTAAAACCAATAAAACACAGAAATGGCACAAATCGATTTTGGAGGAACCTCAGAAGAGGTTGTTACGCGGGAAGAATTTCCCTTAGAAAAAGCAAGAGAAGTATTGAAAGATGAGACCATCGCTATTATTGGCTATGGTGTGCAAGGACCTGGCCAAGCACTTAACCTAAAAGACAATGGCTTTAACGTCATCATTGGTCAGCGAAAGGGAGGTAATTCGTGGGAAAAAGCGAAAAATGATGGTTTCAAAGAAGGTGTAGATCTTTTTGAAATTGAAGAAGCTTGTGAGAAAGGTACCATACTACAGTATCTACTATCAGATGCGGGACAAATTGCTCAATGGGAAACAGTGAAAAAACACCTTACTCCTGGGAAAGCGCTTTACTTCTCCCATGGATTTGGCATTACCTATAAAGACCAAACAGGCATTATTCCTCCATCGGATGTAGATGTGATTCTTGTTGCTCCAAAGGGTTCAGGAACTTCACTAAGAAGATTGTTTGTAGCAGGAAAAGGGCTTAACTCTTCATTTGCTATTCATCAAGATTCAACTGGCAAAGCGCGTGATCGTGTCATTGCTTTAGGAATAGGTGTTGGTTCTGGTTACTTGTTTGAAACTAATTTCAAAAAAGAAGTCTATAGTGATTTAACCGGAGAAAGAGGTAGTCTTATGGGAGCCATTCAAGGACTCTTTGCTGCACAATATGATCTCCTAAGGAAGAAAGGCCACTCCCCTTCTGAAGCTTTCAATGAGACTGTAGAAGAAGCAACGCAATCTTTGTATCCACTGATCGCAGAAAATGGCATGGACTGGATGTACGCCAACTGCTCTACTACTGCTCAAAGAGGAGCGCTTGACTGGTGGAAAAAGTTTCGAGATGCTGTTTACCCTGTTTTCGATGATTTATATGAAAGTGTTGCTAGTGGCAATGAAGCTAGAATAACTATCGAAGCAAATGAGAAAGAGGATTATCGAGTAGGACTAGAAAAGGAATTAAAAGAATTGAGTGACTCAGAAATGTGGAGAGCTGGTGCAGCTGTTCGCAAGCTTAGACCAGAAAACAAGTAGATCTGTGCAAACAATCAATCAACGAATTTCTCTAAAGGATATACAAAACGCGGCTGGCTATGTGAAAGAAGTAGCCAGCCTCACTCCTTTGTTATCAAATTACAACTATTCAGAGCTTTATAACGCAAACATCTTGATGAAACGAGAGGATTTGCAATCTGTAAGATCTTATAAAATCAGAGGGGCATATAACAAAATGCGCTCTCTTTCTCCTGAGGACTTAGCTAACGGGATTGTATGTGCCAGTGCTGGAAATCATGCACAGGGTGTCGCATTATCTTGTCAAAAGCTTCAGGTAAAGGGGGTAATATTCATGCCTTTGACCACACCCAAACAAAAGGTACAGCAAGTGAGAATGTTCGGGAAAGAATTTGTTGAAATTCAATTAGAGGGAGATACGTTTGACCATTCCAAGGAAAGTGCAATGGCGTTCTGTGAGTCAAAAAATACGACTTTTATCCATCCATTTGACGATCAGAAAGTGATTGAAGGACAAGGAACTATTGGCCTTGAGCTAATGGATCAAATAAGTGAACCGATCGACTATTTGCTACTCCCTGTTGGTGGTGGTGGGCTGGCTGCTGGGGTAGGCACTGTTATAAAATCATTGTCCCCTTCAACCAAAATAATTGGCGTGGAGCCATTAGGTGCCCCTTCCATGAAAACGTCTCTCGAACTTGGAATAAATACCTCAATCGATCACATTGACAAATTTGTAGATGGTGCTGCAGTACAAAAAGTGGGAGATCTCACCTTTGAAATATGTAAAGAAGTGATTGACGAGATGATCACGGTACATGAAGGGAAGATATGTGAAACAATGCTTGAACTATACAATAGGGATGCTATCGTAGTGGAACCTGCAGGTGCTCTCACACTCTCAGCACTTGACCAATTGTCCGACAGAATCAAGGGAAAAAATGTAGTGTGTCTAGTAAGTGGCAGCAATAATGATATTACTCGGATGGAGGAGATCAAAGAAAGGGCATTGCTTTACAAAGGGCTGAAGCACTACTTCGTGATTAGATTTCCACAGCGTGCTGGCGCACTAAAAGAGTTCGTTGCTAATATTCTTGGACCATCCGATGATATTACTCACTTTGAATACACTAAGAAGAATTCTCGAGAGACTGGGTCTGCTGTTGTTGGCGTAGAGGTCAAGCATCCTAAAGACCTAAACCCTTTGGTAGATCGAATGAAGAAGCATCATTTTTTTGGCTCCTATCTCAACGATAAACAGGATTTACTCAACCTGATTGTCTAGCATCATTCACCAATTCCTGCTTCATGATTCCTGAGTTTCACCTTAGGGTCTTCCATATATACAGAATCTTGAATAGCTACTGCTCCTCCTACTATCAAAGAAGATAAATCTGGTTGCCCGGCCTTAATCCAGCAACTGTACCAATAATCTCCTACGGTCCTTATTGATGCCCTCATTCTTCTCTCCACCATGCCTGCCAGTCCCTTATGGTAATCATCTGAAAAATCAAATGCGTAGGTTTTGATTGTGGAGTTTCCTCTCTCTTCATATCCATATTTCTTCGACTCAGGATATTTTTTGGTGAGCTGTTTCTCGAAGAGCAAAACAGAATCTAATGCTAAATGTGACCCGATAACAGCATCCCAAGCTCTTAGCTGCAAGTTCTCAATATAAGAAGCCTTACCGCTCAGTAAATCATATTCCTCTGAAAAAAGCTCAGGAAGCCTTGATTCCCAAAAACCATGAATCCCATATTGCCCAGTCAATTGCCCATTATAATTCTCAGTCGTATGCAATGGCACATGCGAATCTGCTATGTAGTGTCCGAGATCAGAAGACAATCTAAGAATTTGGTCTCGATCCAAATTTTGAAAAGCTTTGATCAGCCAATAGCTCATCTTATTGATATGATATGGCACTATTCCATAAGCCTGCAATGTATCCTCTGTATACATCTCCACCGCCTCATCCCAATAACGTGGCATTTTCCACAGAGCTGAGTCTCCATACACATCTAAATCGATATAATGACGAGGTGCTTCATTTTTCACCGCATACCTCCTCATGTCAGGCTTGAGTGCATTTTCAGTCAGATATTGTATGTTTTGCTTATAAAAACCGATCATCTCTGGAGGTAGAGTGAACACCGCCATTCGGTTGATTTTTTGATGAGCATAAAATCCCCACAATTCAATTCCTTTTGAAAAAGAGGGCAAAGCCAATATTAGTGTGACTATAATGATTCGCATATGTCAATTTAATCACTCAACTAAAAAAATCATGAGAATTGACTTTAAGTTTTGATTAGCAATTAAATCAAGAATTCAACCATGATAGCAAGTAAAGCTCCAAGAAGTGAAATTAAAATTTTATTCAATCCAAAATGATGTTCGGGGCTAGCTTCAACAAAAATAGTAGTAGAAATATGAAGAAAACTACCACAAACAATTGCAAAAAGCATCAATACAGCGTCTTCTGAAAGCATTATGAGATCGCTCATAATTAAACCCAATGGAGACGCTAGACTAAATAGGATCAACAGGTAAATCGCTTTCTTTCCTAGTCCATTCATCGTAACCATCAATGCAAATGCTGCCGGCATTTTATGAAGTATGATGCCAAAAAGCAACGAGTAAGACTCGTGTTTTTCATGAAATGGTGAATCATGTGTAAGCAAAGACCCCTCTAGCAGAGAATGAATAATAAGTGCTACAACAATTGAAAATCTACCAGACACTGAGACAGCTTTATCCGAATGAAAGTGACCATGCTCCACACCAGAGGAAAAGTACTCTAGAAACTGCTGTACGAAGAACCCAATCAATACAAACAAACCTATCCTAGATGGATTTGGGCTTATTGAAAAAAGCTCAGGAATAATGTGAATAATCGTGACTGAAAACAAATAGGAACCTGCGAAAATTAACGGGAGTCGTAGGTTCTTTTTAAGTACAGGAATGAGCAAAAAGCTAAGGCCTCCTAAAAGAGTACAAGAAATGAGAATAACAATGGTAAGGATCATTTCAATTCTGCTGAGTTGTCTTATCTAATTCTACAAATGGCTTAATCCCATCGGAAACATAAGTCTGGAGTGATCCGTTCGCATCTCTGTAAACAAAGATGGCATCCAAATCCGAGCGTTGATCAACGAGCGCTTTTGACTGCTCTATCCCCATCACCATAAAGGCTGTGGCATATGCATCTGCCGTCATACAATCACTAGAAAATACAGATGCACTCAATAAATTATGCTTTGCCGTGTAGCCTGTTCGGGGGTCAATAATATGAGCATATAGCTGTCCCTCTTTCTCATAGTAATTTCGATAATTACCAGATGTAGCCAAAGATCTATCTTTAAGTCGCACTATGGCTAAAATTCTCCTTTCCATATTCGCCACAGTCGGATCTTCTATTCCTAAAGACCATGATTTCATTTCTTCATTTAATCCTCTGCACCTAACTTCCCCACCAATCTCCACTAAGTAGTTTTCAATACCCTTCCTTTCTAAAAACTCAGCAACAACATCTACTGCATATCCTTTTGCGATTGCACTAAAATCTAACTGATAATTAGCTGGCATGGAGACGCTTAGAAGATCGAAAATCACATTTTGAAATCCAATTATTGACTTTAATGAATCCACTTGACTAGCAACTAAATCAGGAATCTGCTTATCAGGACCAAAGCCCCAAGCTTGAACTAGAGGACCAATCGTAGGATCAAAAGCACCAGATGTGGCATTGAAAACTTCTTGACTCATTTCTAAAACAGGCAGAAAGTAATCCGACTTATAACTAAAATTCCCTTCCCTATTGAATAGAGATATTTCAGAATCTGGAATGTAAGTGGAAAGTGATTTATTAAAGTCAACCAATAATTGGTCGATATCATTTTTCAAATCTTGCTCCTCTCCCATATATTTCACATTGTACACAATGCTTCCCATGGTCACGCCCTCCACATGATTCATCTTTTTAAGAGCATCGCTATTCATGTAGGTGTAAACTGCAAATGCAAGGATGAGCGCCATCCCAAATACTAATAGAGGAATCTTTTTCATAAGATTTTGGTTTACGCGAATTTAATTCAATCATGCATCAATCACTTTGTGCTTTATATTTGAATTCTAATGAGAGAAGACTACTTACAAGCAGATGATGATGGATTGAATTCTACAGAGAAAGAAATTGAAAGAGCACTTCGTCCACTCTCCTTTTCCGACTTTACGGGTCAATTAAAAATCATTGAGAACCTCAAGATATTTGTAGAAGCTGCGAAACAGCGTACTGAACCGTTGGATCATGTACTATTACACGGCCCTCCGGGGCTTGGTAAGACCACACTTTCTCACATCATTGCCAACGAACTTAATGCTAATATTAAAATAACTTCTGGACCTGTATTGGATAAAGCAAGTGAATTGGCGGGACTTCTCACTAATCTAGAGCCACATGATGTGTTATTCATTGATGAAATACATAGACTAAATCCTGTGGTAGAAGAATATCTCTATTCTGCTATGGAAGATTACAGAATAGATATAATGCTTGATTCTGGCCCAAATGCCAGATCTGTCCAAATAGACCTCAACCCATTTACGTTGATTGGTGCAACTACCAGATCAGGACTTTTAACATCTCCTTTAAGAGCGAGATTCGGCATCAATTCTCGTCTAGAATATTACGACGCTAAGTTACTTACCACCATCGTAGGTAGATCTGCAGACATTTTGCAGTCTATCATCGACCAAGAAGCAGCTTATGAAATTGCCAGAAGAAGCAGAGGTACCCCACGGATTGCCAATAATCTATTGAGACGAACAAGGGATTTTGCTCAAATAAAAGGCGATGGAGCTATCACATTAGCTATTGCCAAAATGGCACTGAAAGCGCTAGATGTAGATGATCATGGTCTTGATGAGATGGACAATAGAATTTTATCCACCATTATCAACAAATTTAAAGGTGGACCAGTAGGTCTTGGAACTATAGCTACGGCATGCAGCGAAGAATCAGAAACCATTGAAGAAGTTTATGAACCATTCTTGATTCAAGAAGGCTATATCAAACGGACTTCTAGAGGAAGAGAAGCCACCGAAATGGCATATCAACATTTGGGAATTCTCCCACCTAGCAAAGCAGGAACATTGTTTTGATGTACTAGGTGTGATTCATTCTCAAAGCATGGCAATCATAATAGCAACTATTGCTACATAAATGACAATGGCAGCTCCATTCAAAATGTACTTGAGCTTAATTGATTTAAAATGGTGATTGTTCATAGTGGTGGGTTTTTAAATATTCAAAACAATTTTATAATGAATAGACTTTTAATTTCTGTCAAATCACTTTCGAATTATGCCATTCTACCTCTATGTTCGTTATTATTTTAGTAGTTTAATTTTTGTTCGATGTTATCTTTGAAAATAGTCATGAAAAAACTAGCTATTCTATCTCTTTTCATTCTTTTATTGTCTTGTTCTAAAGATGAAACAGCCACTCCTGGTATTAAGACTTTTGCAGCAGCTGATATCTACACCGTCTCATCAGGGGACGGAATAAATTATTCTAAAGGAAATTTGATAGGGAATGTGGCTGTAGAATATCAAGATAGTGTGATTACCATGACTATCTCATTGTCCAATATGGAGCCTAATACTTCACATGCTATGCACTTACACATGGGTACATTAGAAAAACCTGGCCATCACTGGAACAGAGGTAGTGAACAATTTATCAGGTACTGCAATGTAAGTCATCTGAGAGATAAAGTTTGGGCAAAACGCTATGCTGGAGATGTTGGGAATATTGATATTGATGATGAAGGTAATGGTACATTTATCATACAGACTGATTTCTGGACTATTGGAACCAATGATAATAGAGATATTTCCGGAACGGTTCTTTATATACATCACAAAGAAGAAGACTTTATAGGAGAATGTGATCCTAATCATGAACATAATCATGGACACACCAATGCGAAGATCGCTGGGGGCACCATTGTTTTTGGCTCGCAGATATTAAACTAAAAAAGCCTGCTATCTCTAACAGGCTCTAGCATCATAAGAAGGAAATTATTTTTTCAACAAATCTCTTATCTCTCCTAGTAAAACTTCTTCATTGGAAGGAGCGGGAGGTGCTTCGGGAGCTTCTTCTTTTTTCTTTTGCATAGAATTATATCCTTTAATCACCATAAAAATCACAAACGCAATAATGATGAAGTCAATCACTGTTTGAATAAATATTCCATAATTAATAGTAACAGCATCCACACCTTCTGATGCCTCTACTAAAGCAAACTTCAAATCTGTAAAGTCTACTCCCCCTAGCGCCATTCCTATTGGTGGCATCAGGATATCGTTTACAAAGGAAGTGACGATCGTTTTGAAAGCGGCACCAATAATTACAGCAACAGCCAAATCTAGGATGTTACCTTTCATAATAAAGCTCTTAAATTCTTTTAGCATAATGTGTTAGGTTTAGGTTTAAGTCCAGCCTAATTTAAACTAAATATTGTAGCGATTGCAATTTATGAGCAACCATCAAATCCAGGTAAATACACAAAAAATCAAATTAATAGCTTCCGAGTTAGGCTTCAGTTTTTGTGGGATATCAAAGGCAGGATTTTTAGAGAAAGAGGCTCCAAAATTGGAAGAATGGCTTTCGAGAGGCTATCAAGGGAAGATGGGCTATTTGGAAAATCACTTTGATAAAAGACTAGACCCTACCAAGCTAGTTCCAGAAGCTAAGTCTGTCGTTTCGCTTGTTTATAATTACTATCCAGAGAAAAAGGAAGAAAAAGAAGAATCCCCAAAAATTGCTAAATACGCTTACGGACAAGATTATCATTTTATAATCAAGGATAAACTAAAGGAATTCATGCAAAGAATTCACGAAGAAATTGGTCATGTTGATGGGAGGGTATTCGTAGACTCTGCACCAGTACATGAGCGAGCTTGGGCTGCCAAAAGTGGATTGGGTTGGGTTGGAAAAAATTCACTTCTACTCAATCGAGAGATGGGAAGCTTCTTTTTTCTTGCAGAACTAATAATCGATTTGACGTTGGAACCAGATGGTCCGATGAAAGACTACTGCGGCACATGCACTGCCTGTCAGGATGCTTGCCCAACAGACGCTATCCCAGAACCCTATGTAGTAGATGGAAGCAGATGTATCTCTTACCTCACCATTGAGCTGAAAGATCAAATACCCTCTGAATTTCAAGATAAAATGAATGGCTGGGCTTTTGGATGCGACATCTGTCAGGATGTGTGTCCGTGGAATCGTTTTTCAAAGCCTCATAATGAACCTGCTTTTAAGCCTCAAGGTTGGAAAGACTTCTCCAAACAAGATTGGCAGGAAATGACAAAAGAAGTTTTTCAAAAAGTCTTTAAAAAATCAGCCGTGAAGCGGACAAAGTTTGAGGGACTAAAGCGAAATATTAAGTTTCTTAAAATCGATTAATTCAGCATCTCTTGAAAAGAGTTGAAGTCTCTTTGTACTTGATCAGCATATTTCAAAGCAAGATTTCTTACCATTTCATCAAAGTCCTCCTCTTCTCCTACAACCAGTTTTGCAAATGCTATTGGCATCTCATGCAATTCATCATTTAGTTGATAGCTCGCTCTTTTATGTCGAGCAGCTAAAACCTGACCCCAAATTCTAGTCATCAACAAAAAGTTCTTCATTGATTTTAATTTGTGTGTAGGGAAATCTGATTTAAATGGAGATCTTTCCTTCACAGAAAACGATTTCTCTCCTTTCTGAAACCAGCCAAGGTATCTATCTGGATGTTCCGCAAGAGCTGTATAGGCAAGTGCATGTCTTTGCCCATCATTCGTGAAAAGCTGATCGTATTCTTCTTTTTCAACCTTGTTCATGTGTCTGTAAACGGGAGCTTTTGATTGTTCTTTTACATCCAAAATCACATCATCTCCTTGACCATCTGTTTCTCCCTCTATCAAAACATAATATCGCTCAGAACCTAAGGATCCTGTTCCTGAACTTGAGCGCTTTGCTATGTCCTTGATGGAAAAATGGCTCGAGTCTTTATTATGGTCCACGTGTATAGTGGTTTGATAATCCATCATTTTAGAAGCTATATCATCATACTCCTCAGGTGCTAGTTTATTAAGCTTTGGACTATCAAAATTGAATGCTCGCTTACCATTCTTTACAATTGTCCATTTATCAAGCATCTTAAGTCGGCTCTTTTTCTTTTCTACTTTCTTAAGAAATTTCCCCAAAATACCAGGTGCATTATTTTTGGTCAAGTGTATATCATTTGACGAATTATCCTCCAAATGATGAATCATCTCTTCCCTATAAGATTTAGCAAAATGCATGAGTCCTTGCTTGATTTCCGCCTTGTCAAAAACACTATTTTCTCTACAATCTAAAACGATACTCACAGCCATTCTCCACAAATCAAACTGATAATCCGCTATTACACTATCATCAAAATCATCCATACAAAAAATTGCTTCTCCATCATGGTTTGCATAGGCTCCATAATTGTAAATGTGAGCGTCACCATTTACCCAAGTTAATGTAGAGCTAATCCCTCCAAAAGTGCTCACTCTCCAGTCGTTGTAAAAATCTTCCCAATACAAATGATTGGAACCTCGATAAAAGGCATAAGGAGATGCTGACATTTTCTCAAACTTTTCCTTACGGTGTTCATCAAGAATATCCTCATTATTCATCCTAAGCTCATGCTTAATTTGTTCAATACGGTTATTTAGGAAAAGCTTTTTATTATTTGCCATGGTGGTTAGTTAAAGAATGAATGACATCAATTTGTTTTACAACTACTCGTTCTTTCTTTGAAAGTAAACACGGGCGTTTAAAACAGAAAGAATTAAGAAGAAAATCTATTGTTTGAGTCATTAACATTATTAGAAAAAATTCAAGGGTTAATTATTTCTATCTTTT
>CAYGTD010000011.1:0-32475 GCA_964352725.1 uncultured Roseivirgaceae bacterium
CCAAACAGATAAAAATCCTCTATCAACGGCGTGAGTAGTACCGAAAAGTTTATTATCCTTGAAGTAGAAAGAAGTGTTGTATGTCCCACTATTATCAGCTGACATCAACGCCCCAAAAATTACTCCCGTTTGAGTGTTGATGTGACCATTTTCCAACTTCACACCTTCCCTATAAAACGTTCCCTTAAGTTTATTGTCTTTAACACTGGTTATTTCCATCTCGGCAAAGTTGTCATCATCAAGAATATGAGGAGTCATGTCCAGCTTCCAGTTTCCTAACAATACATCTGTAGATTCTTGTGCCTGAATATCAAGGCTTGTAAATAGACATGCAATAAAGATTAAAATAATTGATTTCATAATTGATTGTATTTAAAATTATGAGACAATATTCGATTCTGAAAATCTTTAAAACGTCCCAATTCGATAATTGAAACCTATTTATTTTCAGCCTATGGGGTCAATTCTCTAATTGACACTATGATTTTCGCTTTAACTCACTTGGAGAAACTCCAAGGTGCTTTTTGACAGCCCTATTAAAAGAAGACTTAGAATTAAATCCTGCATCAAATGCCAAAGAAAGAAGTGTGTATTTATCATTGGACGATTCTTGCATAAGTAATTCTATCTCATTTACCCGAAACTCATTCACATAATCCGTAAACGACTTATGAATTATTTCATTCAAAGTTTTGGTGAGTAAATATGGCTTAGTGTCTAGTTTTTGCGATAATGTAGAAAGTGTGAGCTCTGGATCTTTGAAAGCTTTTTCTTCTTCCATCAGTACTTCTAGTTGGCTTGCCAATTTATCTAAAGCCTGACGTTCCTCTTCAGACAACTGCTTGCGTGATTTCAATATACGCTGATCACTTCGTAAAACACTAGATATTCCAACCCAATAAGTTAAAATGGCTATGCCAATAAAGAATGGGTAGTAATAAAACCGAGTAAAGTAGAAGTAGTCTTTACTTATTGTGGAAGTGTAAACTGCCAAATCAACCACTAATATCACCAATACTACAACATAATATATACCAAATGTATATATCAAGTTTCTCACCCAACGGTAATTTTGCTCTTCAACACTATGCTGACTTACCGTTCCAAGTAGCTTCAAAGATTTTCTTGAAAAGAAAATAATAAGTAGACTGGCAATAATTGGAACCGTAGAATAGTTTCGCCAAAGCGCATATCCGTAATACCCCAGCCATGTTAGACTCTCTCTAGTACCATCCCAAAAAAAGTTCTGCGAACGGACATAAATACTACAAATGACCTGAACGACTATGGGTAAAAGAAGCCATCTATCCGATTTAGAAAATTTATAATTAGCTATTACTTGAGCTTTAACATAGAGATATAGCAATGGGCCGTAAGCCCAATTGAGATCCAGAGTCAAATGATACCAAAGATCATAGTAACCAATGCCGAATAGACGCAGCACTTGGTTAAGTAGCCCATATGATAAAGCCAATAGAAGTATCGCCTTATATCTATTAACAACCCTTCCTTGATCTGACTTTTTCCAAAGAATTGCAGCAAAAACAATTCCTTGAGTAAGCCCCATGCTTAGTACAATGACCAAAAAAGTTGTGAGGGTACTCATGATCGTAAAGATGTATTGAAACAATGAATTGCTCTAAAAAGAGCGGCACTTTTTCTTCAATTAAAAATTTAACATCTCCTAAAAACCTTATTTCCAAAACTGAGGATTGATTTTACAAACGGTGAGTGAAGAAAAAAAATGATTCCAAAAACAAAGGAGGTGAACAGAATAGTGTCCAGTAAGAACTTTTTCATAGCCTTCAAATATAATTAGAGCATGTCTCTATTGAAACATGCTCTATGTACTAGTTAGAATCTAGAAGGACAATCCAAATTTTAAAGCAGGGATCATTTGTTTGAAATTATCAGTAAAGATTAATTCTGGTGTAAAGTTGATTTTAGAATCTCTTCTTTCAGAATAAAGTGAAAACTTAAACGTATCCCCTTGATAGAAATCACCATTTTTTTGAATCAACATTCCAGCCCCAACACCAATTTTATAGTTTTCTGAAAATTGTTTGGAAAAGAAACCCGTAAGAAATCCATTGATATCAAGATCAAACTTATTTTCTACGTTTTCAGAAAAGAAGTACTGTTGAGTATAGAGGAATCCAAACTCCATATCGTCATTCCCCAGTCTATCTGGGAAATTAACCGCTATTTTAAAACCTAAGTCTGGAACAAATCTATCTCGATAAAATCCTATACCGACTCCAGCGGAAAGCTCGATATTATCAGTGCCTTTTGGCTTCCCATATATCCCATCTACATTTGCTTTACCATATTTGAATACACCGCTTCCATTGTACAAATTTCGTGTTCCCTCATTCTCGAATTTTTGACTCACTTGCTCCCATACCGACTCAACGCTCAACTCTTTTACCTCCGCTAAATCATAAATATCATCCAATGAAAATGTAATAGTCATTTTCGGTTGGTAGATAGCAAAGTCAATTCTATCAGAGTGAATCTCTTTCATCCCTTCTTTTCCAATAAGATATATATCTGCTTCACTTCCCAATTTATCCACCATCACTTTGGCTTCTTCCTCTCCTTCTTCCTTCTCTATTTTTCTATAGGAAACAATAATTCCTTCTTGGTTCAAAGAGGATTCTACTGCAGATTCCATAATATTTAACGTGGACTTCCATAAATCATCAGTCAGGTATTGACCCTTATAGCTCATTCGATAAAAAGAAAACACAATTTCTATCTGAGAATCGGTTTTTATACGGAGTGTATCTGGGTATTGGTTAACTACATCCTGAGAGTGACTCAAGAAAGTACCGAGCAGGAAGATTCCTACGACTAATATTTTATTCGTTTTCATTTCTACTATTTTTAGATGCTTTTTGAAAAAATGATCAAAAGAACCTAATGATTCAACTTATCAAAGAGCTTGATTTTAAATGCTTTATTATTTAATTGTACGGGTTGCGAGGAAGTGTGTAACTGAGCTCTTAATGACACACTTTTCTCTTTTCCAATCGATGGCGTTCCTAGGCTTGCCTGGATGATTGAAATATCTTGGTCAGCAAATGATTGCCTTTCTAATTTATCCTTCTTTATTATTGGTATCGGCCTCATATCAATAGCAGCGAGTTCTATTCTATTTGCCAATTCTATGCTGAGACCCTTTTTTTCCACCTTATAAATAGGAGTTTTTTCTGTCTCCTCTACCTTCTCAATGACAGTTGGTTCTTCTATTAGTGCTTCTTGAATAACCAATTGCTCTGGTATTACATTGCTTTCTAATGTCAGTTGCGTTGGCTTAGAATCCATTATCAAAACGATGGGGAATAGTAAAATCAGTAACGTAATACATGCTGCAATCAACAATCTTCTTTCAACTAAAACTGACTTCTTTTCACCTAGAGAAGCACTCAAATCTTCCCATAGTAATGACTCATCAAAATGAATTCCTAAATCTTCTCTTTGGATCTGATCCAGTTTGTCTGCTAATGTTTTATGTCCCATATCCATCGTGTTCTGATGCTAAAAGTTCTCGTAGCAATTTTTTGGCTTTGAAAAGCTGAGATTTAGATGTCCCCACCGAAATATTCAATGTTTTACCAATCTCTCTGTGCGAATAGCCCTCCACCTCATAGAGGTTAAATACCGTTCGGTAGCCAAGTGGAATCCGCTGAATAGCCTTAAGTATGTCAGCCGTTTCCAGTTCATTCAACGCGGAAACTTCATCCTCAAAATCTACTTCTTCATTGATTGCTAAAATTTGAATTTGCTTATTCTTCCTAAGCAACATCAAGGCTTCATTGATCATAATTCGCTTTACCCAACCAAAAAATGCTATCTCATTCTCATAGATGAATTTTTCTAGATTCTTAAAAACTTTGAGAAAGCCACTTAATAAAACTTCTTCTGCGTCTTCTCTATTTTTCAAATACCTTAAACACACACCCATCATTGGTATGCTCAGCCTTCTAAAAAGCTCTTCCTGAGCTTTTCTATTCTGTGACTGGCACTTTTTGATTAGGTCTTGTGTATTCACCAATTGCATTTGATAGGTAGAATGTGAATTTTAGTAGAATGGTTGCCTGAGTAAAAAAATAAAAGTAGGTTGTTTCAAGAGGGAATTCAAATACATAAAAAAAGCCATCCTGATTTCTCAGAATGGCTTCATTAATATTATTTGATAATAGAAATTATTCGCTGAATATCTTTTCTACTAACACGTTCACCTTATTATTCATAACTTCTACTACTCCTCCTTCTACTAATATGAGAATTTCATCTTTTTTCTCCTGAGTATATCGAATATCACCTTTTCCTAAGGTAGAAACCATAGGTGCGTGATTGTTGAGTATTTGAAATGATCCGTCACTTCCTGGGAAGGAAGCGCTAATTACTTCACCTTCGAATACCTTTTCGTCTGGAGTTACTATTTCTAAAAACATATGCTTCTCGCTATAATGAGATCCCCGCACACGCAGGAATGACGTTTAAATAATTACGCTACTTCTGCCATTAGTTTTTCACCTTTCTCGATAGCTTGTTCGATAGTTCCTACCAAGTTAAAAGCTGCCTCAGGCAAGTGATCTAATTCACCATCCATGATCATATTGAATCCTTTGATGGTGTCCTTGATATCAACCAATACTCCTTGAAGTCCTGTAAACTGCTCTGCTACGTGAAACGGCTGAGAAAGGAATCTTTGTACCCTTCTTGCTCTGTGTACCACCTCTTTATCTTCATCAGAAAGTTCATCCATACCAAGAATAGCGATGATATCTTGCAATTCTTTGTATCTCTGAAGAATCTCTTTTACGTTCTGTGCACAATCATAATGCTCATCTCCTAAGATATCAGCACTCAAAATTCTTGAAGTAGAATCCAATGGATCAACCGCAGGATAGATACCTAATTCTGCAATCTTTCTTGAAAGTACTGTCGTTGCATCCAAGTGGGAGAATGTAGTTGCTGGTGCTGGATCTGTTAAATCATCTGCAGGTACGTAAACGGCCTGTACTGATGTAATCGACCCTCTCTTAGTAGATGTAATACGCTCTTGCATAAGACCCATCTCTGTAGCCAATGTAGGCTGGTAACCTACCGCTGACGGCATTCGACCAAGCAGTGCAGATACCTCAGAACCCGCTTGCGTAAATCGGAAGATGTTATCAACGAAGAAAAGGATATCCTTACCTTTCCCTTCACCGTCACCATCTCTATAGTGCTCAGCAACAGTCAATCCTGATAGAGCCACTCTAGCTCTTGCCCCAGGAGGCTCATTCATCTGACCAAAAACAAATGTCGCTTTTGAACCCTTCAATTTTTCTTTATCTACTTTAGATAGATCCGATCCACCTGCTTCCATAGACTCTTTGAACTCTTCACCGTAATCAACGATTCCAGCTTCGATCATCTCTCTCAAAAGGTCGTTCCCCTCTCTTGTTCTCTCTCCTACTCCAGCAAATACTGAAAGTCCACCGTGTCCTTTTGCAATATTGTTAATGAGCTCCTGAATAAGTACTGTTTTACCTACTCCTGCTCCACCGAACAAACCAATCTTACCCCCTTTTGCATAAGGCTCGATCAAGTCAATTACTTTGATACCTGTGAAAAGTACTTCTGTAGCTGTTGATAAATCTTCAAACTTTGGTGCACTTCGGTGAATTGGAAGACCGTTTGTATTATCTACCTGCTCCATTCCATCAATGGCTTCTCCAACTACATTGAACAAACGACCTCTGATTGCTTCACCAGTTGGCATTTTTATAGGTGAACCCAAATCCAACACTTCTGTTCCTCTTGCCAAGCCATCAGTACCCTCCATTGCGATGGTTCTTACTGCTTCTTCTCCAAGGTGCTGCTGCACTTCCAATACGATTTCTACACCATCAGGTCTTACTACCTTCAATGCATCCATAATTCTAGGAAGAGTTGATCCTTCTGCGCTAAAGCTAACATCGACAACTGGGCCGATTACCTGAGTCACTTTACCTTTATTTGCCATATCCTATGGTTTAATTAAATGGGGTTGTTTGAAATTTGGTGCGAAATTAAACCAATTTTCCCGAAGGAAAAAGGAATAAATGGCCTCATCCTTCCAGATAAATCCTAAAAGTAGTTCCTTTATTTAATTCTGAGGATTTCACAAATATTTTTCCCTCATGATATTGCTCAATAATTCGCTTTGCAAGCGTCAATCCTAAACCCCAACCACGTTTTTTACTCGTATAACCAGGACGAAAAACATAATTGACTTTAGACTTAGGGATCCCCTTCCCAGTATCCGAAACATCAATAGCGACTCTTCCTTCGTTTGCTCTTAAAATGCTTATGTTGATAGACCCTTTAGCTTGCATTGCATCAGTTGCGTTTTTACACAAATTCTCAATCACCCACGCAAATAAGGATGGGTTAATTTTAGCCGAAATATCTCTGTTTGGGAAGAAAGTGACCGATATGTTTATTTTAGTTGAGAGTCTAACTTTTAAGTATGACACTATCTCTTCTACCGCATCCACAATATTTAACTCCGATAGCTGAGGCTCACTTCCAATACTTGAAAAACGATCTGTAATCACCCTTAATCTATCAATGTCTTTATCCAGTTCTAAAAATGTATCATTCTGCTCCGGGTAGATTCCTTTGAAGTATTCAGACCATGCCATTAATGAGGAAAGTGGTGTACCCAACTGGTGGGCTGTTTCTTTAGCTAGGCCAACCCAAACTCTATTTTGCTCTGCTCTTCTTAAATAATTAAAAACCATGAAGGTGATCAATCCGAAAACAGCAATAACTAATAGCTGTACATAGGGATAGAACTTAAGTTGGTTTAACAAAAATGAATTCTTATAGAAAATAAGTTTTCTTCCGTACTCATTTTCTTGATTGTCGACAAGCCTAATGAGTATAGGCTCATGTTGTTCCTTCATTAGCTCAATCTCTTGGAGCAAAAACTCTTTCTGCTGCTCTGCATCTTCAATTCGATCAGCATTTTTAAGATTTCTATATTCTTCTGGATTGCCTAATTGATCTGTAAGAATGACGGGAATAGTGCGATTAGCTTTTACTATTTCATCAAAAACTAGGATGAAATTGGTGTTTTGTGTTTCGTTGGCTAAAAACTGAAGTGAACTAGCATAAATATCAATTTGCCTACTCTCACGCTCTCTAAGTTGCTTTACTAAATGATTGGTGTAAATGATAGATCCGAAACTTATAACAACAGCAAACCCCACTACGATCCATTTTAAATGAGGTCGTAGTGGGGTTAAATTAAAATTTGTTCCTTCTTGAAATTTCTTTTTCAATGCTAAAATCCTTTACCCGTTAAAGGTAACTAGGATTTTAGTTTTTCATCATAAACCACTTAGCCAAAACCTTGTAGTTTACTTTAGTTCCATGCATCAAAATGCCCACTCGATAGATTCTCCCTGCCAACCAGAGGGTGAAAATAAATCCACCTACCAATAATACCATGCTCAACGCAATTTCCCATGCCGGAACCCCGAATCCTATTCGGCCCATCATGACAATAGGTGATGTAAATGGTATAATAGAAAGCCAAAAACTGACTGTTCCATTTGGATCAGGAAAAACGAACATCATCAGTCCAAGCAGTGCTACAATGATCGGCATCATGATCGGCATCATAAACTGCTGAGCGTCAGCTGGTGTATCTACAGCTGATCCTACAGCTGCAAACAAAGCTCCATAAAGCAGGTACCCACCTAGGAAAAAGAAGATAAATAATAAGACAATTTTTGTCACAGGAATATCATTAAAAACAGCCAGAGCTTCTTGCACTTTCTCACTGCTCTGCACAGCAGAAGCTTCTCCGCCAGCCTGCTGCATCATCTGAGCTGTTTCAGTAGGATCCATACTTAACCCAAAAGCAGCCATTCCTGCAAAGGAAATTACACTCATTAAAACCATCCAGATAACGAACTGTACTATACCAACAGATGCTACTCCAACGACTTTTCCAATCATCATGTGAAATGGACGAACGGTTGATACAATAACTTCAACGATTTTACTATTCTTCTCTTCTATAACTCCCTGCATTACTTGTGCGCCATAAGCAAACAAGAAAATGTAAATAAGGAATCCCATCACATAACCAATTCCAAAAGTCACCTTAGAGTCACTCTTGCTCTCGTCACCAGTCTCATTCAGATTGAAAGATTCAATTGAAACATTCGTTTTGAGCTCATCTAACTGATCTTCTGTAAGACCTGAACGTGTCAACTTAATATCACGGATTTGAGACTCTATCTTATTCTCAAATCCTTTAACCATATTAACACCAGGACTCGTATGAGAGTAAAATCTCATACCATCAGGATTGTCCACTTCAAACTTTGGCACATAGATCAAAGCAAAATCTTCCGATTTGCTAAATCTCGCTTTTGCAGAATCCAATGGACCGTCTACTGCCTGATAGTCATAGCTTTCTGTGTCTTCAAATGTGAGAAGAGCACTTTCATCCAATACTTGTATAATCTCCAGTTCTTTATTTTTTTCATTTTGAACTGCCAGAAAGACCATTCCTCCTATAATAGCAGGAAACAATAACGGAACTAGAATAGTGGCAAGCAAGAAGGATTTCTTCTTTACTCTGCTCATGAATTCTCGTTGGATTACTAATAATATCTTATTCATCTTATTTAATGCTTTTGTTTTTTGGAGTGATTATGCTTCTACTAGTTCAGGATTCACGCCTTTCACCTCTGAAATGAAAATATCGTTCATACTAGGAATACGCTCCAGAAATGAATGAATTTCTACTTGAGTAATTAATTGTTTTAGCAAATCGTTTGGATTTCCATCCACCTTATATTGAATTAATGATCGCTTAAGATCTCGCCCTACGTCTTCAGTTTGGATCACCTGAAAACCATCTGCCTTCACAATTTCACCAGCTTTGTATTCAACATAATAGGTTCCGTCCCTGAACTTCTCCTTTATGTCAGTTTGCGAGCCATCCAGTATTTTTTCTGATTTGTTAATCATTGCAATATGATCACACAATTGCTCTACTGACTCCATTCTATGGGTAGAAAAGATAATTGTTGAACCCTTATCTCTTAGCTCTAGAATCTCATCTTTGATCAAATTGGCATTGATAGGATCAAAACCAGAAAACGGCTCATCCAAAATAATTAGTTCTGGCTCATGCATTACTGTGGCAATGAACTGGATTTTTTGAGCCATTCCTTTTGATAAATCCTCAATTTTCTTCCCCCACCAATCTTTAATATCCAACTTAGTACACCATTCTTTACCACGCCTGGAAGCTTCTTTTCCTGAAAGCCCCCTAAGTTGACCTAAGTAGATCAACTGCTCGCCAACTTTCATTTTCTTGTAAAGGCCCCTTTCTTCTGGTAAATATCCAATTTTTCGGATGTGTTCCTCATTTAAGACCTTACCATCGAACAAAATCTGACCTTGATCAGCCTCAATGATTTGATTAATAATTCGAATTAATGTGGTCTTACCTGCTCCATTAGGACCTAGAAGCCCAAAAATGCTCTTTTCAGGAATTTCCAATGATACATTGGATAATGCCTGATGGGCACTGTATGATTTGCTAATGTTTTCTACTTTTAATAAGCTCACTTTGTGATTGTTTTTATTTCCGTTAGTATACGAAACTAGAAAATTATTACATACCAACAGTATTTTTTTCTGCTCGTTGGATTTGACCCTAATTTAGTGGTTGAATTATACACCTAACCGGCACCATGTTTTTGAGAAGACTTTATTCAGTCTGGGCAATATTTTCGATTGCTATCTTCTTTTTCATATTCATCATTCCCATGTTGCTATGTGCCCCATTTAAAAAAATGCATGGGCTAGCACTGAACATGAATAGACTTTGGGCTTGGTGCTTTTTTCATCTCGCCTTCTTGCCGGTAAAAAGAGAATGGCGATTCAAGTTGAATCCAAAACAACAATACATACTCTGTGCTAACCATTTTTCCTATTTAGATATTCCAGCTTTAGGATCATTTCCGAAACCAATAAAATTTGTAGGAAAGAGTCAGCTAGGTAAAATTCCTGTTTTTGGATTTATGTATAACAAGATTCACATCTCAGTAAATAGAGCAAGCTTTAAAAGCCGAGCAAATAGCTTAGCAAAAGCACAGGAAGAACTTAATAATGGATTTAGCCTTGGTTTTTTTCCTGAGGGAGGCATTAAACTGACTGATTACCCTAATATGGTTCACTTTAAAGATGGAGCTTTTCGACTAGCCACTCAAAACAACATTCCCATCATTCCAATTACGTTTCCAGACAATTACCATATTTTGATGGATGATGAATTACTCGACATTCGTAGAAAGACTTGCAGAATGATTTATCACGAACCTATTTGGCCTAATGGAACTTCCGACCAAGATTTAAAGCAACTCAAAGAGGCTGTTTTCCGTGTGATCCAATCAGAATTGAATACACTCAATTATCCGAATTCTTCAGAATTATCAGAACAATTAAATTAATTATTCATTGAATAATCAACCCAAAAAAATAGTTATTGGTATTTTTCTTATTTGCCTTGCTGGAATGCTCGCTAGCTATGTCAATGGATATAGCAGCTCCATAGGTTGGGAAGTGACCACAAAAGGAGATGTCATAAAGTTCCCAGCTTTAACTATTGATAAAGGCTTGCTC
Source organism: uncultured Roseivirgaceae bacterium (assembly GCA_964352725.1). Lineage (GTDB taxonomy): Bacteria > Bacteroidota > Bacteroidia > Cytophagales > Cyclobacteriaceae > Ekhidna. The sequence continues at coordinate 10,690 of CAYGTD010000011.1, forward strand.
AAACACGAAATACTAGCAGACAAGTACTTACTTCTTGAGAGTTATTCAGGAGGAGAGATAGAGCGTAACCTTGTTTTAGAACAAGTGATTTTAGCTACCGCTTGGCTTGGAATATTAGCAGTTCTAGTAGGTGCATCTTTTCTGAAACGTTACGGGTTTTTTGCCTCAATTGCGCTTTTTGCGCTTTTTATAAACCGATTGAATTTAGCAGAGGTGGGATTATTCGGAGTTGAATCTAAGCTTGTATTAGGTATCCCATTTTTGGCATTATCTATTCCTCTCATTTACTTCAGTGAATACAACAAAAAAGTCTCGTTTGTTCTACGATTCTGCTTACTTTTCTTAGTCTCAATAGTCCTTTGGTTTGGCATTTCAGATATTCAAATTTTTACTGATCATTTCATAGCCCACTCACTTTTTAGCTTCGCTATTTGTGGACTCATTTTTCTTTTCATTATTTCAGAGGAGATTGGATTTACTATTCTGTATTTAATCACAAAAGGAAGAGGGGGGAAAAGCAATCACCTACATTTCATTGCCCTTTCTCTATTCTATCTAGGGAATCTCACACTTTATTATCTCAACAAAGCTGGATTCGTTCTTAATTCATTCTTCTTTTTTGATCCCTTTGTATTGATTGCCTTTACCAGCTTAATTGCGCTTTGGAGCATAAAATTCAAGTTTGATTTCCTGGTAAAATATGTCTCTGGAAATATTTTCTTGATTATCACCCTTGGGCTTGGTATCGTTTTGATGTGCCTCATCAGTCTATCGATGATTAAGGGGAATGATTCCGTCTATCATGCGTTCCATTATTTAGTACTCTACTTCCACCTTGGTTTTGGAGTCTTTTTCATGCTTTATATCATTGTCAATTTTATAGATCCATTGATAGGTGGCTTAGAGATTTATAAAATTGCCTATAAGGAAAGGAATTTTCCTTACGTTTCGGCAAGATTAGGTGGGCTTGCAGTAATTATGGGGTTCTATTTTTTATCAGGCCAAGAAGCATATCAACTCCTTAGAGCGGGGTATTACAATGCACTTGGAGATATAGAAATTACTAAAGAGAATGATGCACTTGCCAAAGAGTATTATCTGCAAGCTGATTTTCTAGGCTACAACAACCATTATTCTAATTATTCATTAGGCTGGATGAACCTAAATGAAGGAAAGGAATTTCAAGCAAAAATAAGATTCGAAAGAGCATCGGCTAAACACCCCTCTACTTTTGCATTAGCTAATTACGGAAATCTTGATGCTGAACTAAAAACTAACAAAGTTCAAGCTATGTTGGAGCAAGGTCTTAGTGAATTTAATAGTGGTGAGATTAAAAACAACTTAGGCATCTTGCAAATGCAAAAACAAAACTTTGATCAGGCATTAATATATTTTGAAGATGCTGAGTCTTCTACTTCTTGGAATCAAGCACCATTATTAAATAAGTGGAATGTTTTCAAACTAAAAGAAATCATTGACTCGACCAGAATTGCTTCGGATTATACCAATGGAAACTATGGAGTAAAAGCTAATCTTATAACAACACTAATAAATTCTAGCGAATTAGCATTTAAAATGGAAGGGTTAGAAGAAGCTTTTCCTCTACATAGACAAGCCTATCTCCTTAATAGTACCTATCTATTTCCTCACGACTCTTTGGAAGTACTTATCAAAAGCGAAATTGAAAACTCTATAGATGCCAATCTAAATGACCGCTTAAGAAAATCACTAGCGATCTATTTCTATAAAAAAGGAGAAGTTGACAAGGCTTTCAAAATGATGGATTACTTGCAAGCCAATGCATACATCGCTTACAAGGGTGATTATTTAGCTGATTTAGGAAAAATGGCCCTAGACCAAGGAGCTCTTCAACTTTCTTTGGACTACTTTAATAAAGCAATTGAGTTCAAATATCAACCTGCCAAAATGAGCAGATTGGAAACGCTCTCCGCAATGAACAAAAAGAAAGAGATGGAAGGTACTCTTTTGGAGATTATTCAGGAAGACGCAGGAATGACAGATTTCGCAAATGAATTTTTAGCGCAATCTAGCTCGTATGTTTTTCAGAAACCGCGATTCCAAAAGATGGATTTTAGCGAAATGAGTATTGAAAGCATTGAAATTGAAGCTAGAAAAAATTCCTTCAATGAAAACCAAGTAGTCGATGCTATATTGGAATTAAATAAAAGAGAAGAGTTTGTTGCTTACGAAATTCTTGTTGATGCCATTGAGATTAATCCGTATTCAGTAGCACTATTGAAAGAATATATATTATCAGCAGTGGAGTGGAATCTAGCTAATTATGCAACCGAAGTTATTCAGCGTCTATCAAAACTTATTTCTAAAGAAGAATTAGACGAGTTTATTAAAGTCTATCAAGAAAAAATTGATAACCAATCATCAGAAGTTTGGCAATAAAAAAAGCCATCTGATTAATCAGATGGCTTTCTATTTGTTCTATTCTATTCTTAGTTATTGAATCTAAATAGTATATTTTGAATCATTTTCTGACGCACTGGCTGTCCTCTTTGCTTACCAGGCTTCCATTTAGGACCATTGGAAATTACTCTTAAAGCTTCTTCATCACATCCTGCACCAATTCCCTTCACAACTTGAATATCTGTTAAGCTTCCGTCCCTTTCAACAACAAATTGCACGAATACTCTTCCTTCAATACCCATTCTCTGGGCTTGACGAGGATATTTCATCTCTTTATTCAGGTACTGACCCCAAGCGGCAAGACCTCCTGGGAAAGAAGCAGACTCCTCAACGATGGTAAAAATTTCATCAACGTTTTCTTCCTCAGGAGCTTCTTCAAAAACGATATCTTCAACGACCGTCTCTTCCGTTACTTCCACATCAAGTTCTACCTCAATTTCTTCTTCAATTTCTTCTTCATCAGGAATCTCGATGATTTCTGGAATCTGAACTTTAGGAGGTGGGGGAGGCGGTTGCTCTGTAGGTGGGATATCTAAGATATCTTCAAAATCATCATCTACTGTACCTAAATCAACTAGGCCAGTATCATCATAAGACCTCCACTCGAACGCCACAATCACAAAAAGAAGACTAAGCGCCATTCCTATGTTAAGTAACATCCCTGATTTTCTAGACAGGTCTATTTTTGGGTTTTTCTTTGGTTCCATAATCCTTCTTTTTAGAAGTTGAACATCAAATATATGCTCTCCACTTTTCAATTACCAGAAGAGCCTTGGTATTTTATTCTTTTACTACAAAAAACATTCCAGAAATCCTTAACCTCCGACCTCTGCTTTATACTCCTCTGCCGTTAAGAGACCATCCCCCTTTTCAGAAATTTTCACTTTGATCATCCAGCCATCCCCATAAGGGTCAGAATTGACTGTTTCTGGACTAGATTCGAGTGAATCATTAAACTCAATGATTTCTCCAGAAAGAGGCATAAATAAATCAGAAACCGTTTTCACAGCTTCTACTGTTCCGAAAACATCTCCAGCCTCAAAAGATTCACCTACTGTTTCAATCTCCACATATACAATATCACCTAATTCGCCTTGAGCAAAATCAGTAACACCTATTGTGGCAATATCACCGTCAATCTTAATCCACTCATGATCTTTTGTGTAAAGTAAATCCGAAGGAATGTTCATCTCTTTTTCAAATTTTAAATAGGTGCCAAAATTAATCTTTTGATAGAACTGAACCTACTGTGCAAGACCAAATCTTAGCTGCACTCCAAAAGCTGTCGTGTTTCTTCTAAAAGAGCCCACTTTAGGCTGAGTCGTGTTTCGCTCAAAATACATGGTTAAATCCAGTTGACTATTGATTTTATAAGACATTTGAGGCCTAATTTGGAATGTTAGATTACCATTTACAATCTGATCCGTATCATTAATTTTTCTTTGTATGGTTTCCGAATCTCTAACTGATGCGGCTACTCTGAACGTTACGTCATTCTCAAGCATAATTGTTCTTCCCTGAACTCTCCATGGAAGCTTAAATCCCGTTTTAGTGTATCCAAAGTCAAGTGTCACATCGCTGTTGGTCGTTTCTGTAACCTGAGCATTGGACATCCCTAGAGAAAGAGTTCTTGATTTTCTGAATTCCATACGTGCAGAAATATTGGAAATTGTTCGAAGATTAACACCAATTAGTGGGACAAACTGCTCAGATATCATCACTTGATTGATTTGATAGACAGATACTAATCTATTTTCATCATCTGTGTTAGGATTTTCCGCTAAAGGGTAATCCAAAAGGTTATTTCCTAAATCTATTTTTCCTGGATCATCAAAAAGTAATGAGCTGGTAAAACTTGAAACGGAATATGTTGAGTTATAACCATGTGAAATAGTGAATGAAGAAAAGATTTCAGCAATAGCAGGAATTTTAGATAAGCCAGCATAATCAATTCGCCAATTAGGTAAAGGTATTTTTGGAAAAGGTGTTAATGCTACACTTTTAGCGCTTTGTCCAGAATATGCAGCAATAAATGCTGGAATCAATATATCCTGAGATGAAGAATCGTATAAAGTTGGATCAGGATTGATACTATTTTGGCGAGTTAAAATTTCATTTATGTTATTTTCAAATTGGGTAAACGCATTCGACGAATTATTTTCTCCACTTCCTTCAAATGCAGACTTGATGGAAAGAAATGAAGCAGAATAGCTACCTGACCTATTTGGTGTAAAAGATCTGAATCCGCCAGCCCCAGCAGTGTCATATCTAAATGTTTCCTGGTAACGATTGCTCAATCCTCTATTCCAACTTAGCTGAATTCTAACATCTTTGAAGGGCTCTATCTCTGCTTGGATATCTAAATCGGCTCCACGCGTTTGCTCAAAAGGCGTTCCAAGATTTGGGTTCTCAACAATCCAGCCATTATCTGCGGCCTTAGTCCGAATAGAAGGATCTTGACTTCCTAAAATAAAGTCTATCCCTGGGGCATTGAATCCACTATCTAACCCAAAAAGGAAAGCGCTCGGTGTAAAGCCTGGTAAAGTGGTACTCTCATTGACCTTGTAAGAGCCATTCACTGATTTGAGCATCATTAGAAATCGAAGTGCTCCTGTTCCAATGGAAACTTTTTCCTCTCCTCTGGAAGGAGTTCCTGCATTTTTCAAAAAAGTGACTTTATTATACAACTTGGTCATATCTATACGTGCATTGACTGATCGATCTCTTTGATTGGAAATGATATTACCAAAATTGAGTGCTTCATTAGTGCTATCCGATTGAATAGTGGGTCCTGCTATCCAATTATAGCCTACCGAATATCGGATATCAGAGGAAATCCAATCTGTGAAAGGTAGTTTACCAAGTGGTAGCTTATAATTCGCAGCGATACTTTGATTAAAATTTCTCATTCTACCCAAACTAGCGATCTGCTCCCAGATATATTCTCGCTCCTGTTTGGTATCAATATCACCTTCTACGGTACCGTTTGGTTCATCAATTATCGCATTTGCGGTAGCGCTATACGTTAAACCTAAGCTCTTAGTTACATCCCATCTTAGGGAATAGTTTCTTGCGAAAGTGAAGAGTTTCTCATATTGAGGAGTTACACCATCAATAGTAAGGTCATTGTTATAATATTGTGTGAGTCTAAAGCTTCGATTTAAATTTCCTGAAAAGGAAAAATTGCTAGGCAGCAACGAGAGGTTGGCATCCTTAATTAAAGCGAAATATGGACTGGATAACTTTTCTGTGTTCTTAAAGGGTTCAATGTTTAACTGAACAGGTGTATAGTTGTAGTTGATTCCTCCTGAAGTTCTTTTGTCAAGCAATTGCTGTGTACTGAAATTACTTGTAGTCCGATCACTGTAGGCATAACTAAAGGTGAAGTTTTCAATGTCATATACTCTGTTCTTAGCTTCAGGGTTTACTTTACTCTTCCCAACATTCGTAAAGTTGATGCTTCGACTTGTTGTTCTATCCTCTACAATTCTCTTATATGCATCACGCTCTTTTTCTGTTCTAAAGCGGGCTAATGAAGCTTCCAGCGGAACATCAGGATCCAAAGGGTCAAATTGTGGCGTAACCAAACTTTTTTCATAACTCACAAACATCGGAACCTTTAATCCTGTCTTCTCTGGAAACATGAATTTTTCCAAATTCAAATTCGCTGAAACATCGTACTGCTTAGTTTCAGCTCGAGAACGCTCTGATATCCGCTGCTGAATGCCTCCAAAACCAATAGATGTATACCTCGTTGATGCAGATATTGTCCCCAAATCTGCTAGCTGCGTGCTTAATCGCGCATTGGCTGCCCATCCTGCATTAGTATCAAAATCTGTCAGTCTCATTTCATTAGCCCAGATACAGACAGATTTTGGAGAAGTAGATTCATCGTCCCCCGAGTTTCTTATTCCAATCATCAGCACTTGGATAGAACTAATGTCTGGCCTTCCTTTAACTGTAAAGTCATACCTGCCATCGATTGAGGAAACCTCGAAAGGAGATAACTCATTTGCCCCCTCCCTATTCCGCTGAGATTTAACACCCAATAGCTCTTTAATAGAAACATCGATCTCATTCTCTTCGGGCCAAACTAATCTTCGAACAACGTCCGAATTACCAATCAAGTCATCAGGTGAGATTGTCAATGGCACTTCTATCTCATAGTAATTTTCAGAAAAATCAGTGCCTAGTCTAAGGAATGCGCTTACTTCACCGTCCATGACAAAATCGTCTTTATAAGCTTCTGCGTGAAAAAACATTTTAAGTCTTCCGTAATTGATTAAATCATAAGAAACATTCTTATAAACTGCTCTGCCATCTTTATCATTTAAATCTTCCACACAGATCTGAAGTGATTGCTCATTGATCTGCCTGTTTAGCGCGGTGGTGTTGTCTATATCCCTGTCAAGGCCAGGAGGTAAAACGTAAGGTGATCCTCCAGTAGTTGGCGTGCTATTTTCTTCAATATTCACAACGGACACATTAAAGTCGGAGCTAGCTTCATTTGGCAGTTCATTCAAGCCTGGTTCATTTAAGGCTTGCTCAAACTTTCGCCATTGGCTCCCAACTAGTTGCATTTTTGCCATTCTTAGAACTACCGGCCTAGTCCATCCTGTCAGGTACATTCGCACATATTTTATCGTCTCGAATGTTGGGCTACCCCTTGCTATCGGATTGTTTCTTAATGGAATTCTGTATAAATACCATGTTCTCTCACCGTCAACACTAGTAATCTGATCAACAACATAATCATCATTCAAGGCCAGATTTCCTCCGTCTGAATTTGGAGCATATTCTAATGGAATTCTATATTCAAAATAGTCCTCACTGTCTTGAATTGTCTGGTCGTTGTTTACATCTTCATTGTCTGGACGATTGGTGGATGCTGGTACAAATATGCCTTCTGGAGTAAGCGGCGAATTATTTTCTAGTCCATTCCAATTTTTATATCGCTGAACAATAGTCGCATCTGCAGCATCATATTCTGAATTGATCACATATTTGAAATCATCTGCTGATGGATCTTCCGCATTTGAAAAATTAGGAAAGTATGTTCGCTCATCATCATTATTGAGTCCATCTAATCCTACATCTTGATTCTCCCGAGCTCCCGCAGTGTTTTCAAAAAAATCCGTTAAAAATTGCTCTGTCGTTATTCTACCCCAAGTTGTTACTTCATCATCTTGAACCGGTTGACCGTCAATAGGTAATCCGTTTTCAAAGGCATGCTTATCATCAGGGGCAATATCTTCAGAAACACTTCCGAGATTAAACACGATTTCACCATTTCTATCTCTTACATTGTCGTTAAATATTCCATCCTTTACTCTACCATTTTCTCCATCTATGAAGGGATCCATCAACCAAAATTCAAGGTATTCTACGTTGGTTTTATTGAAGTTTACTTCATTGGTAATCGGTCTAGTAATACCTCCCCAACGCTGCTGAACTAGTGTGGGGTTGCTAGATTCGGTATCAAAAGCAGTATTGTAGTTATATTGACCCCTTTCTGTAGGAAAATAGGCAATATCAAAGATGGGTTCGTTGATGTTAACCAAGTTAAGATCCCTCTGTCTGAAAATTTCTTGAGGTTGTATTGGGCGCTCATAATGATTTTCTAAATCCTCATCAGAGATGTTGCTAGGTCGTTGATTCTGTCTGTAGAAAATACTGTTGTCAACCGTATACCATGCGATTTTAGCCTTTTTGTCATTGTACTCTAAGCCAGTTGACCCATTTGCGTCTAAATTTCTAGGATCTCGACGCGGCGTAGCTGCCAATTTCCATGATTGCCATCCTCCTATATTGATGGGTGTAATGGCATTTTCAAAATCATCGATATATGACGTCCCTTCACCATTTACAATATTACTTGTGCCTGGTTTCAACTGAGCAAACTCAGCATTGAAAGTAACTCTGGATGGGGCTTTTGTACTTACAAGGGGAAGAGCATCAACTAGTTTTGTTAAAAAACGAGATTCAGATTGATAGTTTATATCTATCCCATATTTGGTATTACTTGTTGGCTCATTTCCTACTGCAAATCTAGATATGCCTCCGGGTCTCTCATTCAGATGCAGAATGGTGGCTCCAATATTAAATTCATCATTGAACCGATAATCGAATCGTGTTCCAGTAAGTGTTCTTGTCTGAAAATTGAATAAATCTGCTTTTTCATAGGAGACGTTTAGCGTTTTTCCTGAACTAAGAATACCATCGTTTAGTATTCTTACCACTCCTAAATTATAATCAACACTGTAGTCTACTCCCTGTGCAAGAAGCTGACCACCTGCAGTTACTACCACAGATCCTTCGGCTATATTGATCCCAGGCAGTCGAATTTCACTAGCAGATCCAGCAGTGAGTTTTCCTTCAATAAAAAATTTATTTTTTGATGCATTGAGCTCCGCCTGGGCCTTTGTGTCTTCGTACAATTCATCGTAAACATATTTTTCAATCAATGCTCCTTCAGTGTCAGCATTGAATCGACTTCTCAGCGTGTTCCCAAATGGCTCTAGCACTGGGAATATGATGTTTCCGTCTCGAGTATCAATGGTTACACCCTCAACGAAATCGAAATTTTGATCAGGCTGTAAGTCTTCATTTTGATTAAGTCGATCTAGTCCAAATACCTGAATTAAAGGAACGTCCTTCAGTCTACTCCCTTCATGTAAACTTGGATTGTCAATCCCAGAAGCATCATCTCTATAATGTACTTTTAGTTGAAATCCCTCTTCACTAACCTGAGATGAATTTAGGTTGTAGATATTTTTCATCATCAAGTCCCATGTTGGTAATTCAGTATCAATTTTATTGGGACGAAGCATTTTGAGATAAATCACTTCACTATCTGATCTCCCCTGATAATCTTCTGTCAGTTCTCCTACCTTATATCTTTGACCATTATAGGTATACTCAAATGAAACAGCGAGAATTTCATCATTTTGCAATCTTCTCTGCAATGAAATATATCCCAAAAGTGGATTGAATTCGTACTCTGTTTCATCCAGTTTTCTAGCCGTTGTAATCTTCACATAGTCTCTAGAGCTTTCAAATGAAGGGAACTTACCGGTAAGATCTGTATCAATTGCATCTGCTTGATATTGATCCAATTGACCGAATAAGTTGTTAGCTCCATTTCTAGTAGGGTTACCTGATGCTAACGCCTCTGCATTTATATCTGAACTAAAAATTCTTTCAGCCTCACCTAAGTCCATTAGTGCCACAATATTTCTAGTCGTCTCAGTATCGTTGTTTCTATTCAACGCGTACACCTCCATTCGAGTAATATTTACCCTTGAAATAATATTGGGGATATTTTGGAGCCAAGCCTCATAATTATCTCTAAAAAAATGACCTAAAAAGAAGTGTCTATTTTCATCATAATCTGATGCTTGCACTTCGAATTCCTTACCTTGAAATCCGCTTTCAATATTTAATGTCTCACTTCTGCCTCGCTGTTGAGAAAGCACAGAGGTAACATACAATCTTCCAAACTGTAGCTCCGTTTTTATCCCAAACAATGACTGAGCACCCGACATCAATGAATTACTCACTGGCATGCTCACATTACCAATTTCAATACGCTTGATAATATCTTCTTCGTATCCTGTGTATTCAACCTTAAGGTTGTTTTGAAAGTCAAAAGTGTTATTATTATCAAAATTGGCAGTAATGGCTAATTTTTCTCCCACTTTACCGATCACACTCATGCTTATCTGCTGATCGAAGTTGAATGAACCGTTTCGCTGTTGCCTTAATGTTATACTAGGATCAAAATTTCTATTAAACCGTCCACCAAAATCCAGGGTAACAAAACCATTAGGCTGGATGTCCACATAGCTGCCCCCAAAGATTCTGTCTAAAACCGGACTGATATAAATTCTCGGAACCAAACTTCTACCACTCACGGCACTTTCTCCATCTAACCCTGCAGATCGTTCTTTGAAGTACTCTCTATTTAATTGCGAATTATTGTATCGATTGTATTCTTCGAAAGACATGAAAGAAGCTGGTCGAAAATCAAGATTCCCAATATTTTCATACACTGAATAGGTAACGCCACTCTCGGCTGAAGCTGTATCAGGATTGAACTGCACTTGCATGTCCAACTGAGAAGGATCTCTCAGAAAAAGAGGTGATCTGCTAATTCTGTTGGAGAAGGGATCTCCAAAGCGATAAGCTGGCTGAAATGTAGGGGAATTGCTCGGTTTATACGGGGCTAGGGTATCTTTTTTGACAGTGTCTCGCTGCTGCATAAATATAGGAGTAGCGATAACCTCACTTTGAAGCACAAAAAATGCTATTAGGAATAGTATATATGCCTTAGATCTCAAAAAAATAAATTCTTCTTAGTTAGGTTATGACCTCTTCAGCGATAATTTGATCAATTCTTCAAGTTTAATCTCCTCTCCGTATTCTTTCAAAATCAAATTGACAGTCTTTTCAGCAGATGATTTATTAATCCCTAAAGTAGTCAACGCTGATAACGCCTCAGATCGAAGTGTATTATCAAATCTTGGTTGAATTTCAACGGATTTATCCAATAATCCTTCTTTACGCATTTTATCTTTCAATTCAAGGATAATTCGCTCTGCTGTTTTCCCCCCTATTCCCTTTACACTTTGAATTGTTTTCACGTCTTCATTGGCTATGGCAGCCTGCAATTCTCTAGCATCCAATGATGACAGAACCATCAAGGCAGTACTTGGACCCACTCCATTGATTGACAATAAATCAAGAAAACGTATTTTTTCAGAAGCTTCATAAAACCCAAAAAGCGTATGACTATCTTCCTTAATATGTAAATAAGTCTGGATCAGAATATCTTCTTTATCCTTAATATGAGAATAAGTAGTCAAACTTATTTTTACTTCATATCCAACTCCGCCTACTTCAATGACTAGATGCGTTGGATCTTTATAGGCGAGCTTTCCTTTTAAATATGTGATCATAGTCCTTCTCTGCTTGAAACGCCCGCATCTACTACTGCAATTGCAACCATATTATAAATTTCTCTGACGGAACTACCCAACTGAAGTACTTGTACTGACTTTTTCATTCCCATAAGAACAGGACCAATTACTTCCGAATTACCTATCTCCATCATCGTTTTATATGCAATGTTGCCTGACTGTAAGTCTGGGAAGATTAACGTATTTACATTGTGCCCTTTTAATTCATTAAAAGGATATAGTTCGTCCCGAAGCTTTCTATTTAAAGCTACATTGGCCTGAAGGTCTCCATCAATGATCATATTAGGCCAACGCTTCTTGGCTAGTGAGACAGCCTTTGCCACTTTTTCCGGTACATCTCCCTTTGCTGAACCAAAATTGGAGAAGGAAAGAGCAGCAATCTTAGGTTCAGTATCGAAGAAACGAACCGCTCTTTCGCTGAGTCCTATAATTTCTACTAAATCCTCTGCTGTGGGATTCATATTGACTGTGGTGTCCGCAAAGAAGTAATTGCCCTTTGGAGTATTAAGGATGTACATCCCAGCTACCTTATTAACTCCATCTTCTTTACCGATAATATGTAATGCTGGAAGTACTGTTTTTGGGTAATCATTGGAAAGACCCGAAATAAGCACGTCTGCCTCTCCTTTTTCAACCATCATCATTCCAAAGTATGTCCTACTCGACATTGCTTTTCGAGCCAGATGCATAGTCATGCCTTTTCGGCTCCTCATTTTTGTATATTCTATGGAATATTCTTCCACTTTTCTATCATGCTCTTTTGGATCTATAATCTCACAATCCATAAGTACATCAAGATCGTGTTCTTTTATTAACCCTTCTATAATTGGTCGTTTTCCCATGAGTATTGGTGTGCCAATCCCCGACTCTAGGGTCATCTGAGCTGCTTTTAGAATATTAACATGATCAGCTTCAGCAAAAACTACTTTCTTCGGATTTTGCTTCGCTCTACTTACTAATCTAGAAATCAACCGTTGATCAAGTCCAATACGCTCTAAGAGCTCATCTTCATACTTTTTCCAATCTTTAATTTGAATTCTTGCCACACCAGTATCCATAGCTGCTTTGGCCACTGCAGGAGAAATGGTCGTGATTAATCTTGGGTCAATTGGTTTTGGGATTAAATAATCCTTTCCGAATTTAATACTCACTTGATCGTATGCTTTTAGCACCATATCAGGCACTTGCTCTTTCGCCAGTTTAGCTATCGCATCTACAGCTGCAAGCTTCATTTCTTCGTTAATTGCAGAAGACCTTACATCTAACGCACCTCGGAATATATAAGGAAATCCTAGTACATTATTCACTTGGTTAGGATGATCCGAACGCCCAGTGGCCATAATCACATCATCCCTTGTTTTCATTGCTAAATCATAATCTATTTCAGGATCAGGATTGGCCAAAGCAAACACGATTGGGTCCTTAGCCATCGACTTCAGCATTTCTGGAGTAACCACATCAGCAATAGAAAGTCCAAGAAACATATCTGCTCCTTTCATTGCATCGGCCAAAGTTTCTACATCTCTATCAGTTACATATTGTGACTTAATTTCATCAAGTCCCGTTCTTTTCTTATTCAGAACGCCCTTGCTATCTGCCATGAGTATGTTCTCTTTCTTAGCTCCCAGAGAAACATAGAGATTAGTACAAGCTATAGCAGCGGCACCAGCTCCACTTACAACGATAAGAATCTCCTCAATTTTTTTCCCAGTAACTTCCAAAGCACTTAAAAGAGCTGCACTAGAGATGATAGCAGTCCCATGCTGATCATCATGCATGATCGGGATGTTCATTTCTTCACGAAGTGTTTGCTCTATTTTAAAGCTTTCAGGCGCTTTGATATCCTCTAGATTGATTCCTCCGAAAGTGGGTTCTAAAGATTTGACAATCTGAATGAATTTGTCGGGATCCTCTTCGTTAATTTCTATATCAAAAACATCAATCCCAGCAAATTTTTTGAATAATACTCCTTTCCCCTCCATGACAGGCTTGGATGCCTCAGGTCCAATATTTCCAAGACCTAATACAGCTGTGCCATTGGAAATGACGCCAACTAAATTGCCCTTTGCAGTGTACTTGTATACATCTTCAGGGTTGGCGGCAATCTCCTTACAAGGCTCTGCAACACCTGGTGAATACGCTAATGCTAAATCGTGTTGTGTACTAACTGGCTTGGTCGCTTTGACTTCAATTTTCCCAGCTGGTTTACTTTCATGATAATCCAGTGCCTCCTTCGGCCTAATCTTCGTACCCATCCTTTTAGTTATTTTGGTTAGCGGCTATGAAAGCCAACACCAAAGGTCACCAACTAAAAAGGATTTCGCAATTATTATTCTTTAAGAATCGCTTTTGGGATTTAAATCTCCTGGGGTTCTGAATGTGGATAGAATCGCTTCCAATTCACGTATCAATTTTTTCTTCTTGGTACCTGGTGAGTCCACGTATCCTTCTACATAGTACACCATTCCATTTTCCTCATCCACAATAGTATAGCTTAGGAATGGTCCTCCTCTTGATGAGTCACTTATTTTCCAAAGGCTTCTAGCCTCTACAGCAAAGTTTCCATTGAAATTAACTCGCTCTGTAAAGACAGGTATCATCACTTGACGCTCTATGTATACATCAGGGTTTTCCCCGTCAGTCAAATATTGCATAGTGATTTTATCTCGGAATTCTCCAATATCATTGAACATATTACGATTGGTGTATGGCTCATAATAAATGAAAATACTTTGCTCCGTCTGAGCATCCATTTTTCGTAACCAAACGAAATTTTTAAGATCTCTTGCCCTCTCCCATCCAAATGGAATTGTGAGCTCCACACCATGATTTTCTTTCACACGAGCCATCAAATCTTTTTTAGGGCTATTAAGTATTGAACTTTTAATTTTTTCCTTGGCAGTTGATTCAAAGTACTCCCGAATCTGTGATCGATTGAAGTTAATCTTTTTCATGAGCTGCTCCTCAGTAGAAGAGAATAAGAACATCACTGTTTGACCTTTGGCAAACTCATCTTTCTGAATTTTCAAATAGATAGATGTGTCTCTGTTGATTTGATTCAAAGCCTGGCTTGTGAAATATTGTTGCAACACTCTACTATCGGCTGTCTTACTATCCAATGTCATCGCAAACACCATATTCGAAGCTGATTTCAGAACAGAATTAAGCCGCCTGGGGCTTACTTTGCTTACATTAAACATAGGCTCATCTTGAGGTAAACCCAGCATTGGTGCCATAAACGTTTTTCTCAATTCCCCGCCTAAGCCATCATCATTTGCCCATTGGGTTGAGTCAGCAACCAAAATGATTTCATCTGCTTCTCCCCTCGCGTTTTAAGGTATTCCGTTTGCAATCCACCGCCTTTCCCGCATCCAAATGCAACTATTGAAACAAGAAGAAATTTAGAAATTGATTTTTCGATCGTGTTCATGGCAATTCAATTAGCAAAAACTGTTCCTATACTTCCTCAAACTTAGGTGTTTGAAAATTAAATGCAGAAACTTGTAAAGGGATTTACTTAATTGGGAATGACCAAGGATTGACCTGGCTGCAATGTATTCGAGGTAAGCTTATTTGCTGACTTCAATTTCTCAATCGTAGTGTTATTTTGTTTACTTATTGACCAAAGTGAATCTCCCGATTTTACTAAATAGACCTTCCCAGTTGATGAGTTGGATATTGGGGGAGTTACCGGCTTGGGCGAGCTTGAAGTATAAAGTTTCTTTGTGGATGAATTGTAGGTTGGCAGTACCCAAATGCTTAGTGTTTGACCTATACGTATCATATTGCTATTTAAGCGATTCCACGATTTTATATCAGCAACCCTCACTCCATATTTACCCGCAATTGTACCTAGTACATCCCCACTTCTTACCCTATAATAAAGTCGCTCTCTTCCATAAGTACTACCTGGCGTATTTCTGGCAAGCATGTCTAAATGTTCCTTGCCCACCTTAGAGGCAGTATCGTAATATAGTGTTCTATTTTGCACGATGTTTTCCTTCCAATCTGATGGAATTCGTAGGGCGAAATTCTTAGTCCCCTCAGGAAGAGCTCCTCTTTTGATTTGCGGATTCCACAGTAAAACATCATCTACACAAGCACCTATTTGATTGCAGAATGTTTCAATATGAAAATATTGACTGATGAGAACTGTATCTAATTCTGGATAAAAAATTTCTGTTTTTTCCTCAAATCCATGCTCATTCAGATGGTTGAATAGATATGTAATTGCTACATATTGAGGAACATATGATCTTGTTTCCCTTGGCAGGTAGCGATAGATTTCCCAAAATTCCTTTTTGTAACCACTTCTGCGAATCGCTTTTCTAACATTTCCTGGACCACAATTGTAAGCTGCCAAGGCGAGCTCCCAACTATCAAACATTCTATAAAGATCTTTTAAGTGTCTGGCCGCAGCATCAGTAGCTTCTACCGGATCCATCCGATCATCAACATACCAATCACTGTTGAGCCCATACATCTTACCTGTTGAGGAGATAAACTGCCACAAGCCTACAGCGTTAGCCCTAGAGATTGCATTGGGGCGCAACCCTGATTCTACGATCGCTAAATATTTCAGCTCATCGGGTAAACCGTGTCTTGCTAATCCTTCTGAAAAAATTGGGAAGAATAACTCTTTCTTTTGAATAACATCTCTTGTATACTCCCTATCCTTTATAGCGAAATAGTCTACAAATGCCATCACATTTTCATTGAAGTTGAGTGGAACCTCACCCTCAAGACAAGCTATTCGATCAGCGACTTCATCATAGGTGTTATCAGGAATGATCTCTGTTATCTGCAAATCCTGTGCGCTAACTTGTGATGAAGCGAGAATGAGACCCATTAGGGCCCATTTTTTATGTCTAGTCAAATCTTATTCATTTAACAATTAAACGATAGGCACAATAAATCCGATCAATTCAAAAGTGAATTACCTGAACGTCATAAAAGACTTTTTGATTAGGCTTTTGTGTCGCTACTTGAACTAGTTGAAGTTGGATTGGCGGCATTCGCTCCATCGTTGATCTCATTTTTGATCTCCTTGGTAGCATCCTTAAACTCTCTAATGCCTTTTCCCATTCCTCTAGCAATTTCTGGGATTTTCTTCGCTCCAAAAAAGATCAGAACAAAAAGCATAATCACCAACATCTCGCCCCAACCGGGCACCCACATAAGTACTGTATGCATTGTATTTATAGTTTATATATTCAAAGGTAAGTATTAAAGAACGTGAATTTCACCGATCGGTTCAATTTTTCAAATTCTTTATTTTGGCTCTAGCCACTTTTCAGGATCTAATCTACTAGTCCCTTTATAAACTTGAAACTCAAGTTCTGATACACCATCCCTATTAGTAAAAACTTCTCCAATCACATCTCTCTGATTGATTCTTTGCTTTCTTTTTACATTCGTGGACTTCAAGTTTGCGTAGACCGTCATGTAATTTCCATGCCTTACTATAACTGCGTAGTGACCCCCATCTACAAGTGCTACCTCACTCACCACACCATTAAACACGCAATTTACTTTAGCTCCTCTTTCGGTTTGAATTCCGATTCCACTATTATCCTCCGTGACTCTTTTCAAAATTGGATGAGGTTGTTTACCAAACTTTGAAACAACCAATCCTGAGCTAACTGGCCATATAATCCGATTTTTACTTGACTCAAATGATCGAGCTATTTCAGCATCGCTGGCCGCTTCAGCTGTGGAAATATTGTCAGTCCTGTCTTCTTCAGATTTTATTACGGCAGCAATCAACGTATTTAATCTTTCGTTGGCCTCCTTTCTATCTTTTACTTCTTGTCTTAACTGACGCTCGCGCTTAGTCAATTGAGCTATTAAATCGGATTGTTTTCTTTTAGAATTAGCAAGTTTTCTGCTTTCTCTCACTTGTTGATTTAGCAATTTTTGTTGCTCCAGCCTTTTAGCCTCTACTTGTCCTTTTTGCTCTATCAGTTCATGTGCCACTTCCTCTATCTGTTCAGCTTGGAGTTTTCTTGCATCAGCGTATTGCTCCAAGTATTTAAGCCGCTGGAGAAGCTGGTTGAAATTAGATGACGAGAAAAGAAACATAAGCCTATTATTGCCTCTATATGCCTTATACGAAGAATAAATTTGGGCTGCATACTCTTCTTTTAGGTTTTTCAAATCACTCTGCAAAGCATTTACTACGATCGTTAGATCGGCAATTTCACTATCTAGTAACCGTATTTCTGATCCAAATGATCTAATCAAAGCCTCCCTTGCATTGATTTGTTGGTTAAGAGCTTGAAGCTGTCCTAATGTAGCTTTCTTTTCATTGGCCGTCTCGTTAAGGATTCGCTCAGCTTCTGCAATTTTCCTTAAGTTCTCACTTTTTTCCTTTTCGAGCTGACTTTTTGTCTTTTGAGCTAGGGCAGGAGAAAGAGCGAAGAAGAAAAATAGAATTAAAAGGAAAGACCAATGGCTATTTTCTCTCATACTTACTCGGGACGGAGTATGGAAATTTGATTGGCTCATCTTCAATGGCCATTTTATTGTATGAAATATTGATCTCCGTGTTTGGTTTGTCAAGATCTTCGTAATCTATAATTGCTTGTATTTCATTTGGGAATATTTGCTTATCCACAAAAACAAAATCGCTGTAATTTACTGAAATCGTATTCTTTGAAGTTGCTTCTGAAATATTCATTTTTTCGAGCTTCATACTTCTTGTGCCAATGAAATTCTGAAAGAAGTACATTCCCTTTTCCGATCTAAATGAATAATATTTATCCATCTTCTGCACTTTCTGATTTTTATATGGGTCGACGAGGTTGCCCAACACAACTGATTGTATCAATTTGAAGTCCAAATCAAATTCCAGTTGTTTAGACAAGCCTTCAAAACTGTATTCATAATATTGACGCTTGAGTTTATCCAAAATATAAATATTCTCTGTATCGATGAGCACTCTTGCTGCCTCTAGACCAAAACCTGAAATTGAAACCCAAATGATACTGTCTTTTTGAATCCTGAAATTAGCAGTAGCTGATACTTTATTACCATCATGATCAAATTTGAACTTTGCCTTTGCAGACATGTATTCAAATTGCGGATTTACTACTTCTAACTTGTCCTTTTTAGAAAAAATTGCTCCTATATTCCTATTACAAGAAGTGAGAAATAACATCCCAAGGAGGAGTCCTATAATGAGCTTATTCATAGAGCTTTTTGTCCGCAATTTTCTTTTCAATTAGATCTGACGCTTCACCAGAGTCTCTTGCCTTTTCCCATTGCTCGATCGCTTCTGAAACATCTCCCAACTGAAACAATACATCACCGTAATGTTCAATCACTGTGCCATCTTCATCCAAAGCAACAGCTTTTTCTAAATATTTCTTAGACTCCTTAAACCTTCCAGAAACATATAGTACCCAACCATGGGTGTCAAGATATGTTGCATTTTCTGGATGCATTTCCACTAGTTTACTAGACATTAAAAGTGCTTTTTCTAAATGCTTTTTATCCAACGAAAGGAAATAGCTATAATTATTAAGCACGTGATCGTTATCTGGCTGACTCTGAAGTGCTTTATCGTAGGCTTTATAAGACTTTTCTTTTTCCTTTAGAGAATTGTAAGCATCACCTAACTGACCATAAAAAACGGTAAGTAAACTTGGATCAACTGTATATTTTTTTCCCTGCTCTAGCATTCGAACAGATTTTTTGTAGTCCTTGAGGATGAGATGTCCAGTGCCAGCAAAGTAGTATAGTATAGCTTGATTTGGAAAATACTCGAGAGCTTTTTCCGAATGTGACACCACGCTATCATATTGATTTAAATCTGCTTCTATATTGATCACATTTTGCCATACAGAATAATTTGATGGACTTAGCTTTAAGGAATTGAGATAATAAGCAACAGCTTCATTCGGTCTACCGGACTGATAAAGAAGATCTCCAACAAATGCCTGAGCTTTGAACTCATCTCGATACTGTTCTGCGAGATCCTGAGCAATTACAGTCAATTTTTCTCGATCCGATGTATTAGAGGTCATTGTTAGATAGTTAGATACTATCTGAAATTTGGTTTCAAAATCAATCGTCTTGGTAACCAATGCGTCGGATAATAACGATAGTGCCTCGTTTCTCTCTCCATTCATCCACGAGAGTTCGCTTTTTAGTAGAGTAACTCTTGAGGAGGAAGGTTCAGAGCTTTCATAAGAAGCAATTTCAGACTCTGCCTCATCTAATTTCTTATTTTGAATTAAAAAGCTGATGAATTCGACTCTGTAAGAGCTTTCATTTGGATAGGCATTTATCAGCTTTTTGTACTCTTCAATCACTAGATTGACTTTGCCCTCTTTCATGAGGATACGCTGACGCTCTCTTACAATTTCTTCTTTTACACCAAGCTGAGCTTCAATTTTATCAAACGTTTTGAACATATCGTCTCTTCGACCAGATAATTGATAAAGCTCAGCTAGTTCGTAGAGTGCATTTTCTTCTGAAGGAAATTTCTCCAGAAGTTCTTCATATGTTTTGGCTGCATCTATGTAAAACCCAACAGAAGTATAGGTTCTTGCTAAAGCCAGTCGATAGTATTTATTATTCTCATCAAGGGCAATTGCTCTGAGTCCATAAGGCAAAGATTTTTGTCCCTCTTTACTTTTGGTCAATACTTCGGCGAGTTTAAAATTGATAACAGCACTTTCTGAGTTCATCCCAAGTGCCACTTGGAAACTCTCTAATGCCTTTGCGTAATTTTCAAGGATAAGATGTTTTTCAGCCTCTATTAAAACTGATTCTAAGGTCAACGAATCCTTTTGGGTTTGAGGAATAACAACTTCTTGCTTTTTCCTTTGAGGGAAAAGCAACGTTGAGGTTAAAAAAAGTAAGAAAAAAATATGAGATCGCATCGACATTACCATTCACTATAGTCTCCCAAACTCACCGAATTTGGATTTCCTTTGACGTTAACGAAGTTTCCTATCATGGAGTTGACAAAATTAATCCCCTCCAAATTATTATTATTTTGAATCAATGATTCCGAAATAGTTGAGTTCTCAATCTGACACTCATTTCCAATAGAAACATTTGGCCCAATTTTGGAATTCTTGATAACAGAACCTTCTCCAATGTAAACTGGTTCGATAATTTCACAATTCTCCACTTTCGCATTTTTCGAAATCAAATTTTGACCTTTCAAAAAACCTAAATATTTGGAATTGGATGCTACTGTAATGGCCTTGTTCCCACAATCCAACCATTCGTCTACTGTGCCGATTGTAAAATTGGTTCCTTTTTCCTTTAAGCTTTCCAAAGCCATTGTCAATTGAAACTCACCACCCCCTCTAATGTTATTGTCAATCAAATGATTTATTTCGCTTCTTAAATCTTCTCCCTTTTTGAAATAGTAAATCCCAATAATTGCCTGATCAGATACAAACTCTTTTGGCTTCTCAATAAAATCTGTGATAATTCCATCCTGATTTGTTTTCACGACACCAAACGCACTAGGATCATCAATTCGGCTTGTCCAAATAATGCCGTCATCTTCAGGGTTCAACTCAAAATCTGCTCTAAATAAAGTGTCAGAAAAAGCAACTGTTACCTTTCCCTCCAAAATTTCATTAGCACAGGCAATTGCGTGAGCGGTTCCTTCTGCCACTTCTTGTACATAAAACCTAGCTTCAGCACCCACTTCTTTCGCTATTCCTGTCAATTGGGATTTGATATCTTCATCAAAGTCTCCTATCACAAAACCAATTTTCTCAATTTTCTCAGGTGTGACCTTTGCAATATCCTCTACCAAACGCTGAACGATTGGCTTCCCAGCAATTGGAATAAGTGGTTTTGGTGTTGTAAGTGTGTGTGGCCTGAGGCGTTTACCTTTTCCAGCCATTGGGATAACAAGATTCATCTTCTTCTAAATGGATTTTAGCTTTTAGCTTTCTTAAAAAACGTTTTTCGCTCAAAAATGAATGTCAAAGTTAGGAAGATTAGGACGATCAATAGTGAATTGACTGCTGAATCTTGAAGTAGCCCATCCAACACAATACCTCCTCCTGCCAAAATCATGTATCCTAAGATTTTCCATACCTCATAAGGTACTGAATAGTATTTTCTCCCCCAGAAATAGGAAATGATTACCATCAAAAAGTAAGTACCAAATGTGGCTATTGCGCTCCCCATATAGCCAATTACTGGAATCAAAGTCCAGTTTAGTACAAAAGTGGCTATCGCGCCAATCACACTAATGTATGCACCGTAAAGCGTTTTATCCGTCAACTTGTACCAAAGCGATAGGTTGTAAAATACGCCCAGCATAAGTCCTCCTCCCAAAAGCCAGGGAACAGTATCTAAAGCTTCTAAATAGCTGCTTTGACGTAAAAATAAT
>CAYGTD010000012.1:0-30757 GCA_964352725.1 uncultured Roseivirgaceae bacterium
GCCTTACGGAGGGGCAGCACAAGATCTGGCCAAACGATTTAGCGTAGAATGGAGTAATTCCTTCGCTATCCAAAACGGGACTCATTGGCCACCAAGTATTTTCTACAGAAATCATGATACACTTTTTGATTCTCCGGTTACAATAGATTCAGAGAATACTGGGAAAGTGTCTAGAATTGGATCATTTACTGGATCTGTTTTTAAGGCTCCTGAGCAGGCGGTTCCTTTTTTAGTATATGATAACTCTCACGAGATACTTATGCCAGAAATAGCGTGGCAATTTTCGGAAGAAACAAAGAGTGAAAATTCAGAAGGCTGGCAGCAGGGAGCTTGTATGGTTTTTGGTCAAGGAAAAATGGTATTGCTTGGTGAAGCCGCTATGATCACCGCTCAGCTCAGCGGCAAAACCAAAATTGGTATGAATAGCCCAGACGCACCTGAGAATGGACAGTTGGCACTCAATATTTTTAGATACTTAGCCACTAATTGATCACCAAGTGGACATTGTCATTTGGTGGATAATGAGCTAATCTTGCGGATCATTTCAATCTCATGCAACAGAAGCAGGCCGCACTCATTTTCATTTTCATCACAGTTCTCATTGACATTCTTGGAATTGGATTGATCATTCCAGTTGTACCTGCATTAATCTCAGAATTGACCGGATACGACAATAGTCAATCCTCATTATTTGGGGGGATTTTAGCTGCTACATATGCGATTACACAATTTTTTGCAGCCCCTATTTTGGGAGGATTAAGTGATAAATTCGGTAGAAGACCCCTTCTCCTTACATCATTGATTGGGCTTGGACTAGACTACATCGTCATTGTATTTGCTCCAACTTTAGCTTGGCTTTTTGTCGCTCGTATGATTTCTGGAATATGCGGTGGAAGTGTCACTGTAGCAAATGCCTATATAGCTGATATAAGTACCTCGGAGAATCGAGCAAAGAATTTTGGGATGATTGGTGCTGCTTTTGGACTGGGATTTGTAGTGGGACCAACAGTTGGTGGTTTTCTGGGCGAATTAGGAACTAGAGTTCCATTCATGGCAGCAGCAGGACTTTCACTATTAAATGCACTTTATGGATTTTTTGTAGTTCCGGAATCTTTGGCAAAAGAAGATAGAAGGGACTTTGATTGGAAACGAGCTAATCCATTCGGTACACTCAAAAGAATTTTAAGTCATAAGAAAATTGTCTGGTTAGTGGTAGCATTGTTCTTCATTTATGTTGCAGCAAATGCCACTCATTCCAATTGGTCTTTTTTTACCATTGAGAAATTTGGGTGGTCTTCTATGGAAATTGGATTGTCATTGGGGTTTGTTGGTGTGATGGTAGCCATTGTTCAGGGAGGACTTGTTGGTCCTATTGTCAAGAAAATTGGTGAGACCAATGCTGTCTATGCCGGTTTCGCATTTAATGCTTTTGGTTTGCTGATGATGGGGATTGTAAGTGAATCTTGGATGGTGTACGCGGTGATTGTTCCTTACGCATTCGGGGGATTAGCAGGTCCTTCGCTTCAATCCATTATGTCTGGACAAATCCCCAAAAACGCACAAGGTGAATTGCAAGGTGGATTGACAAGCGTCATGACACTAACAGCGATAGTTGGCCCATTACTGATGACGGGAATCTTTCGAATATATACTAATCCAGCTAACGATATTTATTTCCCTGGGGCTCCATTTATAATGGGAACAGCCCTAGCATTGCTTAGCATTTTTATAGTGAGTAGATCGTTGAGAAATCTTAAGAGTTAATTACTCATCCTTCAAATACTTCACTGGATTTGCCGTGGCGGCCTTCAGAGATTGATATCCAACTGTGATAATCACCAATCCTAGCACAATCACAAGAGCTAAAGCAAATGTGATCCAAGAAATACTAATGTGATAGTGGTAGGATTGCAACCAGTCATTCAGAAAATAGATTGCAAAAGGCACGCTGATCACAAAAGCTATTGCTACCCATTTAGTAAAATCAACAAAGATGAGTCTTAGTATAGTGTTAATTTCTGCTCCTAATACTTTTCGGATACTGATTTCTTTTCTTCGCTTTTCTATAATAAAGAGAGTGAGTCCATAGAGGCCTAAGCAAGCTATTAGTATTGCAATTGTAGAGAACAAGCCAACCATCCCTAGATATCTATTTTCTTCCTCATATAGATTAACTACTCGATCATTCATAAATGAATAGGTAAACTCTTGAGTTGAACCCAGTTGATTCCACATAGTCTCTATCTCATCAATTCGCTCCTTAAGATTGGTCATATTCATTTTCAACGTGATAGTATTGTGAGCAGTAGGATTCTCCGCCACTCTATGAAATATAAGCGTTGGAGCTACCTCGTTTTGAAGCGTTTCGAAATGAAAATCTTCAACAATTCCTACTACGTTTATTCTTGAACTACCAATCACGATTACGTTCTCCTCATCTGGTGAGAATTGAAATGCTTTCATAGCAGCCTCATTCAATATCACCGATCCACGCTGATCACCTTCTGTATCAGGCAAGAAATTGCTTCCATACTTAATTGGGATTTGATAGATGTCAAAAAAGTCACCATCCACGTAGGTGAATCTCATTCTCAATCTATCTCCTGTCCAATTGTCCGGAGCAACAAATAGGAAACTATTCGCCCATGAAGTAGGAACTGATCGACTTGAGGAAATACCAGAGACAAAAGATTTATCTCTCAATTCATTTTTAAAAGTGTTGATTCTAGATTGTCCAATCTCTCTGTCCGTAAAGCTTCTAGCGGATGCAGATAGGATCATAATTCCTTCAGATTCAAACCCCATGTTTTTATTAGACATGTAGTTAATCTGGCGGCTAACAATTATGGTACTTGCAATTAGAAATAATGCGATAGTAAACTGAACCACTATCAATGTATTCCTGAAAAATGATCCTCCCATCCCCAATTTTTTTCCTAGTACTTCTATGGCGCTGATGGAGGAGAGATAAAGAGCCGGATAGCTCCCACTTACTATTCCTAGGAAAGTGATTAAGATTAGGGACGCTATCAAAATTTCAATGACTGAAAAGGAACTAGGAGTTAACGCAAGATCAAAAAATTGATTGAAATTATGTAAGGTCAATGCGATAATAATTAAGCCCAGACCTGTCGCAATAAAAGACATGACAAAAGATTCAGTCATAAACTGAGTTCTAAGCTGGCCCTGAAAGGCACCCAATACTTTTCGCAATCCAATTTCTTTTGCGCGCTGAGTCGCCTGCGCTGTGGACAGATTCATAAAATTGATCATTGCGATCAAAAGCATGCCAATGCCAATCATCAGCAATGTGCGTGCATTGGATGAATCGCCTATGAAAGTATCATACACATTATCGAAAGGGAGTAATTTGAAATTAGTATTCTCACTGGTTTCAGTGTCCCAAATTGATTTTACTAGATTTGGGAAATCTGCTTCCAATTTAATAGCGTCAGATTGATCCCTGAGTAGGACATAAGTTTCCAAAAATGATCCATTCCATCTATTTGCTAATTCGGAATATGCAGGAATGCTCTCCATTGAGATCATCATGGATGGACGCAAATAAGCATTTTCTGGATGATTTGTTATCACAGCAGAAACTTCATACCGAAGTGTCGTGTCCTCTTCTTGAAGAAAAATCTCCAAGCTTTTTCCTACAGCATTTTTTGTATCAAAATATTTTAAAGCAAGCTCCTCGCTCAATACTAATGAGTTTTTAGTGGGGAATATTTTTGATGCATTTCCGTAAACAACAGGAAAAGTAAAGATGTCAAATAAAGAAGCATCAGTATAGGTAATACTCTCTTCTAAATAGCGATTATCCTTTTCTATGCTAGCATTTGTTGTGTAATACCTGGCAGCATACTCTACTTCACTGTATTCACTTTTCAATCGATCTTTGAGAGGGACCCAGGTATCATAAGTGGCTTGAGTCCCATCTGGCGTAATTCGCTCCTTAAAAGCAAGAAAGGTACGCTCCTTATTTACATGGTGATCGTCAAAAGTGAATATTTGATAGGTGTATAAGAAGATGAAAGCAAAAGCGGCTACTCCAATTGATAAGCCGATAATATTGATAAATGAAGTTGACTTTCTCTTTAATAGCGTTCTGAAAGCAACTTTTATGTAGTTCTGAAAAATCATAGTGTTGAGTTGAAAATGATGAAATGATTTTAAGTTGGAGAGACGAAAGGATTTGAATACTTCCATGACAAACCTAACCCTGGCTTTAAATAATCCTTGCTCCTTCAATCGCCAATAAAAAGCTTCATGAATGTCTCCAAGTATTTCGTCTACATAATCTTCACGGCAGAATAATTCAAGGAGTGATTTTGCCCATTTTGGAGGATGATGTCTCGTCGCTTTCATAGGAAGAACATATTCATTTTTGGAATCATCTTCCAGATGTCTGTTCGTCGTTCTTGCATGGCTTTCGTTACTTGGTACCCCTGATTTGTTGCCTTATAAAAGCGTTTGCTTTTACCGCCACGCTCCGCAGTTGGCTTGCCAAGTTTAGACTCTACAAGCCCTTTTTTCTCGAGTCTTTTCAATACAACATGAATAGCAGGAAGGGAAATAGATTGCTTTACCTGCAGTTCGTATTCTTTGGCAATCTCCACTCCGTAGGTCTCCTCCTTCATTAGGAGAATGATCAATATCATTTCCTCAAGCGTTCCTAGCTGCAAATTCATTCCTAAACAGTTTAATTAATATTTGTATAAATAATCAATACGCATATTATTAATTTTTGTTTAAAAAATACATTTACAGTTTTGTCATTTCGAGTGCAACGAGAAATATTTAACTATGGATAGGATTGAGAAATGTAAGTATTTCTCCTATGGTCAAAATGACAGGATGAAATATTAAAATATCAAAGAGGATATTTGTGCTGCTCTGAATCAACATATGTTGTTTTAACTGGGCTTCCTTATCTCCCTCCAAGTCCAAAGGCCTGCCAGCATTTCTATCAGTGAAAAACCGACTAGTACAAGTGTGCCTCTTTCGAAGAAGTAAAGCCAAAGAAAGAAACCAAGTTGAATGACTCGAATTTGAACGGTGAATTGGAAAAATGGAGTCAAGTTTTCTTTAGCGTTTCTTACATAGTAATAGCCTAGAATAGCGACAACAAAACCGAGTATAATTCGCCAGACACTATCAGGATCAGGAATGCCTATGGCCTCTAAAATCCATGAAGGGGACAATAGTAGAAATAGTCCTTCACAAATAAGGTAAACTCCGAATACCCAAACTGTTTTTGCTGCTTTGGTCATTTTTGATTCATTTACATTAAAAATACAATCCTTCTTTATGAAAAGGCTCATCATTCTACTATCAATATTTCCATTCATAGTCAGTGCGCAGATTACAGCTGAAGAAGTACTGGCAAAAGCAATAAAATATCATGATCCCAATGGCGATTGGTCATCATTGAGCGCCACTTTTATGTTTAATGAAACAAGACCAGACGGTTCCGAAAATACGACTTCATTCGAGCTGGATAATAGCAAAGGATACGCAAAAGTCAGTCGGGGTGAGGAAGAGGAATACGAAGTACAAGGCGATGAGGCAAAAGTATTGAGAGGAGATAAAGGAATTGATAGAGCACTTATGATGAGAAACTATTATCTCTATCTATGGGGATTGCCAATGAAATTGAATGATCAAGGAACTCCTATTGATGATAAAGTAGGATCAGAAATTATTGATGGTATTGATTGCTATGTTTTGAGAGTGCCTTACGAAAAAGATATTTGGTACTTCTTCATTCATAAAGAAACAGGGAGAATGGTGCAGTACAAATTCTATAAAGACGAACTAGCGGGTAATGGCGAATTGATTAAGCTAGAGGACGAAATTCAAGTTGACTTCATAAAAATCCCTCAACGAAGAAGCTGGTATACTTTACCTGAGATGAAATATTTAGGGACTGATATCCTGCTTAATATAGAGTAACACTGATTTCTCATTCATTTACTTAACAAAAGTGAAACTTATGCATTACATTCACGTTTGTTAAGTAAATCATTTAATAAAATGATTCCGTCATTCCGGTTTGGAGGTACAACAATACCGGAATCTCGACAATAGAAAAAAGCATGATATGGAATACCAACTAGGAGAATTTGAAGAACTCGTTTTACTCACGGTCGCTGCTCAGCACAATGAAGCGTATGGAGTATCTATTTACGAATTTCTCACTGCCGAAACAAAGAAGAAGATCAATGTGTCCGCCATACACGTAGCACTAAAACGACTGGAGAAGAAGGGATTTGTTGATTCACGTTTTGGAGGAATTACCGAAGAACGAGGAGGTCGTAGAAAAAAATTTTATAACGTCACAGCACTGGGGAAAAAAGTGCTGGATGCTTCGCATGATCTGCGGACAGGCATTTATCAAAAAATTCCTCAAATCTCATTCTCAAGCATTTAGGATGTCAGGACCTAATCCACCTAAATGGGCACTCAGCTTTCTGAGATGGTACTGCCGCTCAGAATATCTCGATGAGATAGAAGGAGATCTATTTGAGTTCTACTATCTCCGAAGCAAAGATTCCAAACGATCTGCTAACCTCTTTTTCATTTGGAATGTATTTCGATCATTCCGTCTGATCAATCTCAAAAACACTCAAAACAACAATTGGACTATGAATCTTTTAAAGAACTACACCAAAATATACTTTCGTCGCTTTCGAAAGGAAACTGCACATTATGTCGTGAATATACTTGGCTTGAGCATGGGTTTTTCCATCCTGTTTTTCATCCTCATGTATGTGTACGATGAACAGAATATGGATGCTTTTCATACCAAGAGGGATAGAGTGTATCGTGTGGTGACCGAAATCTCAGAGGAAGATGGCAAGCACAATTACATTTCTACTCCAGGTCCGTTGGCGCAAGCACTAAAAGACGAATTCCCGGTGATAGAGCAAACAGCACATTTGACGTATTCTGGGTCACAGGTTTTAGGAGTTGGAGAAACACAAATTGCGGACAGATACTGGGCAATGGCAACCAAAGAAATTTTTGATATTCTTGACATTGAGATCATTCAAGGGAATCCAAAAAAGCAATTTTCCGGACCTGCAGGTTTAATTCTTACAGAAGATTTAGCCATGCGATTATTTGGGTCTACAGATGTGGTTGGGAAAGTGGTAGAAGAGTCAAACTTTGGTCCCTCTGAAGTACTGGCAGTGATGAAAGAAATGCCAAGAAACTCCACGTATAAATTCAACAATATATATGTAACCAATTATGATCAATTTCCAGAGGGTTGGAAACGGTTCATTAATTCATGGGGAGGAAGATTTACAGAGACGTGGGTTTTGCTAAAGGAAAACACAGCACCTCAAAGTATGATGTCATCCATGGATGCTTTTCGTGAAAAATACATACCGGAGGAAGAGAGGGATCAAATTCAGCTTTCATTTCAAAACATTGAAGATATCCACCTTCAATCGGTGGGGTATGAAAGAGGAGGTATGGCACCACGAGTTGCCATACCTTATAGTGATCAGGAGTTTGTTTCCATCATTTTGATGATGGGCTTTTTGGTCATATTCATTGCAGCACTCAATTATGTCAACCTGTCTTCGGTGCAAGCTTTGAAAAGAACGCTGGAAGCCAGCATGCGAAAAATAAATGGAGCAAATAATAAGCATTTGTTAGTGCAGCTCTTCTTTGAGACATTATTGACAGTGATTATTTCTTATGCTATTTCTATTGCATTAATTGCGTTGCTATTTCCTTTTTTTCTTTCCATCGCTGATAAAGAGTTCAACCTATCCTTATTATTTACTTTGGATTTCATTCCCTATCACGTAGGAGCCATTGTTATTATATGGACAATTTCGGCTCTTTTACCTGCTATTTATTACTCTCAACTTAAGAGGCAATTACTGATTGTAAAAAATACATTTTCAGGAAAGGGAGATTTATTGAGAAAAGGACTGGTAGGTGTTCAATATGCACTTTCTATTTTTCTAATCATTGGATCTTTGGTTATTTATCGACAATTAAATTATGTCCAATCAAAGGAGTTAGGGTTTGACTTAAAAAATCTGATCGTGTTGGACATCAATTCTGGTAATGCGAGAAGAGAATTTAAAAACATTGTAAATGGTATACTAGACCATCCAAATGTGATTAATGCTTCTTCGTCTTCGAGAGTGCCTGGAGAATGGAAAAATCTACCTTCAGCCAGAGTGGGACAGACCTTGACTGATGGATTGACTGATTTTAGCCACTATGCGGCAGATTATCGCTGGTTGGATACTTATGATTTCAAACTATTAGAAGGTAGAAATTTTAGTGGTGCTGATGAACAAGATAGCCTCAACATCATTATTAATCAGAAAGCTGTTGAGTTGCTCGGGTTAGAAAATGCTATTGGAAGTGGCATATGGGTTGGGAGTGATCGAGATACTGTCAAAATGAATGTGATTGGAGTCGTCGAAAATTTTCACTTTCAATCACTCTATGAGGAGATTGGCCCTGTTATTTTGACTAGCTGGAATAATCATGTACGCTCCATTGATTACTTCACCATTAGGTATAGCAACGCTGAAAATTTGAAAGCGACATTGGATCATATTGAAACAGTTAATGCTTCGTTTGATCCGGGTACACCTCCTGAAATTAATTTCCTGGATGAACAATGGAATAGATTTTATAAGGCAGAGCAAAGCAGGGCTACTATTATTCTAATCGCCTCTATTGTATCTATCATTATTTCAGCTTTCGGTCTTTACGGGTTGATCAATTTTACTGTGGAAAGAAAAACCAAGGAAATAGGAATTCGAAAAGTAATGGGAGCTTCGGTAGGAAATATTATTCAATTAATTCTGAAGGATTATTTGATACTCCTTTTAATTTCATTGGTCATTGCAGCACCGCTTTCATGGTGGCTATTTGGAAAATGGTTGGCAGATTTTGCATATCGAATTCATCTGGGAGCTGACTTATTCGCAATTGCATTTGGAATAGTGCTATTCATTTCTTTCATAACAGTTTTGACGAGGATATTCAAAATTGCCAAAGGCAATCCAGTGAATTCGATAAGATGTGAATAGAATAGTTACTATCGTTTCTTCCTTATTGTAGACATACATTTTAGTTATTAAGTAAGCTTTATTCGCTTTAAAATCAGAATCTGAAACCATTAGCTTAAAATAATGGTTAAGATCTAGTAGAATAAAAACATTATCTATTGCAATGAGCAATTTTAACATCTATCTTTGCAGATTGCTTTTTTAGACGCATAACAAATTAGTTTTAATAATATAATATGAGACAACTAAAGATTACCCAGTCGATCACCAATAGGAGAGAAAGTCATACTCTGGAAAAGTATTTCACTGAGGTAAGTAACGTCCCAATGATTACTCCCGATGAAGAGGTAACTCTTGCTAAGAGAATCAAAGAAGGGGATGATTTAGCTTTAGAGAAATTGGTAAAAGCCAATCTTCGATTCGTAGTATCTGTAGCAAAGCAGTATCAAAATAGAAGTTTGCCTTTGAATGATTTGATCAACGAAGGAAATCTAGGTCTGATTAAGGCAGCAAAGAAATTTGACGAAACCAAAGGTTTTAAATTCATCTCATACGCAGTATGGTGGATCCGTCAGTCTATTATGCAAGCATTGGCTGAGCAGTCTAGAATTGTTCGTTTGCCAATGAATAAGTCTGGCGCTATTAATCAAATCAGAAGGGCGTATGCTGAGCTAGAGCAAAAATTTGAGCGTGAACCTACTGAGGAGGAATTAGCTGATATCTTGGACATGAAACCAAGTGAAGTGAGAAATACACTTGGGGCTGAGGTAAAGCAAATGTCAATGGATGCTCCTTTCGGAGAAGATGAAAGTGGATCATTACTTGATGTACTAGAAAACCAAACGACCAGCGCTACTGATAATGGTCTTGTATTCAATGATTCATTGAAAGTAGAAACCATGAGAGCTCTTTCTACATTAACTGCTCGTGAGAGAGAAGTAGTGATGATGAGCTTTGGTATAGGATATGACAATCCTTATACATTGGAAGAAATTGGAGATGCAATGGGGCTTACAAGAGAAAGAGTAAGACAAATTAGAGAAAAAGCATTGCAGAAATTGAGAGAGCCAAGCAAAAACAGAAGATTGAAAGAATTCTGCGCTAGCTAATCTCTGAAAAGAAAACTAATTTAAACCCTGATAGAAATGTCAGGGTTTTTTTATGTCTATACAGAATCAATTGGCTCATTCATTAAGGAGAAAGGATCAAGCTCCTAACAAAGCACTCGCACAGTCTATAGCAGATGCGGAAGACATGAGTGGATTAAATGAGTTGATTAAGTTCATCGAGTCTGGACCAATTGATAGACTTCAAATGGACGCTATGCTTACCATCGCTTACGTTGCAGAGCAAAAGCCACAACTAGTTGTTGATCATGTGTATTTTTTAATCAGTAAACTCAATGATCCAATTAATCGGGTGATATGGGGAAGTATGATCGCCTTGGCACATATGGCGGATTTGGTTTCAGATAAATTATTTGAAGCCTTGCCAAAAGTTATTGATGCGATGGACGCTGGGACGGTGGTCACCAGGGATTTTGGTTTTAGAATATTGGTGAGTCTTTATAAGGTAGAGCAGTTTTGTGATGATGTGTTTTACATCATCTCTGATCAAATCATATTAGCACCCTCCAATCAATTAGGTCAATATGTAGAGCGAATGATTCCTATTGTTAAAGTGGATCATAAAAAGAAGTTGATTTCAATTTTAGAAGAGCGAAACGTAGACTTAACCAATAAGCATCATATTAAGAGACTGAATAAAAACTTGAAAAAGCTATACAAATGATTTCATGGAGTGATTTTGAAAAGGTAGATATGCGAGTGGGGACAATTATTGATATTGAAGATTTCCCCGAAGCACATAAGCCAGCTTTTAAGTTGACGATTGATTTCGGTCCAGAAATCGGAATCAGAAAAAGCTCCGCGCAGATTACTGCTCTTTATTCTCGAAAAAAGCTCAGAAATAGACAAGTTATTGCAGTGGTCAACTTTCCACCAAAACAAATCGGCCCTTTTATCTCGGAATGTTTAGTGATGGGAGTTTACAATGAACGAAATGATGTGGTGTTATTACAGCCCCAACAAGAAACAATGAATGGAGCTAAGATTGGGTAGCATTAAGTTTTATTAATGCCACTCAGTGTCTTTCTTTGCGCTTCAATTTAAACTGGAATTTTAATGCCCCAACTTCACTTAGTTTCTTGGAATGTAAACGGAATCAGAGCGATCATAAAAAAGGATTTCCCTAAAGACATTAGAGAAATGGATCCAGATGTTTTCTGCCTTCAGGAGACAAAAGGACAACCAGAGGATGTGAAAACGGCTCTTCAACTTTTCCCAGATTATCATCTAT
The DNA here is from genome assembly GCA_964352725.1 of uncultured Roseivirgaceae bacterium. GTDB lineage: Bacteria > Bacteroidota > Bacteroidia > Cytophagales > Cyclobacteriaceae > Ekhidna. The sequence continues at coordinate 11,412 of CAYGTD010000012.1, forward strand.
CTGTGAATTCTTCCAAAGCAAGAAAGGGTTATTCAGGAACTGCCATTCTTTCAAAAGAAAAGCCTTTGGAAGTATTCTACGATATAGGTATAGAGGAGCATGATCAGGAAGGAAGAGTAATAGCAGCTGAGTTTGAGAAGTTCTTTTTAGTGACAGTCTATACGCCGAATTCTGGCGAAGGGATGAAAAGGCTAGAGTATAGAGAAACATGGGATGAAGCATTCAAGAATTATATTCTGAGCTTAGAAGATAAGAAGCCTGTTATTATCTGTGGGGATTTGAATGTTGCTCATACAGAGATTGATATTGCGCGTAGTAAAGAAAATTACAATAAGCAATCAGGATACACTCAGGTGGAGATTGACGGCATCAGCAATCTGTTAGATGCAGGGTATTTCGATACTTATCGAATGTTTTATCCTGATGAGGTGAAGTACTCTTGGTGGAATTATAAATTTAGAGCTAGAGAGCGAAATGTAGGGTGGAGAATTGATTATTTCTTAGCAAGTAATCAACTCAAAGATCAAGTGGAGGATTCCTTAATTTACAATGAATATTACGGATCGGATCATTGTCCGGTTGGATTAAAAATTAACATATAAGATGGAAGTAAAACAAATTCCTTTGAATAACATCCACGAAAAATTGGGTGCTAAAATGATGCCTTTTGCTGGCTATAATATGCCAGTAAGATATTCTTCTGATAAAGAAGAGCACATGACAGTTCGTGATTCGGTAGGAGTATTTGACGTCTCTCATATGGGAGAATTCATGCTAAAGGGGCCTCATGCCTTGGATTTGATCCAGTGGGTGACTTCCAACGATGCTTCCAAAATTGTGGATGGACAAGCACAGTACTCTTGCCTTCCAAATGACAAAGGAGGGATTGTAGATGACCTTTTAGTTTATAGAATGGCAGAGGAAGAGTATATGCTTGTTGTCAATGCTTCCAACATCGAAAAAGATTGGAACTGGATCAAAAGTCAAGACAAGTGGGGAGTAGAGATGAGCGATATTTCAGATGATATTGCTCTTTTAGCAGTTCAGGGGCCAAAGGCTGTTGAGGTTCTTCAAAAGTTGACAGAAGTAAATCTTTCGGAGGTAAAGTTTTACACGTTCGTGAAAGGCGAATTGGCAGGAAAAGAAATGATCATCTCAGCGACTGGCTATACTGGTTCTGGAGGATTTGAATTATACATCAACAAAGAAGATGCAGAGGAGGTTTGGAATAAAGTATTTGAAGCTGGAGAAGAGTTTGATATCAAGCCAATCGGACTTGGAGCAAGAGATACTCTTCGTTTAGAAAAGGGTTTTTGTCTTTATGGAAATGACATAACTGATGAAACTTCTCCATTAGAAGCGGGTCTTGGATGGGTCACCAAATTCACCAAAGAGTTTGTGAACAGTGAAAATATCAAAGCGCAGAAAGAAGCGGGTGTTGAGCGAAAACTAGTTGGCTTTGAAATGGTGGAAAGAGGAATTCCAAGGCATGACTATGAGTTAGCGGATTCAGAAGGAAATATCATTGGGAAAGTAACTTCAGGGACTATGTCTCCTTCATTGAATCTAGGAATCGGGATGGGATATGTGACGATAGCGTATAGCAAGCCAGAAACCGAAATCAATGTGGTGATCCGAGAAAAAAATGTAAAAGCAAAAGTGGTAAGACCACCATTTTTGAAATAAATTAATCTAATAAGACTTAGAAATGTTATGAGAACAATTGAAGTTTGCCTAACACCTGACCTCATTCATCAGCATGATTTGAAAGGGAAAGTAGTGGTGGTAGTAGATATTTTTAGAGCTACTTCGTGTATTGTAGCTGGTTTAGCCAATGGAGTAAAATCAATTAAGCCAGTCAGTGAAGTAGAAGAGGCGAAATTACTTAGTCAAAAAGGATACTTGATAGCGGGAGAACGGGGAGGGCAAAAAATTCAAGGCTTTGATATGGGCAATTCTCCTTTTGAATATCTAGATGAAGCAGTAAAAGGTAAGAAAATAGCTATTTCAACAACGAATGGTTCAAGAGCTATCATTAAGTCTGCTGAAGCAGCTCAAATTCTTATTGGCTCATTTTTAAATCTGGAAGCCTTGACTGAGTATATTCTACAATTACCTCAAAATATTGTAATTCATTGTTCTGGATGGAAAGGAACCCCGAATTTGGAAGATACTTTGTTTGCAGGAGCACTGATTGATGAATGTTCCGAAGAAATGAAATCAGTAGGAGATTCAGCCTTGCTAGCACATCAACTCTATATTGCTAATCATGAAAATTTATTGGCACTTGCATTGACATCAAGTCATGCAGATAGATTAAAAGGTTTGGGAATTGACGATGACTTAGAGTTATGCATGGAAGATAGCAAATATCATGTAGTGCCTAAGTTAGTTGGTGGGGAATTAGTTTCATTTTGACCTAATTAATGCATCATTTTAATAATTGAAAAATAGAACGGGATTCCAATCATCACATTGATTGGAAAAGTAATACCCAATGCCATTGGTAAGTATAAACTCGGGTTTGCTTTTGGTACGGCGATTTTCATGGCAGCCGGTACAGCAATGTATGAGGCGCTAGCCCCAAGAATAGCAAATAATAGCTGATTTCCTATGGAATCCGTAATTTGGAAGCTGACGAAAAGTGCAATTGACCCATTAACGAATGGCATAATGGTTGAAAACAAAAAAGGATAAATACCTTTTGTAAACATCACCGATAGGTGCTTCCCGCTTGAAATCCCCATATCCAAAAGAAAAACAGCTAAAAATCCTTTAAAAATATCAGTGGTAAATGGCTTGATGCCTTCTGCCTGCTCAGCATTGGCTAAAAACCCAATAACAAGGCTACCAATGATGAGCAAGACGCTTCCGTTGGTGACCGAATGCCTGATAATAGAGCCAACAGAAGTACTTGATTGGCCACTTTCTTTTTTTCGATAATAATTGATCAATAGAACTCCAACAATAATGGCAGGAGCTTCCATGAGTGCCATGACAGCAATCATATGACCTCCAAATGAGACTTGCTCAAGATCAAGAAATGAAATGGCGGTTACAAACGTGACTGCACTCACTGAGCCATAAGAAGCCGCAATTGCTCCTGCATTGTCAATGCTTAGCTTCCTTTTTAGCAAGAAGAATGAAGCAATAGGAATTAACAGTGCGAGTAATATTCCAAGTAGCATGCTTAGAAGTATTTCGCTAGTGATGCCACTATGTGATAATTCCTGACCACCCTTAAATCCGATCGAAAGGAGAAGATATATTGAAATGAATTTGGATGAGTTTTCTGGAATTTTCAAATCACTTTTGATTTGAACAGCAATGATCCCTAATAGAAAAAAGAGTAATGCAGGATTTGTTAAGTTATCTGTGAGGCCTTGAAGTTCCATAGGTTATCTGGTGATGTTAATTGGTTTTCGTTTCAAATTAGCTCTTTTACCCATCCTTATTATTGCCATTACTATTTTGGTGATATCTTTTTTTTGCAAATGTGCAGTTACTTTTTCATTAAAATTTATTTATATTTAGCATATTATATATAAACATAGTTTATGAATTATACACTTCACCAGCTTCAAATTTTTGTCAAAGTAGCTGAAAAACAGAGTATTACAAAGGCAGCAGAGGAGCTTCACCTCACTCAGCCAGCAGTCTCAATTCAGCTCAGAAATCTTCAAGATCAGTTTGACATCCCTCTTACGGAGGCAGTTGGAAGAAATATTTTCATTACTGATTTTGGGAGAGAAATTGAAGAAGCCAGTAAACGAATTCTGAATGAGGTAGATCAGATCAGAGATAAAACATTGGCTTATAAAGGACATTTAGTTGGAAGGCTGAGAATTTCTGTGGTCTCTACAGCAAAGTACGTGATGCCGTTTTTTTTGACAGATTTCTTGAAAGAGCATCCGGGAGTAGATCTAAATATGGATGTGACCAATAAGCTCAAAGTATTGGAGACACAAGAGAGTAACTCGGTTGATTTTTCGATGGTTTCTATTCTTCCTGATAAAATCAAAGTAGAGAATATTGAACTGATGGAAAACCGACTTTACCTTATAGGTAGATCGGACGCTGAGGTCACTGGCAGTAGTCTGAATATTAAAACACTTGAAAAATTACCCTTAATATTTCGAGAGCAAGGTTCAGCAACTAGACAGGCGATGGAAAATTTCATTGATAAGAATGGTATTAAAGTGCAGAAGAAAATAGAGCTGACATCCAACGAAGCTGTGAAACAAGCAGTAATTGCTGGCATAGGGTTTTCTATCATGCCTATTATAGGACTAAGAAATGAATTAGTGAGTGGAGAGCTGAAGCCCATAAAGGTAAAGGGCCTCCCTATCATTACTAATTGGAATTTAATTTGGAGAAAGGGGAAGTCATTTTCTCCAATAGCATTGGCCTATCTCGACTATGTGAAATCTAAAAAAGATCAGATAATCAGTGAAAAATTCGGATGGTATAGTGAAAGATAATAGCAGATTATTCTGACTAAACTTTTAATCTTTTTGAAGACGCTTGCGTTAGGAAAAAAATGGCTTGGTTATATGTATTAATAGCAGTTGTTCTTATTTCCCAAATAGGAATTTTTATTTGGGGAAGACGGATTAGAAAGAGTGAAAAAGAAAATAATGTACTGATGAAATATGACATCAATACACGTCAAAGAGCATGGCAGCTTTTAGCTGATCCTTCCATTCCAGATGAGGATAAAGTGAAGATTAGGGAAGTGTATGATCAGGATGATTCTAATTAGATGCTTGACTTTATAGCATTTTCAAGCTTTTCAGTATCTACCCCTCCAAATACCTCAACTAATTTAGAGTCTTTGCCAATTACAATATGTGTAGGATATATTTCTGGTATCCCAAAATACGACGCAAAGCATTCAGATGAAGCTAAATGCTGATATTGAAAATTGAAATTGCTTAATTTAGTTTGAAGACTTTCATTATCAATTTTAGTATTTCCAGGAGATATTAATGATATAAAATAAACTGAATCCTTATATTTTTCAACGAGTTTATTTAATTCAGGAATCTCTTCTATACAGGGCTTACAACCAAAATTCCAATAATTTAATACTACAACTTTCCCTTCTAGAGATTGGAGATCGAAAGATTCATTTAATTCATTTTTAAAGAGGATATTAGGAGAAGCGACCTCTTTATATTTATTCTTTATCTGATCAAAGAAAATATTATCATTTTCAGGAAAATCGACATCAGGACATTGACAATAGCAATTTAATGCTAGAATTGAAAGAATTAAAAATAGGATAGATTTCATCTTTCGAATATAACGTATTCATTTTAATCCTTCAACTTCTCGTTCTCCAAATGCCTTGTGGCATCTCTCACATTCTTCTTCTCAAGATTTTTTTCTAGGGCTTTTGTTAGGTCTATTCCCGTTTGATTGGCAAGGCAGATAAGTACCCAAAGTACATCTGCCATTTCATCCCCTAAGTCTCTATTTTTGTCAGATTCTTTAAAAGATTGCTCACCGTAAGTTCTAGCAATAATTCTTGCTAGTTCGCCCACTTCCTCAGTGAGCATTGCCATGTTGGTGAGTTCGTTGAAGTAGCGAACGCCTTTAGTTTTAATCCAATTATCTACGACTTTTTGAGCTTCCTCAATGGTCATCTAGTTGGCGTTCAAATTCTCGTTGATGTGCTTAATTTCAAAGCCTTCCTCATCCAATTTAGATAGAAAGAAGTCCATTCTATTTCGCTCTTCGCTCATGAGCGAATCCATGTTTGGATCAAATTCTTTAAACGTCTCGTGAGGAAATCGCTTGCCTGGCTGATAGTGATCCATCCAAAATAAACTCTCTACAATTTTTCCGTCCTGATAGTAATATTTGAATTCTTCAGCGAGTCTGTCATCCATGAAATTCATCATATGGCCAGAAAAGATAGGATGACCAGTATCAAAATAGAAGTAGTCATCTCTTTCGAAATGGGGTGTCTTAATTATTCCAACAAGCTTTATTAGCTGATTTTCCATAAAGTAGCCACGTACCTTGTAACTAGAGTCAGCACTAATAAAATCATCTTCCACTATTCTGATACGGTGATTGTGGTCAATACTTTTTACTTTATGGTCAATCGCATCTACAAGTGGTCTGTTCTCCTTCTTCACTTCAGATCCACATGACAAAAGAAACATTGCAACGATGATATAGGATAATTTTCGCATGATCAGATTGGTTTATAGACTGAAAGGTAATGATTTCCTCGTTTTCATTCTATACGATTAAAGTCTGTTCTCGTTTATTGGACTGACTTAGCGTCAATCTTTGATTAATCTTACTTTTTCTTCGATATATTTTCCAAGGTTTTAAAACTTTTTGCGATTCAGCAATGCGATTTTTAAGTCTATAAAATTCAGAAAGTCGTAGTGAAAACATTTTCCATATTTCTAAAATAAAAGTGACTATTGTGTCCAACAAAAGCATTTTTTTTTCGTCTTAATAGGGAAATAATAAAAATATGCAATCAATAAAAAAGATATCAATTTTAGTATTGAGTCTACTTGTTCTTTTTTCCGCTACTGCGCAAAAGGATAAAAGCAAACGACCAAGTCCTCCTGCTCAGGTTTCTCAGGAGGTGAACGGTGCTCAAGTTACCATTGACTTTAGTCAGCCATCTAAAAAAGGAAGGGATATTTTTGGGAGCTTGGAGAAATATGGAAAAGTATGGAGAACTGGCGCCAATGAGTCTACGTGGATAGAAGTATCACAAGATGTAACAGTAGAAGGTGAGACACTGCCTGCTGGTAAGTATGGTCTGTTTACTATTCCTGGAGAAGATGAATGGGTAATTATTTTCAATAAAAAATGGGATGGATGGGGTGACTATGAGTATAAGAAAGATGATGATGTCCTAAGAGTAACCGTTGATTCGTCCTCTACAGAAGAGGTAGTAGAAGTGTTTAATATAAGCATAGAGGAAACTGGTGATGTAATTATCGCTTGGGATCAAACCAAAGTGCAATTTTCAATTCGATAATTTGGTTTGACATGATAAACTTTAAGAGGCTGTCTCAAAAGCTTCTAATCTAGCTGCTATTGTCACATTTAGCTTGTCGTAATGTAAATCTGTTTGAATAAAGTGAGGTTTCGACAGGCTCAACCTGACATGCTTTAAAGCTTTTGAGACAGCCTATTTTTTATGTTTTTACAACTTTAATGGAAGATTCCCTCATGCTTCAATGCTTGCTCAATATGAGCGAAATGATGCCTGCAATGCCAATCATACAATCCTAACATCCATTTCATGGTGTACTGCTTTTGATCATCAGGATGAAAATAGGTACGATCAAAATCGGCTGATGTCAAATTCTTTAAAAGCATAACCCACCTTGCGTGAAGTCCATATAGGATATTTAGCGATAGGTCAACGTGATCATTATTGGCATCAATAGTCTCTGCCCATTGTGCTTCCTGATAAGGCCGAACAATAGGCTTTTCCTCTGTTAGGGTCAACTTAAATCTGGTGAAACTATTTAAGTGACTATCGGCAAGGTGATGTATCACTTGCTTCACTGTCCATCCGCCTGGTCTATATATGTAGTTTAGTTCTTTGGAAGTTAGCGAAGCAACAAGTTCGCTTAGTTTTTGAGGAAATAGCTCGATATTCTTAATCCAGCTTTCAATATCATTTTGTGTAATCTCTTGTGGAGCTATATAGTTACCGACAGGAAACTTTAGCTGATTGATATCCATCTATTATGATTTTCTTTTGTAAATAGGAACCGTACTACAAGGCTCACCATACATAAGGCTAGTCACAATCGGTAGGAGTTTGTCTGTGATGGCAGTGTAGGCATACTCTTTGTTTTTCACGTTACCACAACCCTTTATTACTACTTTTCTATCTGCAAGTTCTTGTGAATGGATGCTATGCTCAATGGCTTGATCAATAATTGCTTTCTCCACCTCATCTTCTGATCCGAAAACGATAATGTTCGCAAATTCCTTAATTTTCGTCACCAACAGCATATATGCCCATATGGGAACAATAGCATCAGCCGAACAGATCAGCCCCACGTTTTTATCAGCATAAACTGACCAATCATTTTCTTTGAGAAACGCTCTGAAATCCTTTTCTCGAAGAATCATTTCTTGAAATAGCACTCCTTTCAAGTCAAAAATTTCAATGGCTCCCTTATGAATGAATTCATCTAAGTCTAATGAAACTAATGGGCTTTTCGAGACTCTATTTACTATTTCCTCCATAATCAGATTAACTGCTTTTTGGGAGTAGTAGTTCGCCACTCTTTTAAATAGTTTGGCTCGAAGTAGGCTAAGTCTTCAAATTGCTCCCTTTGAAATTTTTCGAATCCTAACCTTCCCATATTCTTTGCATCTGGATAGATGTCATCAATGAAAATGAGATTTTCTTGTTGTACTATTTCTCTGAATTTGGGCATTCCATCTCCAAATAAGTAAACCGGTTTTGTGAATTCTGAAAAAGATTGTTCATCCAATATTTTAGGTTGTAATTCCCAAACTACTTGGTCATCTTCATTTACTACTTGAGTGTATACCTCCATCCTACGAGCGTCCATCATTGGACAGAGGAAGAACTCACCTTTAAATTTTTTTCGTACTGCTTCTGTCATGATTTCCAAGGATGGAATTGATATTAATGGAATGGACAGAGCAAAGCAAAAACCCTTGGCTGATGTAACGCCAATTCGCAAACCTGTATAGGAGCCAGGGCCTTCTGAAACAGCAACGGCATTAAGGTCTTTCAATGTGACTTTTGCTTCATCACATATTTCACTCACAATACCAGGTAGTAATGATGAGTGGGATTTATCTATCTGATGAAGCTGTCTAGATAGGAGGGTTCCATCTTTGTGGAGAGCTACTGAACAAACTCTGGTAGAGGTTTCTATGCTGAGTATAAGTGCCAAGTCGAATTATTTTCCGCTTAGGATTTTGGTATAGCGCTCTGGATCATTCAGTACTTCAATAGCTGTTTGCACATCAGGGTCTTTCCCAAAAGTGGACTCGATGATTCCTTTTTCAAGAAAGTATCTTCCGGCAAGCTCTTGCTCTAGAAGCATCTGTATTTCCTCTTTATAAGTAATGAGGTCTTGATTTTTATTGTGTTTGCTTGCTTTCTCTAAATCGTCAAAGTACTTTTTCAATGATTCATACTCCTTTTCTTTCTTAGCAGTTTTGATGAGTTCCTCTGTCTTCTTTTCCACATTAGTGGTATAATCAAACTCCTTGTTGGATAACCATTTTACAAAATCATTGTATTCGGCATCTGTAAGACGAACATCATTAGGCACCTCAGGTACTTTCCCATCATTCTTATAATAATACTCTGTAGCATAGTTGAAGATCAAGTCTTTGTTCATCAAGCTATACGTGATTGGAGCGAAATCTAAGGACTCCACTTCTACATCTGGATCAATTCCACCCCCATCGTAGACAATTCTTCCATTGGCAGTTTTAAATTCTCTTTTTAATGAATCAGGAATTTTTCCAACACTACCGTCTTCATTTCTATTGCTGTAATCGATGGCTTGAATACATCTTCCAGTAGGAGTATAATACTTTGCTGTCGTGATTTTTACTACGGCATCATATGAAAGAGGACGCTCAATTTGTACTAGCCCTTTTCCAAATGTTTTTCTACCAATCAATACGCCTCGATCATAATCTTGCATCACTCCTGATACAATTTCAGAAGCAGAGGCACTTCCATTATCAGTAAGTACAACTAATGGAATTTCAGGGTCAACAGGATCGTTTAAGGTATTGTAAGTCCAGTCATTAGCTCTCACTTTTCCTTTCTGAACTACTATTTTTTTTCCTTTTTCAACAAAGACATTAGAAACATTTACCGCTTCGTGTAGCAATCCACCAGGATTTCCTCTGAGATCAAGAATGATTTTTTTTGCTCCTTGTTCCATAAGATCAAGTGTTTTAATGCCAATCGATCTGCCTACATTTTGAGTAAAACTGGTCAGTCTTACATATCCTATGTCATCGGTGACCATTCCTGAATAGGGAACGCTATCTACTGCGATTTTCTCTCTCTTTACTTTCACATCAAAAGCGTCTTCTCTTCCAAATCTTTTTATGGATAAGGTGATTTCAGAATCTGATTGACCCTTCATTAGGTATTTCACTTCTTCTTGTGATTTTCCTTCCAATGAAGTGCCGTTTATTGCATGTATTTGATCTCCAGCTCTAAGTCCTGCATTGTGGGCAGAAAATCCTTCATAAGGCATTACTATGGTACTGATACCCTCCTTGCGTTCTACTACAGCGCCAATACCTGAATATTCACCAGTAGTCATGATGCGATACGTTTCTATGTCATCTGCAGCAATATAGTTGGTGTAAGGATCGAGCGTTTCTAGCATTTCGTCAATACCAGACTTTAGTAGTGTGCCTGGGTTGATTTCATCTACATAATGCGTATTTACCTCTTTGAAAAGAGTCGCGAAGATGTCAAGGTTTTTGAGGATCTCGAAATGACGATCAGTTGGTGGCGCTACAGCAGCGATAGTTCCAATTAAAATCAAAACAGCTCCAGTGATTTTTATCTTCTTAGTCATGTTCAATCTTCTTGTTTAGCTTCCAAACGTTTCAAGCAGGCAATTAGTTGGTCTTGAATTGCATGAAAGGTTAAAATATTCTTTGAAAGATAGATGAATCCAATGTGAAAGAAAGTGCTAGCGCTTTCTTTTTGGATGATGTGTTTGTTGAGTCGGTAGGCTTCTCGTATTCTTCGCTTCAGAAGGTTGCGATCTACGGCTCTCTTAAAATTCTTTTTAGGGACAGAAATGAGCACTCGATGGAAGGTGTCTTCATCAGTACTCTTCTTAAAGCGAACCCCAATCTCATTTAAATAAAAAGAGGAACCTCTTTTGAAGAGTTCCTCAATTCTTTTCTTGCCGGTGAGCTTTTCAGCTTTCGGGAAGCTATGTATTTTTTCGCCCATTGGGCAATTAATTATTTCTTATGGATACTGTCAGAAACAGTAAGTCTTTTTCTGCCTTTTGCTCTTCTTCTTGCAAGTACAGTTTGACCATTCGCACTTTCCATTCTTTTCATGAATCCGTGCTTGTTCTTTTTTTTCCTTACTGAAGGTTGGAATGTCCTTTTCATGTGTATTATTGTTTTTCAGAAATCACTTAGAATTTAACCCCTTGGTCTCTTTTCGTAGTGCTTTTCTTTCGTCCTTAAAAAACGGAGGGCAAAGATAGAAAAATCCTTGCCCTCTGTGCAAATTTTCTCGAATAATTCGAGATATAATTATGATATACTATTCAACCTTGAAGGTATCAGCCGCTAAATCTTGATTTACAAGCACTTCTGATGCTTTCATATCAATTTTTTGTGGCCCCATTTGCTGTTTTACGTTGAAAGGAAACATTACCCCATTGACCTCTTGGTAGTCAAGATAATCGACTGATTGAGTGAAAGTTCCTTGCGGAGTTTCCAATGTTTTGGAATATCTGACTTTCAACCCTGTCTCAGCATCAAAGTAAACTGTATACTTTTTGCCTTTAGATAGTTCCACTTCAACTCCATATGCATCACTTCCATTGACATTTTCGACACTTGATAGAGTCGTTTTAGCGCCAAGTTCGCTCAGCATCAGCTCTCCAAATAATGCACTACTGATAATTTGTTCTTCCATTGTAGCCTCATCTAGAGGAGCTTTATTTCCCATTTGAGCGACACTCGCTTTTTCTCCATCTGAAATGCTTGACATCACTGTCATTCCTTGCATACCCACAGTGGTTTTTGCTTTCATTCCTTTTGCTTGGATTTGCTCTACACTTAGCTTTTGTCCCATCATTTCTGCTGACATTATGCTTTTGACATTGGTGATTTTGCTAAGCGCATCATCACCACCCAATGCTTTCTTGTAATTAGCAATTACTTTCTCTGCTGTCAATCCTTCTGGAAGCTTAGCCAATGATGGATCTACTTCGTTACCATAAATGTCATAGTATTTAAGTTCTCCAAATTGCTTAAGGCTTTCTGCAATCTCACTTGCTTTACCAACTACATTGATATACGCATTTTCTGGTTGCAGATATTTCTGTGCAGTGGCCTTGACGTCTTCAAGCGTGACAGCCTGAACCTTCTGAAGATAAGTAGCATAATAATCTGCTGGGAGATTATAAATAGCTGTATTAAGTGCAAAATTAGCAACTGTTTGAGGGCGTTCTAATGACTGAGAAAAACTACCTGAGATGGAGTTTTTAGCTAATTCTAACGCTTCCTCATCAAAATTACCCTCTTTCATCTGGTTCATTTCATACAAAATCTGAACGATTGAGCTATCAGTAACGGCATTTCTCACGTCAGCATTTGCATTGAATCGTGAGATTAATTCGTCAGAAGAAAGGGAAGATCTACTTCCATAAGTATACCCTTTATCTTCTCTCAGATTCATGTTAAGCTTTCCTGAAAATGAACCTCCTAGAATCTGATTCATTACTCTTACTTTAATTTCATCTTCTGATCCTATAGGTAGCAGCACAGGATAGGTCACGTTAATGACTGACTGTACTGAGCTAGAGCGATTCACCAAACGAACAACACTTTTTTCAGGCGCTGTTGGTGTTTCAAATGTATGAGATGGAACTTCTCCTTTTTCCCAGCTGCCAAAGTATGTTTTAGCAATCTTCTTCATTTCCTTCACATTCACATCTCCTACAATTACCAAATAAGAAATGTTCGGTTTAAAATAGGTAGCGTGATATGACTTTAGATCTTCTACTTTAATGTTATTCGTAGTTTCTTCAGTTTGAATTTCGCCGTAAGGGTGATCAGCTCCATATACCATGATTGAATTCAGGTTTCCAGCAATTGCATTTGGATCTTCTTTCGCAGAAGCTAATCCGGATATTGTTTGCTTTCTTATTTTCTCCAATTCCTCTTCTGGGAAAGTTGGATTGAATGCTACATCTGTCATCAATTCTAAGATCGTTTCCTTGTATTTGGAAAGACCTGAAGCAAATACACCAGAAGAACCAGCATTTAATGAAGCGCCAATAAAATCGATTTCTTCATCTAATTGCTCTTTAGTTCTGGTTTCAGTACCTCTCTGCATCAACTGACCGACCATACTTAGATAGCCAGCTTTATCTCCTTCTAAAATCGCATCACGATCTACTAAGAGTTGAAAGCTCACTCTAGGAAGTTTATGGTTTTCTACTACGAAAACTTTCAGCCCATTTTTAAGCTCAAAAGATTCGTATTCTCCAATGTTTATTGGTCTTGGGGTAGCAGGCTCTGGGAGCTTACTTCTATCTACCTGAGCAAATACACCAAGGGCACAGATGGTCAGGATGAATGAAAATATATTTTTAATGTTCATGATTTCTGTGTGTTTAAGATTATTGATCACTTTCCAATTTCTCATCTTCAGGCTTTTGCTGAGCAGATTTAGGCAAATAATACAATGAAACTCTATTTTCTTTTGTGAGATACTTCTTAGCCACTCTTTGGATGTCTTCCTTAGTAACTGACATGTATCGCTCTATTTCGCTATTGATCAAATTAGCATCCCCGAAGTAGACATGATAGTCTGCAAGACTTTCTGCTATACCTCTTACAGTGCTGTTTGAGCTTACAAAATTGTTTTCAATTTGATTTTTCAATTTTTGGAATTCTCTATCCCCAATCGGCTCATTTTTTATTCGATCTATTTCCTTGATCATTGCTTCCTCTAACTCTTCTGGAGTTTTTCCAACATTAACTAAGCCTAGAGAAACGAATAAACCACCATCTTCTAAAGCGAACGGGAATGAAGCAACGAATGCTGCTATTTCTTGATTATCAACAATTTCCTTCTGGAACCTTGAACTTTGCCCTCCAGAAAGTAGTGTAGTCAATAGTTGCATTGCATAGTAATCATCAGATCCTTGTTCTGCTGTTCTATATGCTTGAAAAACACCAGGCAACTGTACATTATCAAATACAGTTTCCTTTACTTCACCACTCATGGCTGGTGCCTTTATCTCTGGGCGAGGAATTTCTTTAGTTCCCTTAGGGATCTCAGAAAAATACTTGTTTATTAGTGCTTTTGTCTCCTCAATGTTGATATCTCCAGCGATAGAAAGAGTCGCATTATTTGGCACATAGAAGGTTTCAAAGAAATCTTTGAAATCATCGTTTGTTGCAGCGTCAATATCTTCGAATGATCCAATAGGAGTCCAAGCATAACTGGTTCCTTCGAATGCTTTCCCGAACATTTTTGCTTGGAAAGACATGTAAGGCTGATTGTCAATTCTTGTTCTCTTCTCTTCTTTTACTACTTCTTTTTGAGTCGCCACACCAGTTGAATCGATAGTTGCATGAAGCATTCTTTCAGACTCCATGTAAAGACCCAATTCTAATTGGTGAGAAGGTAAAGTCTCGTAGTAGAAAGTTCTATCCTGAGACGTGTTTGCATTCAACTGCCCACCTGCATTTTGAATGATCTTAAAGAATGATCCTCTTTCAATATTTGGAGATCCTTCAAACATTAAGTGTTCAAAAAAGTGAGCAAATCCCGTTCTTCCTACCGGTTCATTTTTTGAACCAACATGGTAAAGGACAGCTACATTTACAATAGGAGTTGAGTTATCTTGATGAAGAATGACATGTAAGCCATTGTCCATATCGTACTCCACAAAGTCTATTCGCTTTTCTTGAGCGAATGTGCCTAGGGTGAATAGCAGGCAAACTATAATTAGTGTGTTTCGCATTTTATTATAGGGTTTTCAAAATGAATCGTAAAACTAACTTTGATTTTTTAGAGTTTTATTAAATTTTACTTAAAACGTCTTTAATTTGATTTTGCTCCAATCTTGGGCCATATTTTCCGACAATAGAAGAACTAGCCGCACTAGCTAAAGTTCCAGCTTCTTGGTGTGTATGACCATGGTTGATCGCGTACAAGAATGCGCCAGCAAACATATCCCCAGCTCCAGTAGTATCAACAGCCGTTGTAGCAAATGGTTTGATATCTATGAATTTGCTTCCATCAAAAATGGTGGCGCCCTTGTCTCCTAAGGTAATGGCGAACTCTTTTGCGTACTTTTTTAATGCTTCCTTAGCTGCTTCAAGGTTTTCTGCACCTGTGAAAAGCATAGCTTCTTCTTCATTGCAAAAAAGTAAATCCACACCGTCACCAACTACCTCATGCATTTGATCTCTGAAGTATTTAACCATTGCAGGATCAGAAAAAGTAAGGCTTACTTTAGTGCCTTTTTCTTCTGCAATTCTTTTAGCCTCCTTCATTGCGACGATTCCAGTTGGAGAAGAGACTAGGAATCCTTCAAGAAACACATAATTTGAATCGGCAATTGCAGTTTCGTCCAATTCCTTTGCTGAAAGATCTGAAGTGATGCCTAAATAGGTATTCATGGTTCGCTCCGCATCTGGAGTGACCATCACCAAGCATTTGCCAGTAGTTCCGTTCAATAGATTGTTGGGATCCAGATTAGTGTCTATCCCATTGTTGATTAACTCATCTATGAAAAATGAGCCATCTTGATCAGAAGCTACTTTACATGTGTAGTAGCCTTTACCACCAAACTGGCTCAATCCGAAAATGCTATTAGCGGCTGAACCACCACCTTGCTTTTTCTTGATCTTGCCAGCCACTTTTTCTAGTAATACTGCCTGACGGTCTTCCTCAACTAGTGTCATTACACCTTTCTCTACTTCATTAGAATTGAAAAATTCATCATTTACTTCAATTTCATAATCCACCAAAGCATTGCCAATGGCACATACATCGTACTTCTTACTCATGTTATTTTCTAATTATTTCTATCACTCGATCGGGATAATCAGAAATGATGCCATCCACTTCCCAATCAATCATTTTTTTAATGTCTGCAATTTCGTTCACCGTCCAAGGGATGACTTGCATTCCTGAGTTTTGAATCAGCTCAACTTGCTCCCGCGAAAGTAATTGAAAATAGCATGAATAGATTTCTGGAGTGAATCCTAATTCCAGAATATTCTTCTCCCAGTTCGTCTCATGCTCTATGAGTATTGCCAGTTTTACTTCGGGATAAGTCTCATTAAAGTAGCGTAAAGTTCTAAAGTCGAAAGATTGAATATTGACTCGATCCCAAAGTTTTCGCTCAGTTATCAGCTGATAAACGAGATCAGAAAATACTTGCGGGATGGGGTGAAATGTGGAATCGGTTTCGGGAGTGGTTTTTAATTCAATGTTGTAATTGACCAATGGGAGGTTGTTTTCAAAAAGATAGGATTCGACTTGATCAAAAACTTCATTCAGGGTCGGCTTATAGGTGTTCACCTTTTTTTGTTCTGGAAATCGACTGTGGGGCAAACTGCCACAATCATATTTCTTCATCTCCTCTGCAGTCATCTTGTAGAGATTAAAAATGGTGTCTTCTTTTATTCGATGACCATTTAAGTCACGGCAAAAATCAGGAGAAAGAAAGTGCTCATGACTTACAATCAATTGATTGTCTTTTGACACTACTAGATCTAATTCCAAAGTTGTGACTCCTAAGTCAATGGCTTTGATAAAACCTTCAATGCTGTTTTCAGGCATTAACCCGCGAGCTCCTCTGTGTCCTTGAATATCCATTTGCGTTACATTTTTGTCAGTATTACAAGCAATTGTAAATAGGAGTAGCCAGAGATATTTCTTCATTATGCCAATAATTTAATTCTTGTAAAAATATACCTGAGCGATTCTTCATTGATAACCATTCGGTAAAAATCAGTATCACCCAGTTGTTTCGGTTTATAGTTACTTTGATTCAAATACTTTTTGCTGATTTTCTTATCAAACCAATGTACTAATCTGATTTTGTCACCTTCTATTTCTAAGCACGTCATACCTCTTTTCCCAACCACACATCCTGAGTTGAATAAGCAAGGAATGTGAAAAAGAGAGTTATAGACATAGTTTTGATAGCTATGATCTTTATGTTCTTTGAAGTATTTTTTTAGCTCTTTTTTCTGCTGCTTAATGTTTTGCTTTATTTCGTCTTGCTTAGATCCTGCTTTCAAATAGTCTCTACAGAGCTGTTCTATTTTGAATTTTAATCGATCTACTTTGTGCAGCGATTCGAAAAGCGGACGGTGAGTATGCCCAATGAGAGAGACCACTTTATTGAAAGCAGAGTATCCATAAACTCTCTTCTCGATTTTGTATTGTTTCTTGCTGCTATGAGAAACCGAGTAGCTGCGAATGCCCAAAGGGTTAGCAAAATATTTTAGTGTAAATCCAATCAGCTTATTATGTTTCTGATATTTTTTACTGGCTTGATGACCATGGAAAATAAAAATATCATTGCTTTCATACTGGAGTCTTATCCCATCGTAATGTTGGTAGTCAAATGGCAATTCTTTCATCAAGGAAAGTTCTAAATCATGATTCCCTATGGTTTTGAGAAGCTTATTTCTTTCATGAAATCGATCAAAAATGTCATATACTTTTTGCCATTGATTAATGATCTTGCTTAAGCGGAAACGTTGAAGTTCCTCCGTGTCACCATTGAGGATTAAGGTATGATTTTTTTTGAGATAGTAATCGTCTAATGCCTTTATAAAAAGGCTAGAATTATCGGTAAAGTCATCGGTGCTCCCTCCATCTCCCATATGAAGGTCGGAAAAAATGACCCACTTATCATGACTTTCTAATGGGAGCTTTAAACTCGACGCAAAAAGCTTATCTAGATTTTTGTATAATGATTTTGTAGCGATTTGAATTTTCTTGGCCATGAATAATAGCTGGAAACAGGTCGCCAAGTTATAAACTAGATAAGGAAGAATGCTAAGATTTCATAAAGATGAAGAAATGTTAACATTGAAGTTGAACTACTTAATCTTTTCCCAGTTTTGATCTGCTTTTGATTGATAGGTAGTTGGGTCAGTATTCCATTCTTCCTTAAGATTTCCTGTAAGTGAAGTCATCCAATCGTCGTAGAAGAGCTGTAATTTTCCGTTCTGAATTTGCCACATCGTTGGATCTGGTTCCATTTTTTTTGAGCCTTCAGCTACAGCATAGGCACACCATCCTCCATATTCTGGTAAGTATTGTTCTGGATTCTCCCGAAACAATGCCAAATTTTTAGAGCTTGAGAAATAGTAAGTCAATCCGTTATATTCTACACTGGACTGTTTAGTTCCTTCTTTAGCCTCTGACTGAACGAAATAGGCCACTGGATCATATCCGGCTAAGGCAACTCCATCGGCTTGGAAGACTTCCTCTTTAGGACTTTCTTCAGATGAACAGGAAATAAGTAATGCAGATGCAAGAATGAATAGTAGTACTAATTTTTTCATTTGAGTTGGTTTATCGATCTAACCCATTCATCAAATGTAAAGTTGCTCCAGGATAGATAAAGAAACGATTGAGTCGGTAGGAGGACAAATTGACATCAGGTAAATATTTGATGATGAGACATCCCCAAAAAAAGTAAAGCCCCGCCACTGGGCGGAGCTTTTGCCTATCCACGAAGGATAAGCTGCCTTAGTTTCTTCGTCTATTTTATAACCACCTTTATAATGGCGTTAGACTTATCCACTTTGATATAATAAATCCCGTTAGGGACATCATCTACCTTCATTTGGTTGCTCTCTTTTAGAACCAATTGCTTAATGACTTTGCCACTACCGTCAATTAATGTAGCTGTAGCTCCTAAAATTTCGGTAGGAGATTTAAGGGTAAGTACATCATTTGCTGGAATAGGGTAGACATTCAATCTGACTTCTTGCTCCATTCCGAGCACATTCTCATCTATATCATTAATATTGATGATGATGGTAGCCTCAGTAGTTAGTTCACCATCACTCACTTCCACTTTAAGTGTAAAAGTCTCATTGAGCTCAAAGTCCAAATTGGTAGGGTCTGCCACTACAATTTTACCTGAGGAGGTGCTAATATTGAAGGCATTGCCGTCATTACGGGAAGTAATGGCATAACTCAATATGTCCCCATCAGGATCAGTTGCTACTACTGTTCCTACCTCTGCGCCAGCCTCACTATTTTCATCAATAGAAAATGTTTGATCAGCTATTTGAGGAGATTGATTCGTAGATTCATCTATATCATTCAAGACGATTGTGATAGTCGCCGATGCAGTTAACACTCCATCGCTCACTTCCACAGTCAGGTTAAAAGTAGGAGTAGTCTCAAAGTCCAACTCTGCAGTATTGGCAACAGTCAATTCTCCTGTGCTTCCGCTTAAAGCAAATGCATTATTGGTATTCCCACCGGTGATGGAATAGGTCAGTTCATCACCATCTGGGTCAGAAGCTGTTGCAGTAGCCACCACCGTTCCATTCGCACTATTTTCATCCACAGAGAACGTTTGATT
>CAYGTD010000013.1:0-30343 GCA_964352725.1 uncultured Roseivirgaceae bacterium
GACAGTTTTGATCCGATCTACACTAGTGGCAGTTAATATTTTATAATTTACAAATTATGTCTACTCACCCAGAACTTGGTACTTACATAGACCGAACCTACAAAGTGGTGCGGCAAGATTTAATCAACCGATTTAGAACAGCAAAGATAGATTTAACACCTGAGCAATGGATAATTTTGCTTAAACTTCATAAGGAGGAGGCGTTGTTTCAAACAGACTTGGCGGGAAAAAGCTTTAAAGATAAGCCAACTGTTTCCCGGATTGTAGAGCTTCTTTCGAAGAAAGGTTTGGTAACAAAAACACAAGATGAATCGGATGGACGTAAGTTCTTAGTCTCCATAACTGAGGAAGGAAATCAACTAGTGGATAAGGCAATGCCTATCGTGCAAGAATCACGTTCAATAGGGTGGAAAGATCTTTCTGGAGACGAGTATCAAACACTCGTCTCCATACTTGATAAGGTTTTTAATAACTATCTGGACGAGAAAGGAGAATAGCTTAGAGCGTTCCTCTTAGCTCTTGCTCTCTTTCTAACGCTTCAAATAATGCTTTGAAATTTCCCTTACCAAAAGAGGTAGCTCCTTTACGTTGGATAATTTCAAAAAACATGGTTGGTCTTGCTTGCACAGTTTTAGTGAAGATTTGAAGTAAGTAACCCTCATCATCTCTATCCACTAAGATTCCAAGAGGTCTCAATGCTTCTATGTCCTCATCTATTTTACCTACACGCTCTGCTAGTACGTCATAGTAGGTGTCTGGTACCTGCAAAAACTCTACACCACGGGATTTTAAGTCAGTTATGGTTTGGATGATATTGTCAGTAGCTACTGCAATATGTTGTACTCCGGCTCCTTCATAGAATTCTAGGTATTCGTCTACTTGAGATTTCTTCAAGCCAGGTGCTGGTTCGTTGATTGGGAATTTAATTCTACCATTTCCATTACTCATCACCTTGCTCATAAGTGCTGTAAATTCTGTAGAAATATCATTATCATCGAATGACATAATTTGTTTGAATCCCATCACATCAGCATAGAAATTCACGTACTCATTCATCTGACCTAGCTCCACATTTCCCACCATGTGATCCACATATTTTAGTCCAACTGGATCCGGATTGTATTCTGTTTTCCACTCTCTGAAGCCTGGTAGAAATATTCCTTTGTAGTTTGATCTCTCTACGAAAATGTGCACGACTTCACCATAGGTATGAATACCAGATCGAACTACTTTTCCATTTTCATCTTCAGCAGTATATGGTTCTATATATGATTTTGCTCCTCTCTTAACTGCCTCATTGTATGCATAAGTGGCATCATCCACCCAAAGAGCTGTGACTTTCACTCCATCTCCATGCTTGTCTATATGTTTACCTATTTCTGTACCACTTCTAAGGGGGGAGGTCAATACTAATCTGATTTTGTCCTGTACAACTACATACGATTCGCGATCTTTTGAGCCAGTCTCTAAACCTGAATAAGCAAGCGATTTGAAACCAAAAGCAGATTTATAATAGTGAGCTGCTTGCTTGGCATTACTTACATATAATTCTAAGTAGTCAGTGCCATTGATAGGCATAAAATCTTGTGCTTCGTCTAGGTTTCTTATAGGTGCAGTAGTCGTTTCCATGATCATATGATTTAGAAAATAGTTGTTAAGACAACAAAATTAAATCATTTCAATAACTCTACAGCAAAAAGTACTTATAATCTAGAAATGATTGATGTGAACAATCATATAGGGTGTAGCTTCTCTTTACCTAATTAATCATACTGGAATTAGTTAATAGTCGGAGCATTCAAAGTGTCTATTCAATCACTGACTGGCGCTCCTTGTTCACTATCAATTTCAATACATCAGGCCTTGAATAGTGACCTGAAGGGTCAAAGTTTTGTCGTTCTTCTCGCACCATCTTATGATCAATGATGGCTGTAACCAATTTTTCTTCATTCGTAAATGGTTCTATGACCCAACTACCATCTGGAGCTGCCAAACAGGAACCTCCATCAGCAAGCGTTTCCTTCGTATTGATTTTCATTAGTTCTACATGAGGAAAGTCATCAGGAATATCTTTGGGTCTAAACACACCAGATACGCCCACAACGTACGAGCGTGATTCCATGGCAATCATAGGGATCAATCTTTCAGTGTTTCGTTTATTTCCCGGCCAAATAGAGACATGTAAATCTTCACCTTGCGCATACATAGCTGCTCTGGCCATCGGCATCCAGTTTTCCCAGCAGTTCAATCCACCTACGGTGAAAGGAGGAAGAGAGTGCGTAACCAAACCATGGCCATCTCCAGGACTCCAAGATAGTCGCTCTTCATAGGTAGGCATTAGCTTTCTGTGAACTGATTTAATTTCTCCTACTTTATCAATGTAGATCATGGAGCAATAGAGACTATGGCCACCTCTGTCGGTAGGTCGCTCAATGGTTCCTAAATAGATAGCGATCTTTTTTTGCTTTGCTAAATAACATAAAGAATCTAAGTCTCCTGATTCAACAGAAACAGCCTGATCCATGTAGTGTGCATGAATTTCTTTTTGTACTTTGGAGTTAAACTCAGCCCCATTCGTTCGATCTATCCAAAATGGATAACCTGGCAGAATCGCTTCTCCAAATACTACTAAATCAGCTTTTTCATCAGCTGCTTTGGAAGTATAGTCCTTTACTTTTTCTAAGGTTTTTTCACGATTGAGCCATATAGGAGCTATTTGAGCTAGAGCTATTTTTGAAGTGGATGTGCTATTCATCAGGTTAATGTCATATTTCTACTAAAATAAATCGAATTATCTTACGATTAGGAAACTACCCAATCTACCCATTGAAGGAAGAAAATTTATATCAGAAGCTACGTCTTTTTGAGTCCTCCGCATCTCATATGTATGTCGACTGGTTTTCTGATGATTCCCTTAAAATAAGAGATTCAAAAGGTGAAAATACACTCCCTACAGGATCTTATCATTTGAGTGATCTTTTATTAAAGGAAGAAATGACAATTCTCCATAAATTCAGAAAGGATCTTCATGATCAAGTGAGTAAATGTGAGTTCTCAATTCAGATAGAAGGTAAGACATCCACCATTCAGTGCACAGCTCAGAAAAAAGATGATCATGTCTCATGCTTATGGATAATCTTGGAGAAGCATCAATCAATTGGACTTTTACAAAATGCGGCACATGATTTTCGAACGCCTTTGGGTTCAATACTCGGATTTGTCAACTTAATGAAAAATATGCTTCAGTCAGGTGAGAAAATAGATATTGAAACTGTGGGTATGTATCTGGATATGATGAAGCTAAGTGCTGACAAAGCATTGGACCTTACATCGGAGATCATGGAACTTGCGGAGATCGAGTCATCTTCTTACAAGTTGAGTGTCGAAAAGGTGGTTTTATCTGATTTTGTGAAACGCTATTTGGAAACTCATCGACTAATTACTTTCAAAAAGAACATCAAAGTAGACTTTCAAAGTAGTAGTGAGAAATCAGCTTATGTCAACGAGTTGAAATTGACGAGGGCATTGGACAACATAATAAGCAATGCTGTCAAATTTAGCAAAAAGGGTGGAGTCATTTCTGTTGATTTACAAGAAGAGAGTGATTATCTGGTAGTGATCATAAGAGATCAGGGAATTGGAATGAGCCAAGAAATTTTAAGTCTTTTATTCGAGAAGTTTAGCAAAGCAAAAAGAAGAGGCCTGGATGGTGAGCCAAGTCATGGATTAGGTATGTCGATTGTAAGACAGATTATGATTCTGCATAATGGCAAGATTGATGTGTCTAGTGAAGAAGGAGTTGGCACAGAAGTACGCTTAAATTTTAAAATAGCACAATGAAGAAGATCATTATAACAGACGATTCTTTTTTTCAACGCAAAATACTGCAAGATATAGTTAAGGAATTGGGCTATGAATCAGAAACAGCTTCATCAGGGGAAGAGCTATTGCAAAAATTGGATGAATCTTATGATTGCATTTTCTTGGATCTGCTGATGGAAGGAATGTCTGGAATTGATGTTTTGACGGAGTTAAAAAAACGAAACAACACAATTCCAGTAGTAGTTATTACGGCTGATATTCAAAAAGCGAGAAAGGAAGAGAGCATGGCAATGGGTGCTACGGCTTTTATGAACAAGGTGGTTTCCAAGGAAGAACTCATCTCTATTCTAGACAACATATTTTAACTAAGAGAATTCAGATATGCTCAGTGCAAAACAAATAGATACAATTACCGAAATCATCAACATTGGTGTTGGGAAAGGTTCGGCTTCTCTTAGTCAAATGATTGATGGAGAAATATTATTGAATGTCCCTTATGTGAATGTCATCACGTTTAGTGATGTGTTGGAGGAGATTACCAAGCTTGGAGGAGGGGATAGTGTTCATTCAGTAGAAATGAGATTTTCGGGCGAATATGATGGCAGTGCCAATGTGATTCTTCCTGGTGAAAGTTCAAAACAACTTGCATCATTGCTCATTCATGAAGATCCTGACTCTGAAGCTATAGAGGAAATGAAAGATGGCCTTATGATTGAGGTTGGAAATATTATTCTCAATGCCATCATGGGATCTTTTGGAAATATTTTGGATGCTCCGCTGGATTACCATATGCCTAAAAGCTATCAGGGAAATGTTGACGGGATCTATAACCAGTTAGACAAAGAGCGATATCATCAAGTCTTAATTTGCCACACTAATTTCTCCATCAGAGGAAAAAGTGTGACTGGGGATATTTTGATTATGTATGAGATGAAATCTTTTGATAAACTTTCAGGAGTACTCAACAAATTAATTGAATAATTATTCTCTTACAATTTCAAATGAATGTGTTTGCTCCGCACTCAATGATCCTGCAACAGAGCAGTATTTTGTAGTAGCCAACTCTACTATTCGCTCAGCTTCTTCATCTGTTAGATCAGGGGAGTAGATCGTATACTTCAAATGAATTTTCGTAAATCCTCGTGGATGTTCGTCTCTCCTTTCACCACTAATTTCTGCCTTAAGATTAACGAACGTTTTTCTTCGCTTTTTTACCATGGATACAATCTCAACCGCTGCACAGGAACCTAATGCTGAGAGTAGCAATTCGGTAGGAGATTGATATTGCTTTTTCTCTGGAGCTCTCATGTCCACTTCAGCAATATTTCCATTTTCATTAACGGAGGTAAATTCTTCTTCTCCTTTATATTTTAAATCAATCTTCATAATTCTATTGTTAAATCTTTCACTGGTGCTTAATCTACTTTCCATGCTAAGGTATCATGATGCTCAGCGAGCAATGAACGTAGGTAACTTCCAATAAAGTTCACACCTTCAAAGCCAGCTTTTTTAGCAGCTGCATCTTCTTTTTTAAAAGGCACGTTAGGTCCTGCAAAGTCATGCATGTCTGTGTAAAATCCTATGGTGAAGTTGTCCCAACTAGGACCAAATTTTCGTGTAAAAATAAAATTGGGACGATGTTCCAACTCGGCGTAAAAATGATTTTCTGCTATTCTTTGATTAAGCAATTCTTCTTGTTTTCCTGCGAGTGCTGTAAAGATTTCGATATGGAATAAACGATATGTTTCCATGGCTTCAACGAAATCGTTGACAGGTGGGCCTGTGACAATTCCTTCTTCTTGAAATGAAATAAGATCGAAAAAACCATCCGCATAGTTTTTTTCTAGTGAAATGGAGGCTATTCTTTGGCTCATTCCATCTTTTGAGAAATAGGCTTCCATTGATTCTATTGGATAAATAAGCATCAAATCCCAATGATCTCCTTGACTGTGACGCAGTAAATGGGGTTTGTCTGTCAGGTAGGATTCGAAGTTTGTGATATCTTCTTTTATACTATCAATTACTTGGAGCAACGATCCTGGTTTAGCTCTAAGCAGCGTCACTTTATATAGTTGGTCCTGAGCTTGGGAAAAAGTGAAAGTAGCAAGGAGAAGAATGACTAAGTATTTGCGCATTGTTGAATTGTTATGCCACTAAAATAATTGATATACAATCAAATCAAATCCTCAAGTTCATTCGGATGCCGATGTACTTATGGTAAGTAGATTCTGTCGTCTCTTTTGTTCTTCTGTAGTAGATAAATGCTAAATCGTATTTTGTCCAGCTCCAAAGGAGTCCAGCCCTTGTTTGATATACCCAAGGCTCACGAATTTCTGTAAAGATGGATTCTTTCCCAATGAAGTTTCCTTCTATGGTACTATTATGAGCGATGTATTCTATTCCAGGACTTATGAAAAAGTAAAATTCTTGAAGACCTCTTTGGTCATCTTTTCTTCCAATTACTCCATTTAGCTGAGTGGATGAATGGAGAGGATTGAAGTTTCCGACCCGAAACATGAGTTCTTGCCTAGCATGTACGAAGGTGGTGCCTAATGCAATGTTGGATTCGGTAATGATTTCTGCATCTTTTGCTCGTGAGGTGGCGAGAGTCCGCACATACGTGCCATAAAGGTTAATGATAGGTGCATTGTTTATTTGATATTGCCAAGCCTGAGGTAACTGCATACCAAATGTTTTGTGCCATTGATATTGTAATCTGTCTGCGCCTACAGCAGGTCCCATCCAACCCAACTCAAGCTGAGCTTTGAAGTAGCTTTCATTTTTCAGATAATATTCGTTGGAGAAAGAAACACTTATTTGGCCTGCATAAGGTCGGTCTAGGTCAGTAGAATCCGTCCACCAGAGATGTCTAGGACTGAATATTCGATGGTTTAGCTGATAGGTTCTTACTACTTTATCTATCCCGCTTTTCCACTTTGAAGAATCTGTGAGATGTCTATACTTGAGGAAAACTCCATTACTGTAATATTGATCTCTTGTTAAATTAAGTGTGTATGCATCGTTATCTGCTTCCACCATCAATTCACGATTAAGATTTTTTGTTTGAGCAAAAAGGCTAAGCGT
The DNA here is from genome assembly GCA_964352725.1 of uncultured Roseivirgaceae bacterium. Classification (GTDB taxonomy): domain Bacteria; phylum Bacteroidota; class Bacteroidia; order Cytophagales; family Cyclobacteriaceae; genus Ekhidna. The sequence goes on from CAYGTD010000013.1 coordinate 6,907, forward strand.
GCATACAAGCAAACACAATGTGGAGAGTATTCTCATTGATGCGAATTTAGTGTCATGCTTCTTAGCACGATCATAATTTTGATGGATTAGTCGTGAAGGGATCACTTTAAATGAAAAGAGCATCAAAACGGCTTGTTTTGATGCTCTAATAATTTTTCGACTTGCTTCAGCTAAGATTAGATAGTTCTATCTAATTCGTAAGCTTCTAAATAATCTGCTACTTTTCTCACAAACATTCCTCCAAGAGCTCCATCTACTACCCTGTGATCGTAGCTGTGAGATAGGAACATTTTGCTTCTGATACCGATCATATCTCCTTCAGCAGTTTCTATTACGGATGGCTTTTTCTGAATTGCTCCTAAAGCCATGATAGCTACTTGAGGTTGCATAATGATAGGTGTTCCCATCACATTTCCAAAAGAGCCTACATTGGAAACAGTGTACGTTCCTCCCTGTAATTCGTCTGGTTTGAGCTTGTTCTCACGAGCTCTGCGTGCAAGATCATTCACCTTTTTGGTTAATCCAACCAAGTTGTATTGGTCAGCATTATGAATTACTGGTACGATCAAATTACCGCTTGGAAGAGCTGTTGCCATCCCGATATTGATAGCTGCTTTTTTCACAATATTGTTTCCGTCAACTTGCACGTTGATAAGAGGAAAATCTTTGATTGCTCGCACAATTGCTTCAATAAGGATGGGAGTGAAGGTCAGATTTTCTCCCTCTCTCTTTTTGAATTCGTTTTTCACATTATTTCGCCATGCTACCATTTTAGTAACATCGGCTTCTACAAAAGAGGTAACGTGAGGCGAGATATGCTTTGATGCTACCATTCTCTCGGCAATCATTTTACGCATTCTATCCATCTCAATTACTTCATCTTCCCCACTTACCGCTACAGGCATTGGCTGATGTGTAACAGGTGCAGGAGCACTTTTGCCATTACTTACTGGAGTGGCAATAGTTCCGCCAGATTTTTTAGTTTTTACATAGCTAAGAATGTCATTCTTTGTTACTCTCCCTTCTGCTCCAGAACCACTTATAGTTTCTAGTTCGGCAACTGAAACATTTTCTTCTTTGGCAATACTTCTCACTAATGGTGAGAAAAATTTACCAGAATCAGAAGTTCGAGGCACACCATTTCCATTAGAGGAAGCAGATGCGGTAGTTATTGCTGTTTCTAATATTTCTTCTGCCTTTCCTACTGGATCTTGAGCTGGAGATGCTGCTGGAGCTGGGTCGTCTCCTGATGCATCACCATCTATTTCAATAATAGCAACTGGTTTTCCCACTTCTATCACATCTCCTTCTTGAGCCAAGATTTCCTTCAAGACTCCTGCATGTGTAGCTGGAATCTCGGTATCCACCTTATCTGTCGCTACTTCAAGCAACGATTCATCTTCCTCGATGGTTTCACCTACGTTTTTTAACCATGCCAGCACGGTTCCTTCCATCACGCTTTCGCCCATCTTAGGCATGAGCATTTCTACAGTTGCCATATTTTATTTTGTTTTAGGGTTGTTTATTTCGTTTCAAAGATAATAATTCTGTTAATCTTTATCTAAGTTTATTCTTATCATGTTTAAAGCTGCTGTCGCACTGTAGCTAATATTTAAGCTTCTGTTTTTAGTGAAATTAAATTTCTTTGCGATAGCTCCATTTTTATCTGCATATCCTATCCAAACTGTGCCGACTGGTTTTTCGTCTGATCCACCACCTGGACCCGCGATACCGCTAATGGATACACCAACATCTGCATTAAATGCATTTTTTACATTCTGAGCCAAAGCTAAAACAACTGACTCACTGACAGCACCATCTTTTTGAAGGATTTCGTTACTTACGTTTAATTGTTGGTTTTTTAGCTCGTTTGAGTAAGGGACAAAAGCACCGTTAAACCATTGAGAACTTCCCGGAACTGAAGTTATTTTATGAGATAAATATCCACCTGTACAGCTTTCAGCGATTGCCAATTTGTAATTTCTTTCTTTTAACATTCTTCCAATAGCTTCTTCTATCTCCTCATTATCAAACCCATAAACGTGTTTTTCAAGTATTGGAAGTATCTTATCTATTTGCTGCTGAACTGCTTTCTTAATTTTGACTAAATCAGGTCCTTTCGAGGTAAGACGAAGCTTTACTGTTCCCATAGTAGGTAGATACGCGAGTTTTATATCTTCTGGTAAAGCATTTTCCCATTCCTTGATTATATCAGCAAGTTTAGATTCAGGGACTCCAATGGTACGGATCATTCTATGATGCACAATGTCCTTTACTTTTTTTTCTATCAACATAGGAATTACTGTGTCGGTCATCATACGCCTCATTTCATATGGTACTCCAGGCATGGAAACAATAATTTTTCCGTTATGATCAAACCACATACCAGCTGCTGTACCAATAGGATTTGGAATAGGAGTACAATTTTCCGGTAAATCAGCTTGAGCGATATTAAGATCTGACATTTCTCTTCCTGCTCTTGAAAAAAGGCTTTTTATATGCTCCAATATTTCCGGATGCGAGACAAGTTTAGTCTGAAAATATTCCACTAAGGTGGGCTTTGTTAAATCATCATTAGTAGGTCCCAAACCGCCTGTAATTAAAATAATGTCAGCTCTTTTTCAGCTTCTTCTAGACTAGATAAAATAACTTCCTTATCATCGCCTATACTCGTTTTACGAATGACACTGATACCTTCCTTATCTAATTCTCCACTCATCCAATGAGAATTCGTATCTAAGGTCTGTCCATACAAGATTTCGTCACCTATTGTGATAATTTCTGCTTTTGCCAGCATATTGTTTTTATTGGGTTCTCCTATTAAATCTATCTACTTTTAGACCTTCAAAAATACCATGAAAGACGTGAAGACATTTATTAAAATCACTTTAGTAAGCATATTGTTTGCAGGATGCACAGCTCAACAGATTACAAAGACCATCAATGATTATTTGGGAGATGAGGAAGGGTTGACATCTACGGATGTAGCTGCAGGCTTGAAAGAGGCATTAGTTACAGGAATTACTAAAGGTTCTAATGAAGTGAGTCAAGTTAATGGCTATTTGGAAAATTCGAATATAAAAATTCCCTTTCCCCCTGAAGTTCAAAAAGTAGAAGAAAAGCTGAGAAGTCTTGGACTTGGTAGCGAGGTTGATAAATTTATTACTACTTTGAACAGAGGAGCGGAGGAGGCAGCAAAAGAAGCAAAACCGATTTTTATATCTGCCATTACATCTATGACTATTCAGGATGCATGGGGTATTTTGAAAGGAGATAATAAAGAAGCTGCCACTGAATATTTGCGAAGAACTACTTCTGATCAATTGAGAGCAAAGTTTGCCCCTGTGATGAAAGAAGCGTTAGATAAAGTAAATGCTACCAAATACTACTCGGATATTATCAATACTTACAACAGAATTCCTTTAGTGGAGGATGTTAATCCTGATTTGGAAGGGTATGCGACAGAAAAAGCAATGGATGGTTTGTTTTTCATGATAGCTAAAGAGGAATTAAATATCAGAAAAGATCCGGGTGCAAGGGCTACTGAATTACTAAAGAAAGTGTTCAAAGAACAAGATTAGGTAAATTTGTTAATTGAACTCACTAAAACACTGTTATAATGCTTACAGACCTACAAACCAACAAGCTAGAACGCTTTTTTTATATCCTTGATTTTGACAGAAACGGTTCGATTGAGGAAGATGACTTTTTGGCGATTGCTGAAAATCTATGTATTCTTTGGGGGTTGAAGGAAGGTAGTGAAGAGTACGACAAGGTGATTGTTCGATTTAGCGATGGATGGGAAAAATTCAACCTGCTTGTTAATAACAATTCAAATAAAGCTAACTGGGATCATTGGGTCCATTTCGTAGAGAGTGTGATTATTTCTGGTGATCAAGAAATGTTTAGTGCATACGTCGATAGGCTGACCGGGCAAATTTTTGATAATTTCGATGGAGATAAGGATGGATATATTTCACTTGAAGAGTTCATCGATCTATTTGTAGGTTTCAGAATAGAGGTGCGATTTGCAGCAAAATCTTTTCGAAGATTAGATCGGAATAAAGATGACAGAATCAGTCGAGGAGAGCTGATAGAAGCAGTAAAGGAGTTCTTTAAAAGTGATGATCCAGACGCGCCAGGCAATTGGCTATTTGGAGGAGGATTCCTTACCCACAAATAGTAATTTCTCTCTAATATTTATATTCACCTTTTTGCGAGTTAATATATTAGAAAATGAGTAAGTGGCACTTCTCGTGAAATCAAACACATCGTAGAATAAATAGAACCATCTTATTTACTAATTTTTTATGAAAATGGTCTCAACTATCTCTCCCTCAATGGAAGATTTTAAGATATATAATCCAGTTTCTAAAAATTGAATGTTTACTTGTTGCTTGGGGTTTTCGATTTTTCTGATTAATCGACCTGAAAGACTATGAATACTTAAAAATCTTATCGGAGCTTTTGATGTAATGTTGATAAAATCAGAAGATGGATTTGGATAGATTTGAAGTTCTTGGTCTGTGGTTGTTCCTAAAACAACTTCTTGAAAATCCAATGAAATAGTATCTTGCGTTGTGCACCCTTCCTCAGTTACGGCATTTAATACAATTTCATAAAACTCATTATCTAGAAATAGAGAAGGGGCGGAGGTTGATTCTGTTAATTCCCCATTTATATACCATTCATGTTGTGCTATTTCATTGTCAGAGTTTACTGATAGGGAGACCTTATTTTTATTTGCTACTTTTTCAACTGTGTGATTAATTGATACAAAAAATGGTATAGTTGTAATATCAACCTCTATTGGATGACTTGGAAGTCCATCGTCTAGTCCAACGATATAAACTTTCGCTAAATCGATGATTTCCAATTGAGTACCTTTTTTGATCAGATTTGTTAGTGATTCATCAGAATAGAACCCAAAATAGATCCCATTTTGTGGTCGAAGAATTATTGACTGATCACTGCATTTCGAAACTCTTGATTGGATAGGAATAGGAGAGGAGTTTACTTGAATAGTTCTGTTTAGCGTAACTAAACAGCCTTCATTACTTTCTACTTCTAGTGTTATTCCAGTACTACCTTCTACCGCATCAATTGAAATACTAGATTCACCTCCAAAGTCAACATCGTTTATAGACCATTGTAAAGTTGATCCTGAGGCAACTTGTGAATTTAACTGTAAGCGAAAAGCAGCGTCTGTCGTGTCTATAATCACTTCAAAATCTATCATTACATCATATACAGAAATTTGCACTGCTGATTTAGTACTTTCAAATCCATTAAAGACACCACTTACATAGACAGTACTATCCTGAAGAAAAGGGCCTAACTCTATATTTTTCCCTGATACCGGATTATCATCATCAATGGTCGCATAAACATTCAATTTATCAGCATCAGCGTTGAAGAGCGAAATTGTTTCATTTGGACAAATGAGAAAATCTTCGAAAGAAGGAGCTGTTGGTCTATTAGCGACCACTAGATTTTTAACCCTAGTATTTTCACAACTAGTGTTGGAAACAGTCAGTGAAATAGGATAAACACCTTCTTGGCTAAATGAAATGGAGGGATTTTGAATAGAAGCAGTGGTTCCTTGTCCGAAATCCCAAGACCAGGAGATTGCACCTAGGCTTGTATCCGTAAATGAAACTACGTTCGAAGAGTTGTCTAGGTAAAGAGTATCCGTACTCATTTCAAAATCAGAAATCTCTGTGAACAGCTGAACGTTCAATTGGAAAAATTCGGATGGATATTCCCCGTCTATATTTCGAGTGTAAAATGTTGTGTCATTTGTCACATTAGCTGGCTGAAAAGTAGAGCCTGTCGCAATTAGTTTTTGTCCCATTGGATCCTCATAAAATTCAAATAGTATGCCATTTCTTGGATCTATAGTGATTTGATTAAGGTCACAAATTCTAAATGTTTCAAGCACTTTTGGAGTGCTCTGAAATATGTCTAGCTTTTCCTGCGCTGATTGAAGAGTGTTTTCTAAGTTGGAAATGGAGCTACTTACTGCCAATATTATATTCACATATTCACTTTTATTAGCTGCCAATGTATCTATTAAGAGAGCAATCATGGAAGAAACATCATTACCTTCACCCGCCTTCCCTGCAGAATCAATTTGATTAGTTGTGATGAAATCATATTTCATGGCATCTGTAAACTCCTCAGTGATATTGGCTGTATTTCCATTAAATGAACCCATGTCCAAATTCGAATAATGAATAGTTCCACTACCAATTATTTGGGTGGCTGTGTATTGAGTAGCAGTTTCATCTACGGTAAAAATGTATTGTTTTTCGTCATTATAAACTGATCTGTTTCTAGTTGCTGCATTCAGATTCCAATCGGTATAGAGACCAACTAGTATATTGGATAAATCTTCAGAAGAGTTATTGATGATTCGGTATCGTAGAATCATAAAGTCCTCATCATTCCAAGCCAGATTTGATTGTTCTATTACGACACTGTGGATTGTATCTTTGAATTCAGAATAACCATAAATATCTGCTCCTGGATGATGTGAAAGCTTATAATTTTTTCGACTTTTATAATCTTGAGAGCGCTCGCCTGTGGAATAGTTGTTAATGAAGTTGTCACTTACAGAATCTGCGGAAGTGGCTATGAAAAATCCACCATGGGTTAGCACCTTTCCAAATTCAGATTGAAATCCAATACCATTTTGAAAAGATTCGTCCGAGAATCCTAAATTTCCATTCCCAGCTATGGTCATAAAAACATTTTCATTTCCAAAATCGACATAGTCTGGGGAAGTTGTGAATTCGATAAACTGAAAATCATTGTAGCTTCCATCCATTATATCTACTCTGAGCTTTAAATCAGAATTGGGAGCTACTTCTTCAGATAGAAATACCTGCAAGTCAAGCTCTTGCTCTTGCAAGGATTGCATGGAGCCAATGTTTAGACTACTGATAGGAAGTCCTATTTCAATGCCAGAGGAAATGGTAATCAGAGGACTGTTTACTTTCGCTAAGTAGTTAATAATATCAGCTTTAATCTTTATTGTATCTCCGAAAAAAAGTTGGTTTCCAATGCTTGTGGTAAGTTCTATATTTTCAAGACGAAGAGACTTTAAACCTGGTTCAGCAACAGATCTAAATACATTTAATCTTCCTTTTCCAAGTTTTCCATCAAACTCAGTATTGTTACCTATGTCATAGATATCATCTGCAGATACCCTCAAACGCTCCATCACTTGTCGGGCATTAAGTGCAGGGAATTGATCTTTCACCAATGCAGCAGCTCCTGCCACCATAGGAGTGGAAAGCGATGTGCCAAACCCGCTTCCATACGTATCATTGAGCCGGGTCGAGAAAATAGCATCTCCTGGAGCCATAAGGTCTATCGAATGATTATAAGTGGATAGCACAGAGCGATTGTCATTAAAATCAGTCGCGCCGATAGAGAGGACATTATCATAACTTGCTGGATAGAATTTAGCTTCAGGGTTCTCTTTGTTTCCATCATTTCCAGCGGCAGCTACTACAACTACATCTTTCTCAAGCACTGCATAATTAATAATGTCTTGTTCAGATTGAAGCGGATTTTTGACCGATCCCCATGATAGATTTAGAATTTCAATTCCATTGTCAGCAGCATAAATAATAGCTTCATATAGTCCGTTAGAGGTATTATTTGAAGATTTAAAACCTTTTAGAGCTGCTATTTTAGTATTGAAACCTATTCCTGAAATTCCAATACTATTATCTGTAGAAGCACCTGCAATACCAGCTACTTCTACACCATGGCCACTCAAATCGGCATTTGGATCATTATCTACATCAGCAAAGTCATAGCCCCAGAAATCATCTACATATCCATTTTCATCGTTATCTATTCCATCGACGGGATCGTCTGCATTTGTCCAGAGTTTAGTACCCAAATCTTTGTGATCCAAATCTATTCCCGTGTCTATAATGCCAATGGTAATGTCATCATCACCTCTAGTGACGTCCCATGCTTCATAAGCTTTAATGTTGGCGAGGTATAGTTGGTTTTCTATGCTAGGATCAGAGGGAACGTAAAGGAGCTTATCCTTTAAAATCGGCTCAGCATAGATGACATTTTCTTGTTTTAAGAGTTCATTGCAGAAGTCAATCGGATCTTGACCTTTTTTAAGCTTTATTTTACACATCCCATCTAGCACCGACTTTCTGGTGGAGCTAGAGTGATGTAAAATTTTCACCTCCGTGTTGTTTTTTAATTGAAGTGAAGAACTAGGTTTTACTTTCACTATTATCCACGATTCACTTAGTTGTTCTTTAGCAAAATCAACTTTTCTCAGCATCAGTTTTTGACTCCATGCTGAAACGCAGAAAATAGATAATATGATAAAAATCAACTTTCGCATTAAGTCACATTAAGTTTTCTTATTGCTTTTGCAGCTGCCTTAGGCCAGAATCTTTTCAGATAAATACCAAGCTTCTCTTTTGCCCCGCCAATGTATACTTCATTCTTGTCGGCTTCAATGGATTTGATAATAAGGCTAGCGCATTTCTCAGGACTCATTCCTTTGTTTTGAGCATTATCCATTTTGGCCTGTTTTGATCCATCGCCTACTAAGGCATTCAATGAAATATCCGTTTTTATAAAGCCGGGGAGAATCATAGTTACTTTTATTCCATCATCATGATGCTCTGCTCTCAAAACGTCATAGAACCCGTGGAGAGCATGTTTTGAAGCTCCATAACCAGATCTGAAAGGAGTATTTATAATTCCTGTGGCAGAAGTGATCACCACATGATGTCCTGATTTCCGACTGATCATGCCTGGCAAAAGCTCTTTTGACAGGGTGATGGTGCCGAAATAATTGACTTCCATCAACCTTCTATACACTTCCATGTCAGTATTAATGATGGTATCTCTTTGGCTTATACCACCATTGTTGATAAGAATGTCGATGGGCCCAAAATAAGTTTCTGCTTCCTTCGCTTTATTCGGGATAGAAAATTGATCTTCCAAATCCAACGTTAGAACGGCAACATTCTCCGATTCACAATTAGTTTTAACTTTTTCGAGTGCTTCTTTTCTTCGGGCAGAAATAACCAATTTGGCTCCTTTTTTTGCAATTTGATAAGCTAATTGCTCACCAATTCCTGATGAAGCTCCCGTGAGCCAAACTACCTTATCCTTCAGTTTTGTCATTCTTGCTTTTGTTGTCTTCTATAAATACGTAAATAGTGTATCCACCGATCGCTGTTCCAAAGGGAAAACTAAAAATGGAAATACAACCAGCAATTAGCGTGATGATCATTCCCCAGTTCTTCTTCTGTAAAACACCAATACCACCGATGATAGATGGTAGTGCACAAAAGATTAATAAAATGTAAAAAACAGACTTAATGAGATTCCGGACTGCTTCAAAAACAGTAGCAGCTTCATTTCCAGAATCCTCTCTTATCGCTTCAATAATGAAAGGATAAAAAGCATCAAAGAAGGCTCCAATCAGTAAAAAGATGATCGCTGTAACAGTGCCGTAGATAATATGAACAATTCCAACGATGCGTTTGTGCGCTTGTAAATCCATTATGTAATTTTTTTATAGGTGACAAAATCAAATGAGAATTTATGTTTTTCATCTGTTGAGTGATGAATTCTTTCATCTTCCTTCCACTCTTGAGTTGGAAATTCGGGAAAGGTAACTTGTCCTTCAAATGCGCCATTTATTTCGGTGAGATATATCTTGTGTGCATACTTTAATCCCATCCTATAAATTTCACCCCCACCTATGATAAAAGCTTCCTTCTCACCGTTTTTCTCACTTAGTTTAAGCGCTTCTTCCAGTGATGATACAACTGTAGCTCCCTCTGCTTTATAGTTTTCCTGACGAGTAATCACAATATTAGGCCTGCCAGGGAGCGGACGATAGGCAGTGGGTAGTGATTCCCAGTTTTTTCTACCCATAATGACATGATAACCTTTGGTAGTCTCTTTGAAAAAACGAAAGTCATCTGGTAAGTGCCACGGTATACCATTGTCTTTCCCAATCACTCGGTTACTCCCCATCGCAGCAATCATTGATATTATCATAAATCTAAAATTAGTATCTTCAATTTGTAATTCTACAAATTTAATCTATCGGCTATGATCATTATTCTAACGATCAACTCTTATCGCGATTTTCGGTAACATCATAATTGCAAACGTCAAAAAGGATCATTTAAAAGATTGGATTCCACTATCAATCTTAGTAGGCCCTTATAAAAGATCAATAGACTCACAATAGTATAAAATCAAATTTTAGCTAGGATGAATTAATATATGATATAAATGCTCACTGGCTAGTATGAATTCTAATGAATCTGATTTCCTCTCAGAAATTCTTCTATTCCCATTCTCTTTTTACCTTCAAGCTGAAGTTCTTCGATACGGAGCATGAAGTCATTTGTCTTGGCATGAAGAAATGTTTTTCCATCAGTATTGAATTGCTTAATGCTGGAGCTTGAAGGCTCTTTCGTTATTTCAGTTTTAAAAATTTTCAATGTCTTTCCATTCAACTCCGTCCATGCTGCAGGATAGGGAGATAGTCCTCTGATAAAATCTCTTATTTTATTGGAGGGTTGATTCCAATCTATTCTACAATCTTCTTTGAAAATTTTTGGTGCGGACTTCAGATCTAAACTGATATCTTGATCTACTTGTGGGTAGTTATTTGCCTCAATAGCTCTTACTGTTTTGAGAACCAGATCAGCACCTTTATTCATAAGTCTTTTATACAGAGTGCCCACATTGTCACTTTCTAGAATTTGCTCTTTTTCTTGAAAGATAATTGCTCCAGTATCTATTTCATGTTTTAGAAAGAAAGTAGAAATTCCAGTCTCTTTTTCTCCATTAATGATTGCCCAATTGATGGGAGCAGCACCTCTATATTGTGGTAATAGAGAGGCGTGAAGGTTGAAAGTTCCAAGTTTTGGCATATCCCAGACAACCACAGGAAGCATTCTGAATGCAACTACTATTTGAAGGTCAGCTTTATAGCTTTTTAGTTCTGAAAGAAACTCGGGTGATTTTAGGTTAGTGGGCTGTAAGACAGGTAAATCAGCCTCTAGTGCATATTCTTTTACAGCACTCATACCAAGTTTTTTTCCTCTGCCTTTTGGTTTGTCAGGAGCGGTGATTACCGCGACTACACTTACATTATTTTCAACCAGATTTCGCAACGAAGTAGCTGCAAAATCTGGTGTTCCTAAAAAGATTATTCGAAGGTCTTTGCTCATATGGGTAGCAAAGAAAGAGAACCTTTTCTTATTCTAAGAGTGATCTAAGCTTAAGCGAAACAGATTTTTCTGCACCATCTTGTTTTACTACAAGATTGACCGTCTCACCTTTCATTTTTAGCATCTTCTTGACATCTGCAAGGTTTATATCCGCCATCGTTTTTCCATTGATTTTCACCAATTCAGCATTCACTTTAATGCCAGCTTCTGATGCAGGACTATCATCAAACACTTGATGAATCATTACTTTGTCTTTGTTAGACGAAAGTTGCACATCTATACCACTACAATTCACTTGAAAGTTGGCATCATACGTATGATCTTTTTGTACGTAAAGCATTTTGCTTCCATAGTCAATACTAAAGTTGTACATTCTAAGAATTTGGCTACCGATGATCCCTGAAACTTTTTTATCAGCTTGGATGCCTGAAGCAGCAGAGCTTACACCAATTGGTAAATCATCTATTTTCTGCTTTCCAAACGTAAATGATTCTACATGCCCTTCATAATGAGGAGTTTCGGTATCAGAAAGACCTTTTACTAAGTAAGAATAATGCTTACCCGTTTTATCTAAAACGCTCCACTGTTTTGCATAAGGGGAATTGAAGTCTAAGGTTGTACCAGCACCAGTCATTACGAAAAATGTTCCTGGATGCGACTCACCATTGTTTAGCACTACCGAACCTTTAATAACAGGTATTGAAATATGAAGATCAAATGGGATACCATCACCTGTTTTTGGACCTTCACCCAAATTGTATACGTTCATCATTTGATTATCAAAGTTGACATTTATAGCATGATGTCTTAATAAATCATATCCAATGATACCATCCAAGTCCATTCCTAAGCTAATCTCTAAATGATCCAGATCTGTCGAGTAAACTTTGGTGTTTTTCTCCATTAGAAAATGGTTGATAGCAATTGTATTGTGTTTGATCAAGTGCCAAGTGGTAGAAGCTTGATTCATATCAATAGATTTACCGCTAAGGCCTAATTCTTTGGCAACATCTTCGTCTATTACAGTGTATCCGGATCCAGTATCAAAAATGAAGTTGAGAGGTTCTGAATCATCCACACTTACTTTGATGATGATGTGGTCTCCAAATAATTCGAATGGAATACTAGTAATGGGCGTTTGTGCAAAAGCCGTGATTCCAAGAAAGAGAGATAATATACTGGCAATTTTTTTCATTGTGTCGGTGTTTTGTAACGTGTGATTGAGTTATAAAAGTAACTACATAAACCCAAATGAACTCAATGAATTAAGTGAAGGGGATGATATAAAATGAAGAATGTGAAATAAGCTATTTTTTTTAGGATGATTCTGATAGGTGATGGAACATTCCACAGATCGAAACGATACTGAACATTTATGCTAATTCTTTTGTTTTGGATCACTTACGAAAAAATATTATGGAAAAAAGAGTTTGGTTAATTACAGGTTGTTCTACAGGTTTTGGTAGAGAGTTGGTTAGGTTGGTTGCGGAAAATGGGGAGTATGCAGTAGGTACTGTGAGAAAAGAGAATCAGGTTTCAGATCTTGAAAGCATTAATAAGGATTTAGTCACTGGAGTGGTTTTAGATGTTCAAGATCAATCAAGTATTAATGATGCTGCTAAGCAAATCAAAGAAAAATTTGGGAGGTTGGATGTCTTAGTCAATAATGCAGGATATGGAACTTTAGGGCCTATTGAAGAGACTGATGATGATGAAATTCAGCGACAGTTTGATGTGAATGTTTTCGGAGCGGTACGAATGATAAAACTGGCATTGCCATTCATGCGTGAACAAAAAAGTGGACGAATTCTCAACATTACCTCAATTGCAGGACTTAATGGATTTCCGGGAGTGGGTATTTATAATGGAAGCAAATTTGCACTGGAGGGAATAGGAGAAGCATTAGCTGCTGAAACCAAGCATTTAGGTATTAAAGTGACCAATATCGAACCGGGTCCTTTTCGAACCGACTGGGCAGGAAGATCTGCTACATTTAACGAACCAAGTATCTCAGACTATAAGGAAACTGCGGAGAAAAATATGAATGACATTCGAGGAAACAGCGGTCATCAGGTTGGAGATCCTAAGAAAGCTGTTCAAGCAATGTTTGATCTAACTAAGTTAGAGAATCCTCCAGTTCATTTACCTCTTGGCGGCCCAGCTTACAAGCGAGTGGGAATTCGATTAGAAGAATTTAAAGCAGAGATTGAGCAATTTGAATACTTAGGTAAGCCAACTGATTTTGATGAGTAGGTTTTAATAGTTAGTTAAATAATAAGGATTTTCAATTCTTGGCATTAAGCTTTCAATATTAACCAGTTAGTTCCTATCATGACTGAAGGTGTCAAATAGTTCTCTTTTATAATCCAGTTTGTAACATAAGTTACCAATGGTTGAAATCGCCACAAATACTTTTGCCAATATTTAAATAAATAATTTATGATGAATTTCATCAGTCAGCCTTGGCCATGGTATGTGGCCGGACCACTGATTGCTTTTACAATGTTTGGGTTACTATTTTTTGGTAAATCCTTTGGAATTTCCTCCAATTTGCGAACGATGTGTTCTGTGCTCGGAGCAGGTAAAAATTGTGATTTTTTTGATTTTAACTGGAGGACTCAAATATGGAATCTCGTATTTGTCGTTGGGTTGATTTTAGGTGGTTTTATTTCAAATCAATGGCTTTCGAATGATGCCTCTGTTGCAATTTCTGCCGCTACAAAAACAGAGTTAATTTCAATGGGAGTTAATACAAACTCTGGTTTGGCACCTTCAAATATATTTTCGTGGGAGGCACTGGGTACTTTGAAGGGTTTGATCATGATGATTGTAGGCGGCTTTCTTGTTGGTTTTGGCACACGATACGCTGGGGGTTGTACTTCAGGTCATGCTATTAGCGGACTAAGCAATCTGCAAATGCCTTCATTGATTGCCGTAGTAGGCTTTTTCATAGGAGGATTGCTAGTCACATATTTTGTATTACCTCATTTATTAGTCCTTTAAAGCACCGCAATGAAATTGATAAAATATTTGACACTGGGTGTCCTTTTCGGGATAACATTAGCAAAATCGGAGGTGATTTCTTGGTTTAGAATTTATGAAATGTTTCGTTTCCAATCTTTTCATATGTATGGAGTGATTGGCTCATCAGTTATTCTAGGAATCTTGGTAATCCAGCTAATCAATAGGCGCAACATCAAAACTATTGAAGGTGAACCTATCGAAATTCCATCCAAGAAAAGAGGTATCAAACGATATCTTTTTGGAGGTATCATTTTCGGTTTGGGATGGGCACTGACTGGAGCATGCCCTGGGCCCATGTTTATTCTATTTGGAAATGGAATGAGTGTTTTTTTGGTAGTGATTGCAAGTGCAATTTTAGGTACCTATGTTTATGGTAGATTGCAGTCTAGGCTACCGCATTAAATTAATTAAAATCGTTAAAGAGTTTATTTATGAGTTTTGAAAATATTTCAGTTGAAAAGTTCAGTGAATTAATGAAGGAAGATAACCATGTAATTCTGGATGTAAGATCGCCACAGGAGTTAGCAGAGGGATCTATTCCAGGATATACTATGATCAATTTTTTCGATGGAGATTTTCCTGAGAAAATAGAAAAACTGGATAAGTCCAAGGCGTACTTAATCTATTGCCGAAGTGGTAATAGAAGTGGTCAAGCATGTGCCATGATGAGTACTAAAGGGTTTCAAAAACTGTACAATTTAGAAGGTGGAATTGGAGCTTGGAATGTATCCAAATCTTAATTTTTCTTTAAAAAGATGAGTGAATTAGTTACTTCGTTTCTTCAAAAAGCTAACCTAGAGAATGAGCTCATTCAGGAGATTATTCAGGTGGGTCGAATGAAGAAAGTAGCTCCCGACGAGCATGTGATCACACCTGAAATGAAAGGAAAGGCTATGCCGCTGGTTCTCTCAGGCTCCCTGAAAGTGATGCGCCAAGACGGAAAAGGAAATGAAGCGCTACTTTATTTTTTAGAAGGTGGAGAAACATGCGCCATGTCAATCGCATGCTGTCTAGAAGGCGCAACAAAAACAGATTTTATTGTGAAAGCAGAGGAGGATTCTACTTTATGGATGATCCCAATGTCTTGCTTAGATGGCTGGTTGGTAAAATATCCATCATTTCGAAGATATGTATTTGAGTCCTACCAAAATCGATTTGATGAACTTCTCACAACGATTGATAGTGTTGTTTTCACAAAAATGGACGAACGGATTTACAAATATTTGCTAGATAAAAAGCAAGCGTCAGGTTCATATGTGATTGAAAAGACACATGCACAAATAGCTCAAGAGCTTAATACATCTAGGGTGGTGGTTTCGAGGTTGCTGAAGCAGTTAGAGAAGGAAGAAAAAATTGAGCAATATCGTAATAGAATTGAAGTTTTATGACATTCATACAGCGTTTGTTTCCTTTTACTCAATGGCTCTTCAATTATAAAAAAGAGCACCTTGGTGGAGATGTATTTGCTGGACTAACTGTCGGTATCATGCTCATTCCACAGGGAATGGCTTATGCATTGATTGCTGGCTTGCCTCCAGTTTATGGCTTATATGCATCCATCGTCCCTCAAATAATATACGCCTTATTAGGTACTTCGCGCCAGCTCTCTGTGGGGCCGGTAGCAATGGATTCTCTGCTGGTGGCTGCAGGCGTTTCAGTGCTGGCGGTCGAGGGCACAGATTCATATATTGCCTTTGCCATTCTCTTAGCTTTTTTCATGGGCGCTTTTCAACTATTGCTTGGCGTATTTCGAATGGGCTTTATCACTAATCTTTTGTCCAAACCAGTTATTAGTGGATTCACCTCAGCTGCTGCATTGATTATAGGTCTAAATCAACTTAAATATCTACTTGGAATTGAATTGATTAGAAGCAATAGAATCTATGAGATAGTATTGAATGCATTCCAAAATATCAATAGTATACATTTAATGACGATGATATTGGGTATAGGGGGTATCATTTTAATAAAAAGTGTCAAACACTTTAATAAGAAAATTCCTGGATCATTGCTAGCTGTGATCATTGGTATTGTGATCGTATACTTTTTTCAATTGGATCAAAATGGGGTTCGAATCGTAAAAGAAATACCTGAAGGATTGCCGGCGTTTCAATTGCCAAATCTTTCTATGGACAAAATCACACAATTGATACCATTAGCATTAACTATTTCATTAGTGGCATACATGGAGGCTTTTTCGGTTGCAAAAGCGATTGAGTCAAAAAGAAGAGACTATAAGGTGCTGCCAAATCAAGAATTGATTGCGCTAGGTGCTGCAAATTTGGTGGGATCGCTTTTCCAATCTTACCCAGTAACTGGAGGATTTTCACGATCTGCCGTTAATAATGAATCAGGAGCTAATACACCTCTTTCATCTATCATTAGTGCAGTCTTGATTGGATTAACTCTGTTATTCCTAACGCCTCTTTTTTATTATTTACCTACTGCGATTTTAGCATCGGTGATTATGGTAGCTGTTTCTAGCTTGATCGATTTTGGATATGTGAAAAGATTATGGTTTGATAGCAAGATTGAATTTGTCTTATTGATGCTCACATTCTTAGTCACGCTAAACTACAGTATGGTTGTTGGTATAGTTTCTGGAGTTGTCTTTTCGATACTCATTCTTATTTATAAATCAGCATATCCACACATTGCACGATTAGGTAGAGTAAAAGATCATCATGAATTTAGAAACATTCGCCGTTTTAAGGACCTAGAAGTTTGGAATGATATTATCATTTTTAGAGTGGATGCATCTTTAACATTTATCAATATTCAGTATTTCAAAGAACATATTGAGAGAGAGATTCATGAATCAAAAACGCAAATAAAAACCATCATTTTAGATGCAGGTCCGATCAGTTATTTGGACGCTACAGCCTCTGATGGTTTACGTGATTTGTTAGAACATCTAGATGGATTAAATATTCAATTCTTAATTTGTGATTTAATTGGTCCAGTTAGGGATACTATTTATCAGACCAATCTAATTGACCGATTATTTGAAAAAAATATCTTTTTAGATTTAAGTGAGGCATTGCGATACGCAACAACCAATGATCAAGGTAGATTTAAAGAATATGCATTGCAATCGAATCCTAAAACGTGACATTTGTTACCAACAAGTTTTTGAATCCCAGTAAATTTGCAGTAATGAAATGGAAGTGATGCTGAAGATCAATTTAATTAGCATTGGAAGGTCTTAGCGAAGGGGATGTGTTTAAAAAAATATAAAAATGAAAATAGAACAGATATATACAGGTTGTTTAGCACAAGGAGCTTATTACATAGAAAGTGATGGTGAAGCGGCAATCATAGATCCATTGAGAGAGTCATCAACTTATATCAAGAAAGCTTCCGAAAGAGGAGCTAAAATCAAGTTCATTTTTGAGACACATTTTCACGCTGATTTTGTTTCTGGTCATGTAGACTTAGCGAAAAAAACAGGTGCAAGTATTGTCTATGGACCTGGCGCAAAAACAGATTTTGATATCATAGAGGCTGAAGATGGTCAGGTGTTTGAGTTGGGTAAATTGAAAATCAAAGTACTACACACTCCAGGTCATACATTAGAGTCTTCTACTTTTCTTTTGTTTGATGAAAATGGGAAAGAGCATGCTATTTTCAGTGGAGATACATTATTTATTGGAGATGTTGGTCGTCCAGATTTAGCACAAAAAGGAGAATTAACACAAGAAGGTTTAGCCGGAATGCTATATGATAGCTTACGTACCAAGGTTATGACCCTTCCAGATGATGTAATTGTATATCCAGCTCATGGAGCAGGTTCTGCCTGTGGAAAAAATATGAGCAAAGAGACAACTGATCTGTTGGGCAATCAGAAGAAGACAAACTATGCTTTGAGAGCAGATATGACCAAAGAAGAGTTCACCAAAGAATTGACGGACGGATTGCTTCCTCCACCTCAGTACTTTGCACAAAATGTAGCAATGAATAAGTCATCAGCAGAGGGGTTGGATAGTATTTTAGAAAAGGGGAAGGTGGCATTAACACCGGAGACATTTGAGGCTATTGCGAATCACGAAGGAGCTTTGGTATTGGATGTTCGTCACCAAAAAGACTTTATTCAAGCGCACGTTCCAAATTCCATTTTTATCGGATTAGACGGGGGTTTTGCTCCTTGGGTTGGGGCATTAATTCCTGACCTTAGTCAACCAATAATATTCATCGCTCCAGAAGGAAGAGAAGAAGAAGCAGTTACTCGTCTTTCCAGGGTAGGATATGATAATACGCTGGGTTATTTAGAAGGGGGTATTGATGTATGGAAAAATTCAGGAAGAGAGACGGCAGACATGGTATCTATTCCAGCCTCGCAGTTTGAGGAAGAATATAAGTCGGGAAAGCTTTCCGTATTGGATGTACGAAAGCCAGGAGAATACGAAGCAGAACATGTGGAGAATGCAGAATCATTTCCATTGGATTTTTTGAGTGAAAATACCTTCAAACTCAACGGGGATAAAACCTATCACATTCACTGTGCTGGAGGTTATCGTTCGGTTATTGCTTCTTCTATTCTCAAGTCAAGGGGTTACCACAATCTGGTAGACGTTGCTGGAGGTTACAAGGATATTAAAGAAACCAATGTTCCCAGAACAGAATATGTTTGTCCGAGTACATTGAAGTAGAGCGACATATTTTCTTTATAAGAATACAATCGACGCACTTTGGTTTTAATATTTTCATTAAAATCACATTTATCGAAAAAAAGTGTTGACAAATGATAAGTAGGTGAATTAAGAGTAAATTTAGACCTGAGAAGATCTAAGCTTACTTAACTAATTCATCAATGAGATACTTTGCAACCGCCATTTTGACACTGATTTTGGGTTCAATGTCATTCGGGCAATCAATTAGTGTTGATAATTTAACTGTATCAGAAGGAGGAATGATTTCATTTTCCTATACAGTAAATCCTAAATTTTCCGACAGAGAAAGCTACCAGCTTCAGGTATTCTCTTCTACAGATAATTTCACCAAAGCGCTCCCCTTAAACTTGCCAGCGGTAAAAGCAGGAGAATTAAGAACAGCATCCTTCAGTGGGCCTCAAGTATTGGGCAGCTATGAAGGATCTATGCAGTTGAAGTTTCGTGCAGTAGCAACCGCATTCCCCGTGCAGATAACTACCACCGCTAAGAAGTTTAAAAAAGGAAAGAACATTACCGTGTCATGGGAAGATTTCCATGATTCTGGTTTTTACGATATCGAATTGTACCAAAACGGGTACATCACTAAGTCTTTGGCAAAAAGCCATAGAGGAACTTCCATCACAACTACACTGCCCAAAAACCTAGAGAAAGGAACGTACGAAGTGCGTGTTACGCCTTCTAACCGAGAGGAACTTTACTCTGAAGATTATTCAGTAGCGATTGGTGGAGGCGGAAAAGGAATATTCTTCATAGCAGGAGGTGCCTTGGCAGCTGGTGCAGGAGTATTTGTGCTTGGAGGAGGCGGAGGTGATACCTCACCTTCAGGATTACCAGATCCCCCAAGTCCAGGCGGCAGTAACTAATTCGATTCAACCACTATCAATTACTTGAACACTACACGATGAGAAAATTTTTATACACAGCATTATTGGTTTTTGGATTTGGAGCTTTGGCTCAAGATCCCATCGCCCACTATACCTTCACAGGAGACGCGACAGATCAATCTGGTAATGGGAATGACGGCACAGTAAATGGAGCTACTTTAACGACTGATCGTTTCGGGAATGTTGATGCAGCTTATAGTTTTGATGGAGTTGACAACAACATTATTGTTGATAACCTTAATGGGTTGCTTACTTTCGATGTTCAGCAACCATTTTCTTATAATATTTGGGTAAAAGCAAATAGTCAAAAAGATGCTTTTGCGCTTTCTGTGGCTGATGCAGTTACTGGTGATTTTCGAGTTGCTGCTAGATTTTTGGCTGACGGTACAGTTAATTTATACGTGGGAGAGCATGGAATTGGTAATGATTTAGTCAATAGTGATGCCGTTACATTGAATCAATGGCATATGTTGTCTTTATCTAGTGATGCTAATAATATTAATGCTTATGTAGATGGTGTTTTGGTTGGCACTCAAGCAATGAGTGTATCTCAGGGATCATTAGCAAATTCTTCAGGATTAATTTTTGGGAGTTACTTTAAAGCGCCTGTTTGGGATTACTGGGATGGAGATATAGATGATGTGAGAATTTATGATCGAGCTCTCTCAGCGACTGAGATTTCTGAGCTATTTCAAGAAGGAGCTTTCATTACCACTTGGGAGACCACTACAGCAAGCGAATCCATCACTATTCCAACCACAGGAACTGGTTATGACTACATGGTAGACTGGGGAGACGGAACGGTAGAGTCTGGTTTTACTGGAGATGCTTCTCATACCTATACAAGTGCAGGAGTTCATACAGTTGCAATTATTGGCGATTTCCCTAGAATCTATTTTAAAAATCTAGTAGATGGAAGCAAAATAATAAACATTGATCAGTGGGGTGATGGCGTATGGTCATCTATGGAAGGAGCATTTCAAGGGTGTACCAATCTGAGTTCAACTGCGATAGATGCGCCTAATCTAAGTGAAGTAACTTCTATGGGTGACATTTTTAGAGAGGCGTCTAGTTTTAATGGTGACATTTCTAACTGGGATGTGTCCAACGTGAGCAATTTTATTTATGCCTTCGCTGGCGCTGTGTCTTTTAATCAAGACATCAGTAATTGGAATGTTTCTAATGGAACTATTATGAGTCTCATGTTTAGAAATGCTGATTCTTTTAATCATGATATTTCTGGCTGGGATGTTTCAAGTGCAGATCAGATGTATCGAATGTTTGCAGGAAATGATACCTTCAATCAAGATATTTCTGGCTGGGATGTGAGTAATGCAACCAACATGCAAGAAATGTTTCTTACCGCCACGGCTTTTGATCAAGACCTGGGTAATTGGGACATTAGTTCGGTAGGATTAATGACATCCATGTTTGATAATTCGGGAATGTCCATTAGTAATTATGACAATACACTTATAGGATGGTCTACACTATCAGGATCAGAAACTCAAATTCCTACCTCGCTTACCTTAGGAGCCTCAGGCCTTTCTTATTGCGATGGAGCTTCTGCAAGATCTACATTAACGGATACATACGGGTGGACTATCAATGGAGACGTATTAAACTGTCCATTACAGGCTTATTATAGTT
Source organism: uncultured Roseivirgaceae bacterium (assembly GCA_964352725.1). Classification (GTDB taxonomy): domain Bacteria; phylum Bacteroidota; class Bacteroidia; order Cytophagales; family Cyclobacteriaceae; genus Ekhidna. Next base: position 28,384 of record CAYGTD010000013.1, read on the forward strand.
TTTCTGGTGATGCCATAGATGCATCAGGAAATGGTAATAATGGGACTGTAAATGGAGCTACATTGACCACTGACCGTTTTGGAAACCCAAATTCAGCTTACAGTTTTGATGGGATAGATGATCATATCTTGACGTCACAAGTGATTGATGTTGGGAATAGTGGTAATACCATTTCAGCGTGGGTAAAAGTGCCTCAAGAGGGTTCTGGAGGACTTGCAATCTCTGAAAGAGTTGGAGTTATACTAGGCAACTATCAGAATACTCCAAATACTAACTGGGAAATAAATGATGCGGGTCAGCTTAGGTTATATTGGAATGGAGGTGAAATAGACTTTACTGGGACTACAGATATAAGGGATGGCAAATGGCATAATCTTGCATATATAAGGGATGTAGAGAATGATAAATTTAAATTGTTTATTGATGGTGTCCTAGATAGTGAACTTGTAGGCGCTGGTACAGATATAGCATACACTACTCCATTTAAGATTGGTGGAGATAATAGATCGGGTGATGATCCCACATTTCATGGATCTTTAGATGAAATAAGATTATACAATCGCACATTTTCAGACTCTGAAATTTCAGCACTTTATTCATCAGAAGTGCTTGATGAGGAACCAATCGCACCTCCAACAAATCTTACTTTTATAAACAACTCAGGAGGATGCTTTGCCACTAATATGACAGCATCTACTGATCCCAATGTATCTGGTTATCTATATATATTTAATTCAAATCAGCCACCTACTTTCACACCTCAAGACGGGATAGAGTATACCTTAAACTTTTCCACTCCTTTGGCAGATGGAAGTTTGATGTGGGGACCTTCAGCAGGGACGTCACGAAATTTATGTGGGCAGCAAAACACTACTTACTATATATCCATTTGGGCATATAGTGGATCAGGAGATCAAATCAATTACCTCAACGCCACACCGCTAACAGGTCAAGTAACGACCCAAGGCAACCCAACTATTGAATCAATCAGTCCAAACACAGGCGTGCGAGGATCCAGCGTGGTAATAACGGGGACCAATTTTAGTGAAACGGCTACTAACAATGAAGTTCTATTCAATGGCGAAGTAGCTCAAATTGTTGGAGATCCAACCACTACTAGCATGACAGTAACTGTCCCAGGTGGTGCTACTACGGGACCCATTTCTGTAAGAGTTGGGGTGGGATTGGTAAGTGGCAGTTCACTTACGGCCACTAGCAGCGAAGATTTCACAGTATTGGTCAGTGATCCAATTGCTCAATATACTTTTTCTGGAGATGCCTCTGATCAGTCCGGTAACGGATTTAACGGTTCGGTCGTCGGCGCAACCCCTGCATTTGATAGATTTGGGGAGGCTGATCAAGCTTATAGTTTCAATGGAGTTGATAATTATGTGACAATCGCTGATAATGATCAACTGGACTTTGGTCTTGAGGACTTTACGTTGCACGCCTGGATCAATTCCTCAGCAGTTACCGCCTTCCAAAGAATAATTTCAAAAGGAAGTTTTTTTGGATCCAATGGGTATATGCTCAGAACGTCTAGTGCTGGACAGATTGTATTAGAAATAAACGGCTCCATATTAGCTACTACATCTAGAGTTGTAGTGGATGGAACTTGGCATAGTGTGACAGCTACTCTGGATCGAGATCAAGGAGCTAAAATATATGTCGATGGGGTTTTGGATATACAACAAACCATTGACACATCTGCGGATGACGTAACCAATACAATAGATCTTACTATTGGAATTCATGGAACGAGTAGCGAACCTTTTGGTGGATTAATAGATGACGTAAGATTATACAATACGTTACTTACAGCATCAGATGTTGCTGATCTATATGAATCGGAAAAAATACTCATTCCATCCATCACTTCATTTACCCCTTCAAGTGGACCGATAGGAACTTCAGTCACGATTACTGGCGAAAATTTTAGTCCTACGGCATCTGAGAATAT
>CAYGTD010000014.1:0-28623 GCA_964352725.1 uncultured Roseivirgaceae bacterium
CATTTACAATGGTGCTACATGGGAACTAATAGTGCTGCCCAATAAAAGTGAAGTGCTTTGGCTTTCTGTAGATAATGAAGATAATATATTCGTTGCTGCGAATGATGAGTTTGGTTTTCTAGAACAGGAAAATGGTAATTATGAATATCAATCATTAACACATTTACTTCCAGACTCTATTCATGGTTTTGGGAGCATTTGGGAGGTAGAAAGTACTTCCTACGGTACTTATTTCCGAACGTCAACCTACCTATTCTGGTATCATGAAAACACTTTGGACTACATACCATTGACTGACTATCCGGGGGGAACATTTGATGTCATTTTTTCTGTAAACGATACTCTACATCTTCGAAAAAGACAACTGGGCTTGGGTAGAGTCATTGGGAAGAAGTTCGAATTGCTACCAGAAGGAGAATTCTTTGCTGAAATCAAAACCAATACCTTTCTCTCGTTAGATAATAAGGTCCTAGTGGCTACCAGGTTGCAAGGACTTTTTATTGTAGATGAGAAAGGTGTAAAAGAGTTTGATAATGAAATACAGCAAACCCTAAAAGACGCCAGAATCTATCACGCCACTACTTACCACAATTCAATTGCTATTGCTACTCTCACTAAGGGTGTTTTCATCCTTGATAAAAAGGGCAAACTCATTGAACACATCAATGAACAAAAGTATGGAATAAATGAGACCACTAATTATGTATTCTTGGATACTCAAGATGCACTTTGGGTTGGTACGCTCAATGGGATTGTACGCATCGATTTTCAAAATAGATTCAGAGTATTCGACTCCATAAAAGGAAGCAATCTTGTTGTATTAGACTTCTTGAAGCACGAAGACATATTTTATTTTGCCACCTCGACTGGCATGTTCTATTCTAACACTACCAATTTTAAAGACGCCAAAAAAGTAACAGGTATAAATAACCCGTGCTACTCTATTTCTATTATAGATGATCGGATTTTTGTAGATGCGAATTCTGGCATTTTTAGAATAAATGAAGAATATGAAGCAATAAAACAAGGTGAAAAACTATCTGGATTTGTAGCTAAAACACAAGTAGAAAACTGTTATTTCATTGGAGGTCAAGAAGGTCTAATACTAGCTACCTATGATGAGAAGAAGTTTAAAGTAAAAAAGGTACTCGATGTTGGTAAAAACATTCAAGCGCTGTTTGAATTTGAGCGAAATAAACTTTGGCTATTTCCTAAAAATAACGGCATTACCTACTACGATATTAATATTGATAGTCTAGCTAATTATCCTCAATTTGGAGATTCAAAAGCTGTTGAAATAAATGGAAATCCTGTTTTTATTACTTCTAAAGGAGTATATGAGTTCATCAAAGGAGAGTTTGATCCAAGTCCTTTTTTCTATGAATATGTAGATTCTACTCAATATGAAGTCTTAGATATTAAAACTGATCCTGATGGAAATATTCTATTTCTCTATGCTGATTATTCCCAAAATGTTTTCGGACAATGGTTGAAAAATTCCAATGGGAATTACTCATCATTCCCAGTTCCAAATATCAATTTAGGCACTAGTGATTTTACTGCGATCCATCTTGAGAAAAACGGCGTGTTATGGTTTGCTGGGAATAACCAAATACTTCGAATGGATATTCTTAAAACACCAAAAGAAGTTGATAGCTTTTCGACTTACTTAACCAAAGTACTCACAAAAGAGAATAGACTAGACTCCAACCTGTCGGGGACTCAAGTACCATTTGCAGAAAATACAATCAAATTTGAATATTCAGCTATTCATTATAATTCTTATGGAAACAATGAATATCAATATATCCTAGAAGGAATTGATACTGAGTGGTCATTATGGTCATTTATCACTTCAAAAGAGTACTCCTACTTACGCGAAGGAAATTATCAGTTTAAAGTGAGAGCAAGAAACCCAAATGGCGTCATATCAGATACAGCTTCCTTTTCATTCACTATTTTACCTCCATGGTATAGAAGTAATGCATCATATTTCATTTATCTGCTAGTCATTACATGTGCTATTGTTATCATCTCAAGAGTACGGTCCAAACAGCTAAGGACAGAAAATAAGCAACTTGAAAAACTAGTGAATGAACGTACCGAAGAAGTGGCTAGAAAGAATCAAAAACTGGAAGAACTAAATCAACTAAAATCGAAATTTTTTGCCAACATTAGTCATGAGTTACGAACTCCACTAACGCTTATTAATGGTCAGTTGGAAACTATCCAGCGAGAGAAAAGATCGACTAATATTAAGAAGCAAGTTGAGAATTCCCTTAGAAATGCAGCTCAACTTGGTAACATAATTGAAGATCTGCTTGATCTCTCAAAATTGGAATTAGGACAAAACATGATTGATCCAAAACCAACTTCAATCAAGAAAGTGGTGAAGCGAATCACACTCTCTTTCCAATCCCTTGCAGACTCAAAAGGCATTTCGCTTGAATACTCAGATAAGTCCAAGGAATCCATATATGTCAATTTGGATATCCGTCAATTTGAGAAAGTCATTAATAACCTCATCTATAATGCACTCAAGTTTACAAATGAAAAAGGAGAAGTAGGTATTCGAGTAAAAGATAACGCATCTTCTATATTCATAGAAGTATACGATACGGGTGAAGGAATAGAATCTAATGAACTGCCATACATTTTTGATCGATTCTATCAGGCAAAAAATCAAGTAGCTAAAGAGTCAGGTTCTGGACTAGGGCTAGCAATTTCAAAAGAAATAATTGAGTTACATAGAGGTAAGATTGAAGTGAAAAGCACACTCAATATTGGCACCACATTTATCATAGAGCTACCTCGTTTGATTGGTGATTTTGAAGATGAAAAGGAAGAAATAGATGAAGACAACCTATCCTTAGAGCAGTTTCTTGAGCAGCACATACTTAAAGGGAATTTGGATAAACCCAATGTATTGCTTGTGGAAGATAATGAGGAAATGCAAGAATATCTTAAAAGCATTTTGAATGCAAACTTTCATCTTGCTCAAGTAAAAAATGGTCAAGAGGCGCTTGATTGGTTGAAAACCAACAAAGTTGATTTAATCATTAGTGACGTTATGATGCCAGTTATGACGGGATTTGAACTACTTGAAAAGCTAAAAGAATCACTGTCTTATCAACACATCCCTGTGATATTATTGACAGCTAGATCCTCTCAAGAAGACCGTATGGAAGGCTTACGCTTCGGAGTGGATGACTACATCACAAAACCCTTTGATAGGGATGAATTGCTGATAAGGTCGGTAAATCTTGTCAAAAATCTAAAGTCGAGAATAACTATTGCAAGGGAGATGCCAGAGGAAGAATCCTCAACAGATTTGCAAATCTCCACAGAAGATGAAAAAATGATCAAAACTGCTGAGCAGTATATCGAATCAAGAATAAGTGAATCCTCTCTATCAGTAAGTGAAGTAGCCTCATCTGTAGCCATGAGTGAGCGTCAATTTTATCGAAAAATCGGAAAGATTACCGGCATGACTCCTGCTCATTTTATGATGGAAATTCGATTGCATTATGCGCATAAACTTCTTTTAGGAGGTCAGATGATAAAAATAAGTCAGGTGGCATCTGAGATTGGAATTAACTCTCCCTCCTATTTTTCAAAACTTTTTTATGAGCGTTTTGGAAAAAAAGTTTCTAGATATTTGAATAAGTAAGCCATAGAATGAGCGTATTTGATCACACGAAAAGAAAGCGATTTGAGGGATCTCACTTGATAGGCATTTTACTAATAGCTGCAGGGAGCATAATTGGAGTATTGTCTATTTTCATTGACTTTAATGCTCCATATAATAATATGCTACCACTAATTATCTGTTTATTGGTCATTGGTTTGATCTTGATATTTACTTTTAGTGGTTTAGAAATTGACTTTACAAGAAATGTGCTTAGAGAATACTTCAGTTTTTGTGGAATAAAGCTGGGCAAATGGACGCCTGTTCCTCCTATTCGCAAAATCAAACTCAAGTCTTCAAGCCAAAAAATAGTCAATGTGAAAAACGGAATTAGTCCAACAATGTCTGGGACAGTAAGAGAATATCGGATTGTCTTATATGCCAATCAGGCGACTCCATTTTTATCATTTTCATATAGTAAAAAAGAGGAAAGTCTGCGAAATGCAGAACTCTTTAGTATAAATTTTAATACAGCAGTAGAAATAGAAGCTTAGGAATTGGGTGATGTATTGGAGATTGTGAATCCGTCTTTAAGGTGAAGGTCCCTTTGAGGGAATGGAATTGTGACATTATTTTTCCTGAATTTTTCATCAATAGCCACTCTTATATCACTTCGGATAAATTCTCCGTCAAACATTTTTTTACAGAAAAAAAGCAATTCAAAATCTAATGAGGATTCACCGAAATCGCTAAATCTAGCAATAGGTTCTGGAGTTTTTTCGACATCAGCATGCTGGCTTGCTGCTTCGCATAATAGTCTCATTACTAAAGGGACATCAGATCCATAAGCTACTCCTACATTTATCTTGAATCGTGTTGGCCTTCTACTATGTGACCAATTAATCACATTATCACTAACAAGTTTAGAATTGGGAACGATGATGATGATTTTATCTCTTGTTTCAATTCTAGATGTCCTAATGGAAATAGCTTTTACTTTTCCTATGACGCTATTTAATTCAACTATATCTCCTACGGTTACTGTTCCTTCAAAAAGTAAAAGTATTCCAGAAACAATATCATTGAATACTTGCTGTAAACCGAGTCCTATTCCAACTAGAAGTGCCGCAGAACCTGCTAACAGCAGTGTTAACTTGATACCAACCATATCCATTCCAAATAGGATGGTCATAATGATGATCATATAGCGAAGGATTTGAAAGAAAGCATGCCCTCTTCCTTTATCAAATTTTCCTGATTTTACTCTTCTCTGAATGAGTCTACTTATAACCTTAACAACAATCCAGCTAATTACTATTAAGAAGAAAAGACGAATAACTTCTATTAAGTGAATTGTATAGTCTCCAGCAGAAAACAACTCATAGTCCAATATCTCATTTATCGACATGTTAGTTAAATTATTTTAATTAGGTTCTTGTGAGTCTAGTGGCATCAACAATCTCACTTTTACCGCCCTTCTATCTTTCATTTCCATTATTTCTGCAATGGTTCCATCCTGTAAACGCATCTTTTGTCCTTTAGTCAGTTGGCCCTGAGTTACTTCTACCAAAAGTCCTGATAGTGTATTTGCCTCTTCTGCTTCTAGATTAGCATCTATGTATTCATTGATATAGTTCAGTGTCAAGTCTCCATCTACCAAGTACTTTCCATCGGATTCCTTTTCAATGTCAGGTTTTTCTGCGTCAAATTCATCTTGCACACTTCCTACCAATTGCTCAATGATATTTTCCATGGTAACTATTCCCACCACTGTGCCATATTCATCTTCCACAAAAGCGAAATGTTGTTTTGATTTTCTGAATTTTTGAAGCAAGAAATGAATATGTAACGTCTCAGATACGAAAATGGCTGGTCGAGCTATATGCTTTATTTCTGACATTTCTTTTATATCCACACCAAACAGATCTTTTAGATGAACAACTCCCTTTATGTCATCTAATGAACCATTACATAGTGGAAAACGCGTATGCAGTGTTTTTTTAGCTAGATTGACGTTTTCTTCATAGGTTTTTTCTAAGTCGAAAAAGGCTACCTCTTTTCTTGGAAGCATGATTTCACGTGCCAATTGATCATCAAACTTAAATGCTGCATTGAGTAATTGATGTTCATGACTAGTCAAATCACCCTGACTATAGGCTATACTTAAAGAGGCCCTGATTTCATCCTCAGTAAGGATTGCATCATGTTCCATATTACTTTCAATACCCACTAAATTTAAAAGCTTAGCAGTCACCTTATCCAATAGCCACATGAAAGGATAAAAAATGATATAGAAAAACTTTAAAGGCAAAGATGACCACCCTACAACTGGAATAGGTCTTCTGATTGCGTAAATTTTGGGAACTTGTTCTCCAATAACGATGTGAAGCGCCGTTATCGTTGTAAAGGCAATGGCAAAAGAAATTCCATGCAATGCACCCTCAGAAGTAATCCCCATAGATTCTAATAATGGTTTTAATAAATGAGCTAGCGCTGGCTCACCAATCCATCCTAGTGCCAAAGAGGCCATGGTAATCCCCATTTGACATGCAGATAACGCCATACTTTGACGATTGTAAAGCCATAACGATACTGAGGCAAATGGATTGTTATCCTTTTGCATGGCCTTGATTTTCGATTTGTTCACTTTTACTAAAGCAAACTCAGCTGCCACAAAAAAGGCATTCAGAATAATTAATACTCCAGTGAGAGCCAGATTAATTGTATCGCCAACATATCCATCCATAAAAGCAAGTCAAATTTTATCGCAAGTTATCAGAATAATTACTACGCTTGAGCATCTATTTTTAAATGCTTTGATTTAACACTAGCCTTTATATTGATGTGATTTTCTTTCTATTGATCACTCACACTTCAACGAATCAATAGGATTAGAAAATGCAATCTTCAATACTGCAGAACTGACACTAATTACCGCAACAAACAGGAGGATAAGAGCAGACCATACAAAAGGCATTAATCCAAAAGGTGCCTGATAGGAAAATTCGCGCATCCAGCCTTGCATCACAATAAAGGCTATTGGTAAACCTATCAACAGCGCCGTACCAACTAACTTGATAAACTGGCCCAAGATCAATTGAGCTATTTGGGTAGAACTCGCTCCAAGTATCTTTCGCATTCCCACTTCTTTTACTCGCTGATTTAGCATGGCGATAGCCACTCCTAAAAGTCCTAAACAAGCAAGTATGAGTGCAATGACTGAAAAAACAGAGAAGATACTTAGTGTCTTGACTTCACTTTGATACAATTCAGCTAACTGCTGATCGAGAAAATGATACTCGAATGGGAATTCATCATTTGACCTTTGATAGATCGCTTCTATCTCGGATAAAGTGGATTGAAAATTAGTTCCGTCCATTTTCACAACCAGCTGAGTAGCATCGTACTCACTCAATTGAATAAGTAGTGGCTGAATCTCCTCATGCAGAGAACGATAATGAAAATCCTTCACCACCCCTACAATCGTTCCTTCAATCAATTCATCATTGTTTATCCAAATCAGCTTCTCACCTATGGGTTCTTCAAGATTGAGCTGACTAACTGCCGATTCATTGATGATAAAATTCGTCCCTGAAGTGTCAGATGAATAGCTTTTCTCAAAAGATCTTCCCTTTACTATTTCAAAATCAAATACTTCTGCTGCATTGAAACTTACCATCATCTCTGCCATGTCAATCCTATTTGCTGGGTCAACCTTTGCATAGATGGGATGTTGATTAAACTGCCCCCCTGGTAAATTAGAAACAGTGGTCGTTTTTCGTACACCCAAAACAGACTCAATCTGAGTTTGAAGAGATCGTGTTTTATTAATGTCAATTCCTCCCAACTCAACACTAGCAGGGATTCTAATAGAAACCAAAGCATCTTGATCAAAGCCAAGCTCCTTCTCTTTCATATAGTCGACTTGGCGTAAAATGATTAAACTTCCGGCTATAAGTACCGCAGAAACCACAAACTGCGCAACGACTAACATCCCTCGCACACGCACTCCTTTAGTAGAAGTGGTGAGCTTGCCCTTTAAAACTTCAGTTGGCTTAAAAGAAGAAAGCATTGTTGCAGGATAGAACCCAGCAGCTAAACCTATCAATAGGCTCAAGCTAAAAGCCTTTACAAGGAAGTTTGTATTGAGGATATCCAAAGCGATAAACTCTTTTCCCGAAAGAAAATTAAAACTATCTAGCAAAAAATAAGAGGCCGTGAGTGCTAGAATCAAAGCTCCCAAACAGAAGAGCATAGACTCTAAATAGAATTGAACAGAGAGATTCACGGAAACAGCACCTAAAGTCTTCCTCACTCCTATCTCCTTTGCTCGCTCCATCGATTTCGCGGTGGTAAGATTTACGTAATTCACTGCCGCGATAAACAGTAGGAAAAATAGCGTGGCTGTCAAGATGTACAGAAAAAGAATGTTTCCATTGTTTTCAAGCTCCCATCGCAAACGAGAACCAAGATGAATACTAGCGATTGGCTGAAGGACGAACCTATCAGAGCCATCTCTTAAGTTATCCAGATCTTCTTCTGGCCAACCTAAATAGCCTTCTACCCAATCAGGTATTCTACCTTCCAAATCACCTGCATCTACACCCGGCTTCAACTTGATATAGTTAAAATGCCCAAAATCATTCCAAGTCATCCAATCGTCATCTGGATTAATGGTCTTCAAAGTCATATAAGGAATGATTCCATTAAAATGAAAGTGAGACTTTTCTGGCATTCCTCTCACTACTGCTGAAACAGCCAGAGGCCAATCACTAAGTGACAGTTCCTTACCTATCGCACTAGAGTCACCAAAATACTTCTTCGCCATCTCTTCAGTAATTACCAATGTCCAAGGCTTTCTAAGCGCATCTTTATCACCCTCTATTACTTCTAATTCAAACACATCGAGAAAAGTGGAATCAGCAAAGAAGAAATCAGGTTCTTCAAACAACACATTGGTCTTCACATTTTTCACACGCACCAATTCCCTACTGAGACCTGGCCCATACCATGGTGAAAGGCTTACCGCAGTTTCCACCTCTGGCCAATCATTGACCATTGCCTGAGCCATCGGGTGAGGCGTTCTTGTTTGTGGATTACCAGACATCCAACTCACTCTATGAATACGGTCATAATCAGGAATATCCTTGTCGTAAGAGTGCTCATCAGCAATGAATAAGTAGATGAGAATACTACAGGTAAATCCAACAGTCAATCCGAATAGATTGATCAGTGAAAAGACTTTGTTTCGTTTAAGATTTCGAAAGAAGATTTTAAAGAAATGCTGCATCATATCATGTGTTATTTTGAGATTAAAAACATGATTCAAACTTCCTCCCTTTCCCTTGTTCTGTAGTGCTGTCCGTTCGGTTAGACGTTCTTCCCCATAAGTCAGTACATCCTTTTTCGTGCGATATTCCGATGGTGTCATGCTCGTACGCTTCTTAAATGCCGTATTAAACGCAGATTTGGAGTTGTAACCGACCATGGCAGCTACATTCTCAATTTTTACTTGCTGCTGCTTAGGATCTTTTAACAAACGACATGCTTCTCTAATTCTGTATTGAGATAGTAAGTCCTGAAAGCTAATTTGCTTGGATTCATTCAGTACTTGGGAAAGATGATGCGTAGTAGCACCCAATTCTGCTGCCAAGGTAGTCAGCGATGCATCATCCCTCAGGTAAAATTTCTCCTCACCTACTACCCTATCCAGCTTACTCAGAATGGATGCCTTGATGGCAGGGTTAAGAGTAGACTTCTGGTACTTATTTCCAATAGGAATAGGCGTGAGAAAAGTAGACTCTTTGACTACTTGATACAGCGCATAGCTGGTGATGACTAAAATGATTCCTTGAGAGACCATCAAGTTCTCCATTCCATAGAAATAGAGGTAAACAATACTCAAAACATTGAGGCATAAGAAATTGCGAAACCAACTGATTCGACTTCCAGGATTAATAAACCAGTTGATGCCTCTTTGCTCCCCTTCTGAACGAGCATTTTTAATGATGAAGTAGGTGTATGCTAAAATGGTGATTCCACTGAATAAAGAAGCGATCATTTGGTCTACCCACAGCAATGAAATGCTAATAATTAGTGGTAGCATATGCCAATAACTAACTCGTGTCTTTTGGGAGAAAAAGGTAACGCTATACAGGTAAATAGAAATAGCCACCAACACAAAGGCACCCCAGCGTAATGATGCTAACTCTGTAATGAGTATTGAAACCAAGATCAATAAATAAGAAAGAAGTAACCTACCCAGATATCTAGCCGCAGGAAACTTGATTGTAAGTAAGATCAACGCAAATAATCCACCCACTACCAGTTCAGTAGTAGTAAGTACCATTTGCCACGGAATGTTGTTCCAATCTTCCACTTATCAAAAGTGGGGATTTTAGGTGAGAGTTCCGAATGAACGAAGACTTCCGAAGTTTTGAAAACAACGGAAGTCTGTGATTATACTTTTTTAGAATAATAAAACCGCCTATCCAATTCTCAGTTACAGGTATATTGGAGGGGTAACACGCGCTCTTTGTATATTTGAAAGGTAGATAACAGGCATATGGCTGTTATTGTATTGATGTGCTTCATTACCACAAACCTCTAATCAATGACAAAATTCTTTAGAAAAATTAGGCAAAAAATGCTGACTGAAAATAAGTTTAGTAAATATCTACTTTATGCAATTGGAGAAATTATTTTAGTGATTATCGGAATCTTATTAGCATTAAATATTAATAATAGAAATTTAGTCAAACAAAATGAAGCAAAATTTAATATGCTATTTGTTGAAATACTGAAAGATTTGATTATTGATTTCAAGGAAGCCGATAGAGTTTTGGACTTTGATATTGAGCGAGATTCTTTAATCAAAAGTGTACTGAATAACAAATTAACAGAAGAAGATTATAAGACAACTCCGATGTTGGGTTATCTAATTACAAATTATGAAAAAATGCTATTTTCAGAAAATGGGTATAACAACTTAACAGCAGTTATTGATCAAGTTCCAGCAAAATATAAAGAAGTAGTGGACTTACTAAACACTCTTCATATAGAATATAAAATGAGTATTGTGAGGCCAAATAATGTTCTAGCTGATTTATGCTTTGAAAACCTTAAAAAATGGGCTAATAGTAAACCTTGGTTTTCTAATATTCATTCGCAACCAATAGACAGTGAAAAATTGACATATTTTCTTACTGACCCGTTTTATAAAAACGATTTAAAACTTTTTCAAATTTATTTGACCCAAAATCACATCGCAACCATAAAAATGTATAGGTATCAAATTGCAAAGTCCTATATAAAAATTTCAAAACTCCTTGAACTGGAGAAACAAATTCCTGAAATCATCTCTTCATATATGGTAGATATACCCAATAATCTAATTCAACAATATACTGGAGAGTACAAAAATGCTGATGATAATAATATTCTAAAAATCAATAGCGACAAAGGAGATTGGTCTATGGGATTTGGTGATTGGAAGACTTTATTAATTCCTAAAACCGATTCGACATTTGTTACTTTCGATGAATTACCTATTCAGATTTATTTTAATAAAAATGGGAATCCATTAAAATTAATTATTAAATCAGAAAAAGGTGAGGTTCCTTTTACTAAAGTTGATTGATAAAAAAATAACGAAAGCACAGTCGAGTAGAAATCATAGCTCCAAAAGGTCGCTACCCCCACTCGTCCTCGTTTAGCACTGCTTAACGAGGATTTGGTAAATAGAGAGTTTGTAACACGACAGGGATAAAATTTATGCAATGTTCTTTGATTAACTCAGACTGACAAGTTCGTTCCGACTACAAGATAACCTCCATCTCGTCCTCGTTTAGCGCAGCGCAACGAGGATATGTAAAATAGAGAGCGTTTGTAACGTGATAGAGATAAAATCCATCGAATGTCGTCTTCGATTGACTCAGACTGACAAGTTCATTTAGACAAAAAGATCATTTCCGTGACGACAAGTGCTGCTGTCCTGAGTTGATCGTGCTATAAAGATGGATAACCAGCTATCAACGCTTTAAAAATAGAAATGTGAAATAGTCTTTTTTCTATCTATCAATACTGTTATGCTTTAAGGTTCAATCCTAGTTGGATTTTCCTAATTTTAACAAAAACAAATCCATAATTAATGAAACTAACGATCACCTCCTTATTATTTCTACTCCAGTTTTCTGCCTTCTCTCAAGACATCAATAAACTAACAGATCAATACATTAAAAAAAATGGTGTTGGAATAATTCAAGACTTTCAAAAACTATTGACCATTCCCAATGTGGCGTTTGATTTACCTAATATCAATAAGAACGCAGACTACATTAAAAGTGAACTGGAAGCTCGAGGAGTAGAAACCAAGCTTCTGAGAATGGTGGGCACCCCTCCTATTATATTCGGATATTATCCAGTAAAAAACGCTAAGCGGACGTTGGCTTTCTACGTCCATTACGATGGACAGCCAGTAGATAAGTCGAACTGGACAAATGATCCTTGGGAACCAACCTACTATACTAAAGCGATGTTTGATGGTGGTGAATCAGTAGATTTTCCCAGTTCTTTCGAGGAGATTGATCCTGAAAATAGAATTTATGCTCGATCTGCTGGTGATGACAAAGGTCCCATCATCGCTTTGTTATCTGCTTTGGATCTTATAAAAGATAATCAACTCAAAGTCACTTCCAATCTGGTATTCTTTTTTGAAGGACAAGAAGAAGCTGGCTCGAGGCAATTACGTCAATACTTAGATGACAATAGAGCATTGGTAGATGAAATTGATTTATGGATGTTTTGCGATGGACCAGTACATCAGTCTAGGAAGCCTCAATTGGTCTTTGGTGTACGAGGAGTAACAGGAATGGAAATTACACTATATGGTGCCAATAGACCACTTCATAGTGGGCACTATGGCAATTGGGCTCCTGTACCTGGGCAGAGACTTGCAGAGCTATTGGCTTCAATGAAAGATGCGGATGGTAATGTGCTCATTGATGGATTTTACGATGATGTAGAACCATTAAGTAAGTTAGAAAAAGAAGCGCTGGCTAATATGCCATTAATTGATGAAAATTTAAAAGAAGAATTGGGTGTCTTGGATCCAGAAGGTACAGAAACATACAATGAACGATTACTTCTCCCTTCTCTTACCATAAGAGGCTTAAGTAGCGGCAATACAGGTAAGCTTGCTCGAAATGTAGTGCCTGCCACTGCTACCGCTTCCTTAGGTATTCGATTGGTGAAAGGATGTGATCCTGAAAAGCAGAAAGATTTGGTGGAAGCGCACATAAGGAAACAGGGCTATCATATTGTAAGAGAATTTCCTGATCGGGAAACACGATTGAAATATTCCAAAATAGCCATGATTACGAGAGGCAGTGGATATCCAGCAGCTAGAACTTCCATGGATAAACCTATTGTTCAAGAAGTAGTGAATAGAACGAAGCAGGTTATTGGAGAGGACTTGATTTTGCTCCCCACACTTGGGGGATCATTGCCTCTATATCTTTTTACAGATGTTTTACAAAAGCCTGCCATCATTGTCCCGATTGCGAATCATGACAATAATCAACATGCGGCAGATGAAAATTTAAGAATCGCTAATCTTTGGTACGGCATCAGACTGATGAGTGGATTGCTTACTATGGAGTAATTATCAAAACTCAACTCCACTTCTCACAAGTAAAATGATCTATAGAACTTATTATAACACAAGAGCCTGCTGAAAATTCAGCAGGCTCTTGTGTATTTCTCCACAGTTATTTCTTAACAACTCTCTTATAAACTACTCCACTTGGGGTAACTATTCTTAGCTGATATATCCCACCTTTCAATTTGGATAAATCTAACACCGTTCTGTTTGTTCCTTTAAAACTATCCTGAGAAAGAACCCTTCCCTGTACATCTATCAACTGGACAGTACCTGTCACGATTGCCTCAGACTGAATAAATACAGATTCTTCTGTTGGATTTGGGTATACAGTAAATGAAATTTTATTGTTGGTTGCTTTAACAGCTTTTATCCATGAATAGTCATTTTTGCCATCAAAATCCACCTGATTGAGTCGGTAATAGTTAATCCCTACAACTGGATTCAAGTGGGTACGAACGTACGTATTGATGCCTGCGGAATTATTTGCATTTAATTTATCAATGACTACAAACGACTCCCCATCTATACTATGCTCGACATCAAAATGACTCACATTTTCCTCATTCGTTGTTACCCAAACAAGATTAACATCCCCTTTCACGTAACTAGCCTCAAATGAAAGCCAATCCAAAGGCAGTGGTGAATCAAAAGTATCATCTCTGTAATTTGGAATACCATCAGCATCATTATCAGGAGCACCTGAAACACCTGAATAGCGAGTTCCATTATTGGAAGGGTCGAAAAAGTCGACTATTCCATCAGCGTCTGAATCTCTGAAGTAAGTGCCGTTATCAGGGTCAAGGAAGTTTGGAGTTCCATCTGCATCAGCATCGTCCAAGTAATCCGGAATGCCATTTGCCGGACCAATATCTGTTGTTGGGTAATGACCAGGATTACCATTGGCAGTTTCATAGGTAGTCCTTCTTGATTCATAATCATCCAAATAATCATCATCCTCATCATCATCAAATCCTTCAGCCCAGTCCGAAGTGCCTTCAGAATCCGCATCAACCTGGATATAATCAGCGGTTAAATCACTATCAGAATCAAACATTGGATGTGCTGTACCTCCATTATCTGAATCTACCGAGTTCCCCCATCCATCGCCATCGGTATCGCCAAATGAATCTAAGATACCATCACCATTTGAGTCAGCTCCACCAGCTTCTACTATATCTAGAATGCCATCATTATCAGAATCGTAATCAAATACATTTCTAATTCCGTCTCCGTCTGTATCAGGGTTTGGATAAGGTGTTCCTCCTTCATCTGGATCAATAACATTGATAATACCATCTCCATCATCGTCAAAGTCTGCAGTGTCTTCAATTCCATCTCCATCAGTATCTGTCCCATCTTGAAAAACATCATCAATACCGTCCAGATTTGCATCTGTTCCACCAGTTGCATCTACATCTACATTATCAAACAACCCATCGCCATCAGTATCAGTAATTCCGTCTATTTTACCGTCATTATCTGTATCAACTCCACCTGCTTCAATAATATCTGGAATACCATCATTATCACTATCCAAATCAAAGAAGTTTGGAGTACCATCTAAATCCCAATCATAGGCATCCCAAATACCATCTCCGTCGCTATCCACCAATGCTCCTCCTCCTAGATCTGTTGGATCATCTGCATCATTATAATTGAAAATACCATCACCATCTTGATCTCCAAAAGGATCTCTATAGGTGGTAGCATCATATTCATCATCATCTAGGATTCCATCATTGTCTCCATCTTGATCCTGCCCATCAGCTATTCTATCACCATCTGTATCATTGAAGTATAGATAATCTGGTGTAGCTCCGCCACCCTGGGTTTTATCATTGGTCCAGTCACCATCATTGTCATTGTCTTCTACTGCTGTAGTCAACGCATCTCCATCATCATCCTGATCTCTAAAATCTACAATGCCATCACCATCCGTATCTTGCACATCCGCAAAAGATCCTGTAATATTCGAAGTACCTCTTCCTGAAAATGAATCAAATATATCCCAAAGGCCATCTCCATCAGTGTCTACATTGTATCCAGATTCATCTGATAATAAACCATCTGCATCGGAATCCAATTCACTGAATCCATTTCTATTGGCATCATATCCTTCTATGTAATCGAATAAAATTCCATCTCCATCATTATCATCATCTGAGTCTAAATCTCTATAATCTGGCTCTGCATCCCCATCTGTGTTTATGGGTGATAATGCTGTTCCTCCGTTGTTTCCATCAAACGCATCATCCAACCCATCCTCATCGGTATCTAGTCCAGAAGGATTGGTTAATGAAGCCGTGGTTTGAGCTTCTAAATGATCAGTTAATCCGTCATTATCAGAGTCTATATCTAAGAAATCATCTAATAGATCAGTATCAAAATCCTCAGGAGTATCAGTATTGAAATAGAGACCGTCTACTTGAATAGCACCACCTGATCTATTTGAATTTTCAACAGCAATATATCTAGCATCTGCATTCAGTTCAAATACAAAGTCACGGAACGATTCGTTCGATAGACTCGCAAATGTCACATCATTCGTGAAATTAATATCAGAGAAAACGCTTCCTGTTGATTGGCTTAATTTCAAGTCATTGTTATTAACTCCTGCTGCATTAACACGAGCATATACAGAAATGACTGTACCCGATGGGTAAGTCGCTCCCAAATCCATTATCACATGTTCACTCGTGCGATTAAGGTTTGCGGTAGTTCCATTAATTGTATTTGCATTTGTGGTACTAATAGTTCCACCTGCAACGTCATTCGTACTACTTGTAGTGGCTTCAGTATAATTGAGACTATCATCCGCACCATCTCCATCTACATCAGTAGAACTATCTACTCGTCCATCATTGTCTGAATCGGTCAACCCGGCCCCTTCCAAAAGGTCTGAAATGCCATCATTGTCGCTATCAAGATCAAAGAAATTTGGAATACCGTCTCGATCTTTATCATACTGATCGTCTACTCCATCACCATTTACATCGGAGAATCCAGTATTGTCTGCATCGAGATAGTTATATATTCCATCTTCATCATCATCCGCAAAAGGGCTTGGTAAAGAGCTAGCAAATTCATTTATATCGAAGATTCCATCATTATCTGAATCAAAATCTACATCATCGGATACACCATCGTCATCTACATCAGCATTGAATAAATAGTTTGGGGTTGTTCCTCCACCTTGTGTAAAATCATCTGCCCAGTTTCCATTGGCATTGATGTCTTCTCCACTCCCAGCAGACCCATCTCCTGTTATTGTACCATCGCCATCATCATCAATATCTCTCCAATCCTCAATAGCATCTCCATCGGAATCTTGTCTATCAGTTCTAGAGCCTGTGATGTTCGCTATGGTTCCTCTACCATTCACATTATCAAAAATCAGTCGAATACCATCTTTATCCGAATCAGAGGAGAATCCTGTTTGATCAGAAATCAATCCATCTCTATCTGTATCTAATTTGGAATAACCATCCATATTGGCATCATATGCCTCTATAAAGTCTAATACTCCATCGCCATCTGAGTCGGTATTCAAATAATCGGCTGTACCTGTTGTTTCTGTATCGATAGGGAATAAGGCATTTCCAGCAGCAATATCTTCATCATACACATCAAATAGTCCATCACCATCAGAATCTAGCGCTACTGGTGCCACATAGGTTGCAGTAGGTTGAGCTTCCACATTATCCGTGATTCCATCATTATCAGAATCTAAATCTTGATGATTTGGTACATTATCAGAATCAGTATCTGTTGTAGCTAGTTCAGTGCCTGTCACGCCACATGGGTTTCCTCCAGCCACTGTATAATTATAAGACATGGCATCAATACCATGGAATCCTCCCGGATCAACACTTAACCTTACTCTTATGTATTGAGCATCAGCTGATAAAGTATACGTATTATTTACCCATGCAGCGGTAGTAGGTAAGGTACGGATATTAGAAAAATTTGTCCCATCAGTAGATTGATCAATGGTTAACTGTCCACCTGTCGTGGTTGCTCCAACTCTGATCGTTACATCTTGATCTGCAATAATGGTTGTTCCGAAATCAATAACTAAGAAATCAGTTGATGAATCAAGGAATGTTCCAGTATCGTCTGCTACTCCTGTTGCATTAGTCCCGGCGTTGGTTAGACCGTTTTCAGAAAAGACTGCTGTAGCATTTCCAGAAAAAGTACCCCCAGTAATGTTGACACAGCCTGGATCATAATCGTCTTCCAATCCATTGCCATTGGCATCCGTAATAGCATCAAGCCTTGCATCTTCATCACCGTCAGTCAAGCCAAGTTCCAATACATCCGGAATTCCATCATTGTCACTATCAACGTCTAAGAAGTCAGGAACTCCATCTCTATCATAATCGAAAATATCTATCGTACCATCATTGTTGCTATCTGTAAAAGCAAATGTTCCGGATTCACTTGTGTTAGCAACTCCGTCACCATCCATATCAGCATCTTGATAGTTGGCAAGTCCATCGCCATCTATGTCACCACTCGGATCAATGCCTGTTCCACCATCTTCATTGAAATCAGCCAGGCCGTCATTGTCAGAATCATCATCCAAACTATTGACAATACCATCTCCATCGGCATCATCATTACCAAATAAGTAATTTGGAATTACATTATTTGCGTCATCATCAAAATCATTGGTTGGATCTCCATCGCTATTTGAATCTTCATTGCCTCCGCCTTGCGAACTGGTAAGCAATCCATCTCCATCATCGTCGGTATCTTGAAAATCCCAGATACTATCAAAATCGGTATCTTGATGAGAAGAACTGCTTCCTAGCACTTGACTAGTTCCTGTTCCAGAAAAGGTATCAAAAATGTCTAATATTCCATCTGAATCTACATCAGAATTGAACCCTGTATCGTCAAAAAGACCGTCATTGTCAGCGTCCCAATCAGCAAATCGATTCCGATCAGCATTATCTCCTTCTAATCTATCTAACACATTATCTCCATCCGAATCAAGATCGAGTACGTCGTTTTCGCCCACCCCATCCGTATTGACGTCAGAAGGAGAAATTAATGTTCCCCCATTGTTTGGATCATACGCATCATCCAAACCGTCATTGTCTGTGTCATTCCCAGAAATTGAGATATAAGTCAATTTTGTTTGAGATTCGATGTTGTCTACAATGCCATCATCATCAGAGTCCAGATCGCGATAATCACCTAAAGAGAGTGCATCACCATCACTGTTTACTGGAGATATAACTGACGCTTCTTGTGCATCATTCCAGCCATTCGTATTGGCATCCGTAAATGAGGCTATACTTCCAGTAGCTGCATCCGTTGTAAGTCCGCCAAACTCTGTTACATCTGGTATTCCGTCATTATCGGAATCTAAATCTCTGAAATTCTTATTGCCATCTCCGTCCGTATCTCGAATAGAGTAAGGATTAATTTCAACATTATCATCCAATCCATCTCCATTTACATCAGTATCGAATGCATCATCTATACTGTCTCCATCTGTATCAGTTCCCAAGGTTGTATCAACATCAAACGTGTTATCGATTCCATCCCCATCAGAGTCCGTTCCACTACCTCCATTGGTTCCTGAATTATCTACATCTACATTGTCGGGAATATTATCCAAGTCAGAGTCGGCATAGCTATCTACTACTCCATCGTTATCTGTGTCAACACCCCCTCCTTCAAGTATATCTTGAAAACCATCATTATCACTATCCAAATCTTGATAATCAGACAAGCCATCACCATCAGTATCTACATTGGCGATTGGTGTGCCTCCACTATCAGGATCGACAAGATCTGCTAATCCATCTCCATCTGCATCATTAGCAAATCCATCAATGAGTCCATCCCCATTTGTATCTACCCCTCCATTATCAACTGCATCAGTAATTCCGTCGTTATCTGAATCCAAGTCAAGGTAATCTAACTCACCATCTCCATCCGTATCTGGAATTGATAAAGCAGTTCCTCCATCATCAGTATCAATTAAATCAGCAAATCCATCTAAATCAGAATCTGTGAGATCATCTAATTTACCATCTCCATTAGCATCCACGCCTCCAGCTTCTATGACATCTGGGATGCCATCATTGTCAGAATCTAAGTCATACAGATCATTTATTCCATCACCATCAGAATCTATTGGAATAAGTGCAACTCCTCCATTATCCGCATCATACGTATTTAGAATTCCATCACCATCAATATCTAAATCAGCTGAATCAATAATATCATCACCATCAGTATCTGTTCCACCAGAAACACTAAAATCAAATGCATCATCTATACCATCGGCATCAGAATCAGTTCCACCCGTTTGTGTCACATCCACATTATCCGGAATTCCATCGCCATCAGTGTCAGTATTCCCGTCTACTTCTCCATCTCCATCAGCATCTGTACCACCAGCTTCAATTAAGTCCGGCATTCCATCATTATCAGAGTCTCTATCTCTAAAATCAGGAATTCCATCTAAATCAGCATCGTATACATCATATACTCCATCTCCATTGCTATCTACAGTCGAGCTTAACCCTGGATCATCCGTATCTTTATAATTGGGAATACCATCGCCATCAGCATCTGCTGATGGATCAACCACTTCACCTCCATCTTCTTCAGAATCTGGAATTCCATCATTATCTGAATCAGAGTCATTTGCATCAGCAATGCCATCTCCGTCAAAATCTCCGAAGAATAAATAATTTGGAATCAATCCAGAAGGATCATCATTTAAGTCATCAGCAAAGTTTCCATTGCTGTTTGCATCCTCATCTTCTGTGGCAATTCCGTCATTGTCATCATCGCTATCTCTCCAGTTTCTTAAGTCAATCGCATCCGTATTTTGTAAGTCGGAGCTTGATCCTGTCTCGTTTCCTGCGGTACCTAACGTAACAGTATCAAAAATATCAGCCAAGCCATCTCCATCTGTATCCACATTAAAACCAGCATCATCTACTATGTGATTGGTATTTACATCCCAATCTCCATACCCGTCTTGGTCTACATCGTCACCTTCGTTGGCATCACTCACCCCATCATTATCACTATCAGTATCCAAATAATCTCTTGTATCCAATCCATCCGAGTTTACCGGATCTATCAGGGTACCTCCTTCACTAGGATCAAATGCATCGTCAATTCCGTCCCCGTCTGCATCAACATTCGATAAACCAATAAAACCACTTTGAGATTGTGTTTCAATAATATCTGTAATGCCATCACCATCACTATCAATGTCTATATAATCTTTAAAGCCATCTCCATCAGAATCAGGATTAGCCAAATCTGAAACACCACCTGTAGTTACGTCATCTGTATCTACATAATTCATTAATCCATCATTATCTGGATCTTGAAGTTCGAATTGACCAGTGGTAACATTAAGTCCATTGGGAACAGATCCCCCATCTGCTTCAATGGCATCCCATAGTCCATCGTTATCGCTATCAAGATCTAAAAAATCTGGAATACCATCGAGATCGGAATCATATACATCATAGGTTCCATCTCCATTGGCATCAGCCGTAGAACTCAAGCCGCTTGTTACCGCAGCGTCATTTGTGTCCTGATAATTCGCAATACCATCACCATCTTCATCCCCACTGGGATCAATGGTCTCCCCATTATCTTCGTCAGCATCTAATATTCCATCATTATCAGAGTCAGCATCATTAATGTCCGCTACTGCGTCTCCATCGTAATCTCCTCTAAATAAGTAATCTGGCACATCAGCACCTCCACCCTGTCCTTGTGTTTTATCGTCTGTCCAATCACCATTATCATTTGTATCCTCACCTGATGTTAGAATGCCATCGTTATCATCATCTGTATCTTGCCAGTTGGATTTGCCTGCACCATCAGAATTTGGAGTTGGCGCTGCTGAAGCTTCATAGATATCCCATAATCCATCTGTATCAGTGTCTACATTGTGACCAGTTTCATCAGAAATATCACTGTCTGCATCCAAGTCTAGGTCACTGAACCCATCTCTGTCTGCATCCCATCCTTCTACAAAATCATCTACCCCATCCCCATCAGAATCACTGGATAAGTAATCGTCAACATCGTCTGAATCGGTATCTACAGGATTAATCAGCGTACCTCCATTGTTAGGATCATATACATCATATAGTCCATTTCCATCTGCATCTGTCACTACAGAAGCAATGTAAGAATTACTTGCCTGACCCTCTACATTATCTAAAATTCCATCATTATCACTATCAATATCCAAATAATCTGGAATAGAACCATCAACATCTGAATCAGGAATCACTAATGGAGTTTCTTCTTCAGCATCATTCCTACCGTTACCATTAGTATCTGTAAAGGAACCAATTCTCCCGTCTGACCCAGCAAGTCCTCCTGCCTCTATTATATCTACTATTCCATCATTATCACTATCGAGATCTAAGTAATTAGCTACTGCATCTCCATCAGTATTTAATGCATCTAAATCAGTTGCTGCAGCACATGCAACTATATTGTAATTGTAGGAAAGTGCGTCTACGAAAAGTGTTCCAGCGTTGGGATTTTCAGCCAAAGTAAATCGGATATATTGAGCATCGATTGTTGGTGAATAAACAATATTTTCAAAAAAACCAGGGTTACCTGGCAGATAATACTGTTGATTTGGAGTGGTATAGGTTGTTCCATCTGTGGATTGTTCAATATAACCTACAATTCCAGCAGTTGTAGTTCCTATTGAAATAGTAATATCCTGACCTGCAGGGATTACTGCTCCCATATTCATTACAAGTGTGGCTCCAAGAGTAGCTGTAGTAGCTGCAGCAAAATCACTTGCCCCTGTCGCATTTGCTGTGGTGGCAAAATTTGCAGAAGAAAACACCGCTGTTGCATTTCCAGAACCGCTAGATCCAGCTCCTGTACAATCCCCATCGTATGCATCATCTAACCCATTCCCGTTTAAGTCGGTGATTCCTGAACCTTCATCTAACGTTCCATCATTATCAGCATCAACCAATCCAAATTCAACAACATCAGGAATTCCATCATTGTCACTATCCAAATCAATGGCATTGGGAACGCCATCCATATCAAAATCAAAATTATCGTTGATTCCATCACCGTTTGCATCTACAAAGCCTGCAAAATCAATATCTACATAATCAGGAATATTGTCACCATCTGCATCTCCTCGGAAATTTCCTTCATTTACATCGGTTAGTCCATCATTGTCGCTATCTAGATCAACATTGTCATCAACTCCATCCCCATCAGAATCACAGACATAATTAAACGTCACATTCTGTGTATTAATTTGATAGAATCCATACGACCAGGTATTTAATAAATCTGTATCACCATCTGTCCACAGGTGAGTGTCTGTGTTTGTTCCATCTAACTCAACTTGAGGATTTGATCCTGTTCCACCTAAGGCGCTATCGTCCCAATAAATAAGATCAAAACTGGTACTTGGCCGCACATCTAACATATTGATCCCCGCATCATTTTCCTCTACATCAAAAAGAGGGACATGAAGGGGTCCTGAAGTAAATCTTCCACTTATTGTAATTTCAGTTCCAGAAGAAACATATTCATTGTTTCCGTCTAATCCGTCCCATCTTAAAACCTGATCTCCAATGACTGTAACTTCCTGTTCAATAATAATATCGGCCGTGCCAGCCTGGTATCCACTTACACCATTCAAATCAACTAATACTGCGATGTAACCTGTTTGATTAGTACTAAAGAAAATGGTCCCTTCTCCACCTGTTCCTTGATTGTTACAATAAAAAACAGCATCTGAAATACTTATACTAGGAAGTGTTGTTGTTGGATATAGGCTTACATCGGGATTCTCTAGAAAAATATTATATTCTATGTTACCAATATCAGTGTTTTGACTTTGTCTTGCATCTATAAAATCAATTACACCATCACCATTAGTATCTGTTATACTTCCTAAATCTGCACCAGTAGATCCTGCATATACAATCGCTGAAAAAGGATCAATTCCTCCTAAATCAATTTGCTTTATATAGTTTCCTGAACTAACTCCTGAAATAGTAGATGGAATTACCGCATACAATTCCATTTCATCAGCAAATACATTTTCAAAATCTTGCGCTGTAAAACTCCACCTTTGGGTATAAACTCTTCCTTTTTTCTCTTGATTTCCATTATAAACGGTGAAATCCCACAAGTCATACCAACTCCGAATATCGACATCTGCTATTGTTGCTGTATTAATATCTGTTATTAGTTGGCCCTCGGTAGTGAAAGCATAATCATCTTGCAAGAAAGCAACATAAAATGCCTGATCCGATCCTGTAGTATTAGTGTACTCTCTAGGCTCATATCCTCCATTATTATAGGTAATCGTATTAAACACGAATTCAGGCCCAAGCAGTGATTCTGCTACTGATCCTATAATCCCATCAGTTCCAGCCCCATTGGATGTTAAAAGTGTAGCATCACCAGGAGAGGTGACATCTGCATCAAAATGTGTAGCCTGTTGTATTGTTCCTCCATTATCATAAATAATGATGCTTAGGTCTTGATTATCTCCCTCAATTGCAGCTGTTGAGTAAGGATTGGTCTGATCATACCTAACCGCAATTCTTCTAATTCCATATCTCAACGTTTCTCCATTCCTTAGAAATATAAAAACTCTTTCTGCTGCTGAAGCACTTGGGTCCAGAAATGGTCCACTATCTTGAGCATCATGCTCCAACCACGCGAAATCATCATTATCAGCACTAGGAGTAGCATTTGGCGCATCCAGCGCTGCAGTACCTTGATAATTTGGAGCCAAAATCCTTGAGCCTTGACCAGAAGAATAAGTTATGCCAAACAAAAGAAAAATGGAAAGACAGACGAATTTTCTCATATTAAAAATTATCAAACTATGGAATTTTTAAGTAAATGACCGTTGTTATAGAATATTAGATTGACCGCATTTAACCTAATTATGCAAATATTATCAAATGAGGATTCTTTACACTGATTATTCGGTACAACACACTTTTATTTCGGTCAACTAAGCTCAACCCAATATTCTAAGGCAAATTGTTTAAGTGATTAGAAGAAAATCAGCCAATATTGGTGTAAACCGCCTGAACGTCATCATCATCTTCCAGCTTATCAATGAGTTTTTCTATTTCCTCAAGTTGATCATCGTCAAACTCAACTGGACTGGTAGCAATCCGCTTTAGGGAAGCTTTCTTTATTTCAATGCCAAGGTCTTCTAGAATTTTTGACATTTCGCCAAACTGCGTATAATCTGCAGTGGCATAGATCATTCCCTCATTTTCCTCTATTTCTTCTAGTCCTCCATCAATTAAGGAAAGTTCCAGTTCCTCAATGTCCATTTCTTCTGTTTTTTCAAACTCAAAAACTGATTTTCTAGCGAAAAGAAACTCAAGTGAGCCGGATGGGGAAAACCCTTGTCCCAACTTATTGAAATAAGACTTTACATTAGCAACAGTTCTGGTAGTATTATCGGTAGTACATTCTACAAAAACAAGTACGCCATGTGGGCCCTTGCCTTCATAGGTTACTTCTGATATTTCATCAAAATCTTTACCTTCGGCACGTTTTATAGCATTCTCAATATTGTCCTTTGGCATATTTTCAGCCTTTGCATTTTGAATAGCTGTACGAAGCTTTGGATTCATTTCAGGATCAGTCCCACTATCTTTAGCGGCTACAGTAATCGCTTTGGCCAGCTTGGGAAATACCTTACTCATTTTATCCCATCTCTTCTCTTTAGCGGCTCTTCTATATTCGAATGCTCTTCCCATTGTTTATACTATTTACTTGCAAATAAAATTGATGGTTCTCTTAAAACCAAGACTACTTTTTCTTCCACATCACATTCAAAATAACGCCACCTAAAACCAATGTCATTCCCAGATACGTCACCAGGTTATATGTCTCATCGAATAGGAAATACCCAAAAAGTAAAGAATAAATAATACTTATGTAGCTAAGTATAGAAACCTTACTTAACTCTTCTTTTTGATATGACTTTGTCATTAAAAACTGAGCAATTTGTGTGATAAGTCCTATGGCAATCAATATGATCCAGTCATAGCCAACTGGAGTTACCCAAACGAACGATGACCAAACTGCAGATATGGGTAAAATAATAAGTGGGAAATAGAATATGATTACCAAGGGGTGCTCACTTGTCTTTAGTTTTCGAATAAAATTATATGCTAATCCCATAAAAAGAGAGGCACTAATTCCCATCACTAAATGAACAAGAGATATTCTAGGATCAAATCCTTGAATCACTAAAATACCGAAAAAGGACACAGCGAAAAAGAGCCACTGAATCGGTTTTACTTTTTCACCTACAATAAAAATTCCAAGTACGGCTGTGAAGATAGGCGCCAAATATTGCAGCGTTGATGCGGTTGCTAGCGGGATTTGTTGCAACAAAGAAAAGTATATAATCAACGCAATAGCTCCAGAGACGCCTCTCCCAATTAATATTGGCTTGTTGTTTCCCCAAATATTTACTCTTTGCTTTAATAAAAAGTAAAGACTGATAACCATTGAAATAACCGAACGAAAGAAAATGATTTCGATAGCTGGAATATGAGGAACATACTTTACACAAACCTTCATTATGGTGAAGGTAAAAGATGCCAACAGCATAAATTTAACACCTTGGCTCAGTCTCATTTAGCAATAATACCGTCTACAATTTCAAGCTTTCGATCGGCCATATTAGCTAAGTCTTGATTATGCGTAACCAAGACGAACGTTTGACCAAACTCATTTCGTAAGTCAAAAAATAATTGATGCAAGTCAGACGCGCTCTGAGAATCTAAATTCCCGCTTGGTTCATCTGCAAATACAATAGATGGATCATTAATTAAAGCACGCGCTACGGAAACTCTTTGTTGTTCTCCACCAGATAGTTCTGACGGTTTATGATCTAATCGAGCACCCAATCCTAATTTTTTTAAAATCTTTTCCGCTCTAATCCTTGCTCCATTATCCCCTTTTATAAAAGCTGGAATACACGCATTTTCAATTGCTGAAAATTCTGGAAATAAATTATGAAATTGAAAAATAAACCCAATCTCTGAATTTCTAAAAGCAGCGATCTTTTTAGATCCTAATGATGCCACATTGGTGCCATTTATTTCTACATTTCCTTTGTCAGCATGATCTAGAGTACCCAATATGTGAAGAAGTGTACTTTTGCCCGCTCCAGAGGCACCTACGATTGATACAATTTCTCCTTTTTCAATTGCTAAGTCGACCCCTTTTAGAACATGAAGTCCATTGTAAGATTTGTGAATCCTTTCCGCTTTCAACATATCTTACAAAGATAAGATTACTTCTCTAGTGAAACAGTCTTCCACACTTGATAATACGTTGCTGATAGCTTAGCTTCGCAGAAAATTTACTTCATAACCAGAGCAAAACTTGCTCCTAATTTGAAAATCAATATACTCAGATGAATATTCACGAATATCAAGCCAAGGAAATACTAAAATCGTACGGGGTAGCCATACAGGAAGGTATTGTTGCTGACACTGCTGATAAGGCTATTGAAGCTGCGAAAGAATTGAAAAGCGAAACGGGCACTAGCTGGTTCGTTATCAAAGCACAAATACATGCAGGAGGTCGAGGAAAAGGAACAGTTAAAGAAACAGGTTCACACGGAGTAGTTCTTGCTAAAAGTTTGGATGAAGTAGGCCCTAAGGCAAAAGCCATTCTTGGCGGTACTTTGGTAACTCACCAAACAGGTGAAGAAGGAAAGAAAGTAAATAAAGTATTGATTGCTCAGGATGTTTATTATCCAGGCGATTCTGAACCAAAGGAGTATTATCTATCGATTTTGCTAGATAGAGGGACAGGTAAAAACATCATCATGGCGTCTACAGAAGGCGGTATGGATATTGAGACAGTTGCTGAGGAGACTCCTGATAAAATCATGAAGGAGTGGATCGATCCAACGGTAGGTCTCCAAGGTTTCCAAGCTAGAAAAGTTGCATTTGCACTTGGGCTTGAAGGAGAAGCATTTAAAGGAATGGTGAAATTCATCTATGCACTTTACGCTGCTTATGTTGGAACCGATGCAGCTCAATTTGAAATCAATCCAGTATTAAAGACATCAGACAACAAAATACTTGCTGTAGATGCAAAAGTAGACATTGATGATAATGCTCTTTATCGTCATAAAGACATTGCTGAATTGAGGGACTTATCTGAAGAAGATCCTGCGGAAGTAGAAGCTGGTAAGTCAGGCTTAAACTATGTTAAACTAGACGGAAACGTTGGTTGCATGGTGAATGGAGCTGGATTGGCAATGGCTACCATGGATATCATTAAGCTTTCTGGTGGTGAGCCTGCTAACTTCCTAGATGTAGGGGGTGGGGCAAACGCGCAAACTGTAGAAGCTGGATTCAGAATTATTTTGAAAGATCCAAAAGTAAAAGCAATACTTATTAACATCTTTGGTGGAATTGTTCGTTGCGATAGAGTAGCGAATGGTGTGGTAGAAGCATACAAAAAAATAGGTGATATCAATGTCCCAATTATTGTAAGACTTCAAGGAACAAACGCTGAAGAGGGAGCTAAAATCATTGAAGAGTCGGGACTTAAAGTAACTTCAGCAATTGTATTGAAAGATGCAGCTGAAAAAGTGAAAGAGGTACTAGCTTAACCCAAAGTACAACTCAATTTTAGGGGTAATTCTTAAATATGTTGACATAGGTAAAACCCATTCCTATGAAAACCTTAAGAATTACCCCATTATTTTTTGTACTCCTACTCTCCTCTTGCTATCAAGAACATCCTACCCCAACCAACACCTATGAGCTTATTGCTGGAGTAAATGAATTTGGCAAAACTTACCAAGTCAACCACATCACCATTGAGATAGGAACTGTAACACCTCATAGATGTGTCACTGATAATTTCATCACCTATTATCCAGACGGCCGATACGAGATCAATGAAGGAGCTACTAAATGTGATCCTAATGATGATCCTGCAGTAACAGGATTTTGGAGCATCAATAGATCTGAAACCTTGCTGACTGTTGAAATTGGCGACAGCACTCAAGTGTGGGAGATTGAATCCATAAAAAATTCATCGCATGAAGTGACTTCTAATTTTAGAGAAGGTCTACGTACCTATACCTTCATTTCATCGAATTAATTAACTTATTCAAAGAAACGATTAGGGGTTTATAATAGAAATAGATACTAATACTGTGAATGCTAAATTTTAAAGTTATGAGTTACGTTAGATTTTTACTTTCAGTATTGACGGTCGTTGTTTTACTTATCATGCTAAGCTGAAAATCAAGATATAACTACCGCCACATGAAAAG
>CAYGTD010000015.1:0-5171 GCA_964352725.1 uncultured Roseivirgaceae bacterium
GAAGGTTATCATATGCTTTTTTTCTACCTTCCTTCGTTCTAAATTCTTCACTTCTGGCGGACTTTAATATGGTCCCTCCACGCTGCAAAATATTACTTACAGAGTGGGATTTCATCAATTGAATGTCTCCATTGATCATTCCATTGTATCCGTAGCGGATTCCATAAACATTTAACCCTAAACTTACCCCACTCCTTACAACTGAACGCACACATGCATTCATACCTGGCGCATCGCCTCCTGAAGTGAGAACTCCAATATTTTTCATTTTTCTTTTATTAATCTCAAGGCTAATTCGCCAAATATTTCCAAACAAGACTTGAAGCTCCTAAGATAGGTGCATCGTCATCTCTCAATCCTGAAGGTTGCAGTTGTATTTTCATATCAAGAAACAATGGCATTAAAAATTTTTCCATGTTTTCTTGAGCGGGGGTAAAAATATGATCGCCTGCTTGAGCTAAACCTCCTAACAAAAATATAGCTTCTGGATCAGTATGTACTACAAAATCAGAAAGCTTCATTCCCAAAACTCTTCCAGTATACTTGAAAGCCTCAATCGCAATTTTATCTCCTTTGGAGGCTGCTTCTGAGATAGTTCGAGTACTCAAATCATCAAAACTGATAGAGCGTAAAATGCTTGGAGCTGTATAGTCCGCCAGTAGTTTATAAACCGTCCTTCTTATACCTGTTGCACTTACATAAGTTTCAAGACATCCCTTCTTCCCACATGCGCATTCACGTCCATTAGCACTTACCATTGTATGTCCCAGTTCACCTGCGAAACCATGCTTTCCATAAACTAAATCGCCACCGACAACAATCCCACTTCCTAAGCCCGTGCCTACAGTTAACACCACAAAATCTTTCATGTTTTTTGCCTTGCCATACACCATTTCCCCTAGTGCTGCTGCGTTTGCATCATTAGTCAATACGCATTCCAACCCAAATACACTCTTGATCTCTTGAGCAAAAGGCGTGATTCCTTTCCATGGAAGATTAGGAGGATTTACAATTGTTCCATCGTAATAATTGGCATTAGGTGCCCCCACTCCCACCCCAATAACCTCATCTAACGAGTAAAGCTTTTCAATTTCTTTTTTCAGCTCTGCGATGAAAATTCGATAATCTGTAAAACCTTGAGTTTTAATTCTAGATTGAGCTAAAATATTTCCATCTCTATCAGCTATTCCAAATTTTGTATTGGTCCCTC
Source organism: uncultured Roseivirgaceae bacterium (assembly GCA_964352725.1). Classification (GTDB taxonomy): domain Bacteria; phylum Bacteroidota; class Bacteroidia; order Cytophagales; family Cyclobacteriaceae; genus Ekhidna. The sequence goes on from CAYGTD010000015.1 coordinate 1,211, forward strand.
CTATATCTATTCCTATTGCCAGTTTCTTCATTAACCCGAAATTACATTTTTGTCAGTGATAATCAAATTTGCTAGGCCAGCAATTATCAAAGAAGTACCGGCTAACAACATGGTGTTAATGGTAGCTTCACCAAAAAGTAATTTGTAAGAAAAGTTAATGCCGCCTAGGGCAGCAACTATTTGAGGTATCACAATGAACATATTGAACAGCCCCATATAAACTCCCATTTTCTTAGCGTCAATAGCACTTGAAAGCATTGCGTAAGGCATAGATAAAATACTAGCCCAAGCAATACCAATAGCTGAAAAAGAAAGGTGAAGCATCCATGGTTCACTGATATAATACATAGATATAAATCCTAATCCACCAATGCATAAGCTTGTCATATGCAAATACTTTCTATTGATAGATATTTTACTGGTTATAAAAGCCAAAAACAAAGCGACGATCATTGATGAAAGTCCATATGTTCCCATGGCTGTGCCCACTTGATTTGCTGCATCATTGTATTCCGCTGTAGAGGGATCGCCCGCATTAAAGACATGTTCTGTTAAAGCAGGAGTTGCAAAACTCCACATAGTAAAAAACGCAAACCAAGAAAAGAACTGAACTACTCCCAGCTTCTTCATTACAGATGGCATTCCTGTAATATTTCCTATAATTTCCTTTACTCCATTAAATAGTCCTTTACTTTCTTCATTGGATTTTTTGAATGATTCTAAATCTTCTGGCGGATACTCCTTCGTAGTGAAAATAGTGTAGAGAATGGTTGCTAAGAAAACGAAAGCACCAACAGCAAATGCTACCTTTACACTATCTGGAATAATACCAGAAGCTGCTTCATTGGTAACGCCGAGTTTAGTTACAAAAGCTGGAAGATTACTTGCTACCCAAGTACCAATTCCAATTACTAATGTTTGAACTACAAAACCATACGATCTCTGAGACTCTGGCAGTTTATCTGCAACGAGTGCACGAAATGGCTCCATACTTATATTAACAGAGGCATCCAAGATCCAAAGAAATCCTGCTGCCATCCATAGAGCTGATGAATATGGCATAAAGAAAAGAGCAAACGAACTCAAAATAGCCCCCATTAAAAAATAGGGTCTTCTACGTCCTAGTTTTGGATGCCATGTTCTATCACTGAGATAGCCAATGATTGGTTGAATTAATAATCCAGTGAGTGGGGCAGCTATCCAAAGCATCGGAATTTCATCCTTTCCAGCCCCTAAAGTTTGAAAAATCCTAGACATGAATCCTCCTTGCAGGGCAAATCCAAATTGAATTCCAAGGAACCCAAAACTCATATTCCAAATTTGCCAAAAGCTAAGTCTCGGCTTCTCTGAGTTGATAGAAATGTTGCTCATAGTTATTGATTATTTAGACCCTACCAGATACTGAAATGAGGTCACAGTTGTTAGATCCGAAGTGATTTTTTCACCTGTGAAATAATCTTCAAAATCCATGTCTGAATTTGAAAGATCTATCTCTTGATCTTCATTAGATAGGTTAATTATCGTCATAACCTTATTATCTCCTTTAGCTCTTGAATATGCGATCACATTTGGATTTCCTAAGTTGATAAACTCCGCTTTTCCACCGTATTCACCATTGTAAAGTGCTGGATTAGACTTTTTTATATCAATCAGTGATTTGTAGAATGATTGATATTTAACATCACTCCAATCGATGGAGTCTTTATCAAAAAAAGCCAGTCGCTTATCTAGACCTGCCTCCTGACCACTGTAAATCAACGGCATACCTTGTATAGTGAATGCAAAAACAGCATATGCTTTATGCCCCTCACCAAATCGCTCAAAGACAGTTCCATTCCATGAATTTTCATCATGATTGGTGGTGAAATTCATTCGAATGGCTTTTGAGCCATATCTCTCGTTATCATCATTGACAAAAGCCGCTAGAGAATCTACATTCTTATGCCCTTTCGCTACTTCATTCATTTGATGGTGCATCCCCCAGCCGTAGGTCATATGAAAAGAGGAGTGCATCTTTGGCTCATCCCATTCTGCTAGCATAAATAAGTCTTTCGCCACATCAAGCGAATCCTTCGCGCGATCCCAAAACTCCATTGGCACAAAGCCTGCAACATCGCATCTAAATCCATCAATATCGACTTCTGTTACCCACCATCTCATTTCATCAATCATGGCATTCTGCATATCCATATTGTCATAATTGAGATCTGCAACATCGCTCCAATCAGTGTCTTCAGGCCATATAATATTTCCCAACGAATCTGTGGTATGATATCCATCTATTTTTGTCCATGCATGATCAAATGCTGTATGATTTGCCACCCAATCTAAAATGACTAACATTCCTCTATCATGTGCCTCAGAAACCAGCCTTTTGAAATCGGCTAAAGTACCGTGATCAGGATTTATAGCAGTATAGTCTTTGATAGAATAATAGCTTCCAAGTCCTCCTTTTCTATTTTTCTCACCAATCGGTTGAATTGGCATTACCCATAGTATATCAACTCCCAATTCTTCTAGTCGTGGAAGATGCTCAGCAAAAGCATTGAACGTTCCTTCAGGTGTATACTGACGAATATTGACTTCATAAATGACCATATCTTTCGCTCTCTCAGGAAATAATATGACTTCATTTTCTTCAAGTGAAGTGTTCTCTTGTGGCGTACATGACCAAATGAAAACTAGTATAAAGGTTACTTTGATTAGTTTATGCATGATTTAATTATATGTGATAATATCAAATGAATAAGGTGGAAGGATCATCTTTTGGCCCGATACCTTCCCATAGAAATTACTATTCCCTCCTGCCTCAATATCTACCTCGGCGCTTTGATCAGAAGTATTGAATACAGCAATTACTTTATTATCAAAATAGCTTCTAGACAGCATCAACAGGTTTTTTTCAGCAATTGCTATCTCTGTATCTCCGTAAATCAGTGACAAGTTGTTCTTTCTTAGCTGAATCAATTTTCTTGTTCGATCTCTAGTGGCTTGTTCGTATTTATCCAATCCATCAAACTTCATCTGCCGTCTGTTGTCTGGGTCTCCTCCTCCTGGCGATCCATATTCATCACCATAGTAGATGCAAGGAATTCCCGGAATAACCATCATATAGGCTGTGAGCGCTGATAGTTTCTGATAACCCAATGTATCCTGAATGCTAATTTCTCTATTCCAACCGGCGTACTTGGTGTCTTCGCTAAACTGAAGTGACCCATCAGCATAGGAGATAAACCTTGGTCTATCTTGATTTCCAGTGATATAGCCCATGAGATTATGATCCCCGAAGTATTTAATGCTTTGCTCTAATGATGATGCTAAGTCCTTTAATGACCCATTTTGAGCATCTGCAAACGCAGAAACCGCCTTATCATACATATTGAAGTCGAATTGTGCATCGAGCATACCAGTACTGATATAGCTCTTTATCAATTCAGGACTTCCGTACGTCTCTCCTATTTGAAAAGTTGGATCGCCTGATTCCTTGGAAAGCTTCTTCACTTTTTGTGTAAGTACTCTCCAGAAAATCTCTGGAATATGCTTTGTGGCATCATGTCTAAACCCATCAATACCGTATTCTTTGAGCCAGAACATGGCTGAATCAGTCATTGGATTTACAATCTCCTCGCGAGATAAGTCAAGCGTAGGCATGAACGTATCAAACCAGGTAGTCAATCGGTGATCGTCCCAACGTTCTGTATTTAGCGAACCATCCGGTAAGTATAAATTAGTAGCCCAGTCTGGATTTTCTTGATAAATGGGGTGTTCCTCATGTACATGATTGGCTACATAATCCAAAAGCACATTCATTTCATTCTCATGTGCCTGATCAACTAACTCTCTGAATTGATCCGAAGAACCAAATCGATAATCTACTTTGACATTTGAGATGGGCCAATAACCATGATAACCAGAAAAGCTGGTTTCAGGCTCTGGATACTTACCATAAGCACCTTCAGGA
>CAYGTD010000015.1:5181-28108 GCA_964352725.1 uncultured Roseivirgaceae bacterium
ACTCCTAACTCTTGAAAATAATTTTGATTGATTTTTTGAGTAACGCCCTCTAAATCGCCCCCGAAATAATCTGCTTTAGGATGTACTTCAGGGATATTCAATGGAGCATCATTTCCCGAATTACCATTATTGAACCTATCCACCATCAAGAAGTACATGATCATAGCATGAAAATCACTTCGTTTGATATCTTTTGAAGATAGAATCACTTGGTCATTCTGTAGCGGAATCAATATATCATTACTAACTCCTTCGTCATTGTATGCCCACAAGCGAATTGTAGATCGCTCTACATTTTTTGCGTTTTCTGGGATAGATACAACAATTTCTTGATCTGTAATTTGAATATACTCCTGTGGAAGAAGTTGATTATTCCAAAAAGCATAAACCCATTTTGGTGAGTTTATATGACTTAATATAATTGCATTATTCTTAGTTGATTTAGTTTTAACAACAGGTACTTTCTCCTTCGCTGGGCCGGAAATAGTTAGCAATGAATTCCAACTCCCCATTCCGTTACTCACAGAATCTGGGTTTAAAGGATCAATCATTTCTTTCCCATCCACAACTAATAGGTATTGATATCTACCAGGACTTAAAAGTTCATATGTAGAGAATGCCTTTCCCTTCTTCTCTAGAGTAGTAGTACTTGGATTCCAGGCATTAAACTCTCCTTTTATTTGCACTTTTTTTGCTTCCCCTTGATATAAAAAAGAGTATAAACTTTTCTTTGTTGGTTTCAATAAAACACTTTCACCTACTCCGTTCCTCCAAAATGTTATTGTATTAAGAACCTTCGTTGGCCTACCTCTTAGAATAACAGAAGAATTATCAATCTCTATTTGAAATGGTCCATCGGAAGTTATTGAGTCGATTCGTAATGGATCAAGAACATAGTCCGTGATAGGTATAAGAGTCTGATCCAATCCCAACAATATCGGTGACGCATTACCGATTATGAGGGCATCTTCCAATACTGTAATCTCTGATCGTTTATGACAAGAAGAAAAAACTAAGAGAAGACTACCAAGAAAAAACCATTTCTTCGTTAGTGTTAGCAATTTCAAAAGATTGTACATTTTCAATTTTTAGATTGTCTCTATTTTCTTTTTCAAATGGATCAAAGTTGGATATTGGACACACGAATGAATAGGGTCCTTTACTCATTTTGCCGTTTTTCAGGTCAACATTATCAAATCCATGTAAAATGCACTTGATATTCTTAATATTTGTCTGATACGACCCTAGTGCTTTGCCAATAACTATTTGATTCTCTGTTGGATCGAAATTAATCGTTCTTCTATGGAATTGGTCATTCTCAAAATCATAAGAAGTGCCATCATCTTCATAGTAATCAAAAGAATTTTCCTCTGTTCCGTTATAAAAGTGTAGTTCAAGTATCTCTCCAATCTTTTTAGAATTGTCAGATACTTTAGGGTATACAGGAATGATAGAAGAGCCTTTCACAAAAAGTGGTAAATGCTCAAGCGCAAATTCCCTAAGTAACTCCCGACCTCCTTCTATTTTTTCATCAGTAAAGAATTCGTACCAGACACCTTTTGGTAGATACACTTTCGAAAAAACAGCATCACTTCGAATAGGAGCAACTAAAATAGCCTCTCCAAATAAATATTGATTCTCAAAACTCTCTTCGTAAATCTTATCATCGTGTGTATAATCAACGCATAAACTACGAGTGATTGGGAGCCCTTCTTCAGAGGCTACCAAAAACAAGTTGTAGATGTATGGAAGCAGTTTATATCGTAATCGAATATAATTCTTAGAAATTTCCTCCACCTCTTCTCCATAAGCCCATGGCTCTGAGTCATGAGAATTGATCATGGAATGTCCTCTATAAAACGGAGAAAACGCACCGACTTGAATCCACCTTGCAAAAAGATTGCTTTGGCCATTTCCTGCAAACCCACCAACATCATACCCAGAAAATGCTACACCAGAAATACCTAAGCTATTCACCATTCTCACTCCCAGCATCATGTGATCATCGTTAGCCACATTATCCCCAGTCCAAAGTGCACTATATCGTTGAACACCAGCAAACCCTGCCCTAGTCAAGTTAAATGGACGTTTATTGTCCAGATTGGCTTTTGCAGATTCAAATGCGCTTCTAGCCATTTGCATTCCATAGATATTTCTTCCTTTTCTAGAAGTCCCACTTTCGCCTTCAAAATCAAATTCAATATTGTCAGGAAGAGACTGCCCCCATGTGGCTATCTCATTCATATCATTCCAAAAACCCTTAATACCAATATCTGTGTAGGTTTTCATCATTTTTTGCCACCAAAGTCTTGTTTGCTCATTTGTAAAATCAGGGAAATGACACCAGCCTGGCCATACTTCTCCTTCGTAAAAGCTTCCGTCAGGATATTTTAAAAACACATCCTCCTTTATTCCTTCGTCGAAGGCGTGGTATCCTTCTTTCATTTTTATACCCGGATCACAAATTACCACTACCTCAAAGCCCATTTCTTTTAAAAGATCCACCATTTGATCTGGATAAGGGAATCGCTCTTTGTCCCAAGAAAAAATTTTGTATTCTTCCATATAATGGATATCCAATACGATGACATCTGCAGGAATATCCTTATCTCTGAATTTTTTAGCGACATCTAATACCTCTGTATCTGGGTAGTAGCTATACCTGCACTGCTGATATCCAATACTCCACATCGGCGGTAATGTCATTCTGCCAGTAAGCCATGTGTAAGATTTAATAATCTCAGAAACAGAACCATTAATAAAGTAATAATCCATATCTCCAGCATCTACTGAGAAGCTGGAAAATCGATTATTTGAAGCTCCGAAATTGAAGTGACTTTTATATGAGTTATCAACAAAAATCCCATAGCTCAGGCCCCCATGAATTCCCACATAAAATGGTATGGAAGCATATAAAGGATCAGCCTCAATATCGTAAGCGAAGTGATCTGTATTCCAATTTTCATAACCATTCCCTCTACGATCAAGAGGCCCTGTCTTTTCGCCTAACCCAACAAATCTTTCTCCTTCTTGTAATTTTTTATATACAGTAGATTGTGTTCCTTGACGCTGAGTTCCAAGGCCTTGATCATCCTGATTAATCACTTTACCCTCTTTATCTAAAAATGTAAAAAGAATAGGCGTCTTGTTTATAACTACATCTATCTTCTTCGAAATGAGAATAATGGATAGGTCATTCTCTTCAACTGAAAATTTTACTAATTGTGCCGATTGTATAACAGAATATGGATTGGTATCCTGCGATCCATTGTACTGATGAATTCTGACAATATCTTCTGTATAAAAGATTAAATCATAATTCAGGACTTCAGATTTTAACTCAATCCCACGCTCATTAATTTGATGTGAGGTTAAGCTTTTCGCCATTTCTATTTTACTTTTTCGCTCATTATTTATAGTTCCGATCATGATAGATTTCTTCCGGTTAAACTGGTGGTGTCAACTCAAATTAATGAATATTATTAGTTGAAACCCTATCAATAATTCAAAAAAAGTAACGCAAACGGTTGCGAAAGTGCTGATTATTAGGAATTTGTAAAAGGAACTACGATTTTATTGAAGATTCACGCACAATAAGCTTAGTCTCAAGCTTAATGGATTCATAAGTATCTTCTACCTCTTTTGATTCAATTTGCTTGATCAAAAGTTCAGCGGCATGCTGTCCCATTTCAAAGCCTTGCTGCTCCACAGTTGTAATAGACGGATTGGTAAGAGCTGTAAATTGCCAGTTACTGAATCCTACCACTCCAAAATCAAGAGGCACATTCTTACCATATTTCTGAGCAGCCTTAATAGCTCCCATAGCTGCTAAGTCATTGGAAGCAAAAAGAGCGTCTGGATTTTTTGTTTTTAGTAAATCGAAAGTAGCACTGTAGGCTTCCATCTCAGTAGAAGCTCTATCAAATAGAATTAAGTCTTCATCCCACTCTGCGCTAGCATCCTTATGTGCCTTTTTAAAACCATTCAACCTTTCTTGTGTAATATCAAGAGAAGTTGGCCCTGCCAAATGCGCAATTCGTTTATATCCTTGTTGCAGCAAATGTTCAGTCGCTTGATAGCCTCCCATAAAATCATCTACAGTAACCTTACTTGATTCAACGGTATCAGAGACTCGATCAAAAAACACAATGGGTAACCCTTTTTGTTGAAGTGCTTCAAAGTGAGAATGATCAGAAGAGTTTTTGGAAATAGAGACCAACACTCCATCCACCCTATTATTGAATAGTGTTTGGATATTGACCATCTCGCGCTCTTGGGATTCATTGGATTGTGTGATAATTACATTATACCCGTTGCTTTGTGCAATATCTTCAATACCACTTATTACAGTAGAAAAGAAAAAGTGAACAATCTCTGGAATGATTACCCCAATGGTATTTGATTTACTATACCTCAAGCTAAGCGCAAGCGAATTTGGTTGGTAGTTCAATTCTTTAGCTACACGCTTAACGGCTTTTATAGTCTCGGCACTAATTTCAAAATGATCCTTAAGAGCTCTAGAAACCGTTGAGGGTGAAATACCCAATTCTTTAGCAATATCCTTGATTGTTATTGTTTGCCTTTTCATGTTAGAAAGTTAGTCAAATACATCAATTCTAGTTGCTCAGCTTTATAAAAGTCTGAATTGCAAACGTTTGCGTGAAAAAATACTTATAAAAAAACCTCCAAAGTGTTGGTTGGTATTGCGGAATTCATAAGATTCGAAATGTAGGATTGAAAATATTTTAAAAATGTAGGTTCTACTGGCAAGCATAATTAACAATAAAATTAACTAATAATTATCATGAAAAATGCACTTAAATTCCTAAGTATGACGGTAGCACTTGGGGCTCTTATTTTTACAACTTCGTGTGGCGAAGATGATGGACCTACGGCTGCAGTAGATGCAGAAAGTCCAAGTATAACAATTAATGCTCCTGCAGATGGAGCTATTATCGTTGCTGGTAGTCAAACAGCTTCTTCAATAGCTATCGCTGATGATGTTGAAATTAGTACTGTTTCTATCAAAGTAGGTAATGGGACAGTGACTGTGATTGATATTGCTGAAGCAGATGTGGCTGACGCTTCTTTCAGTTTCAATAGTAACTTAACTATCCCAGCAGATGTGGTTCTTGGCGATCACACGCTCGAAGTAACAGTAACAGATACAGATGGAAAATCTTCAACTCAATCTATTACGTTAACAGCCCTTCCAGCTTATACAGATGGTCAAACAACTGTTATGGTAGCATCTGTTCCTGATGAAATCACAGACTATTCTGGTGAGAATCAAATTCATATGGTTGGCGCTCATCAAGGTGATGAAACTGGAGCTGGAGCATGGGATCCAACTTCTGGTACTCACCCATTGACCAGCTATGTAGATTCTGAAAGCACGCAAACTTTCTACATTCAAGTAGCAAATACTGGAGTGGAAGAATTTAAGATGGTAAGAACCACTAATGGCTGGGATTTCGTCGAAAAAGGATCTCAGGGTGAAGAAGTTGATAATAGAATGGTTGAGGCTAATGCTAACTATGTAACTCTTGATGCTATCCAAACATGGAAAGACTATAATCCTGACGTTCAGGATAACTCAACAGTTGATGTGATCTCTGGTTCAGGAACAACTTCTATAGATATTAAAGGAAAAGTAGTTTTAGCTCTTACTACTCAATCAGCATTATCATCTGCGTCTTATTTTGTATTAGATGAAAACGAAGCTGAAGTAGCATCAGGTAGTGTTACTGTAGCATCAGATGGGACCTACTCTGAAAACCTTTCTATTGATGGATATGAGCTCGGTACCTATGCAATCCAAGTGTTAGCAACTGATGCACAAGGTGCTGTTGGTAGAGGAGATGCAACATTAAGTTTATTGGAATTCCCTTGTGATGATAGTGGACTTGATGCAGTTGCTGGCAGCATGACCAGAGTTCAAATAAATGTTAATACAAGTCTTGGTGAAAGAGATATGTATGTGACTGGTAAAATCAATGGAGCTGATGTTTGGGGGACAGTAAGCAACGACTATCTAATGACAAAGATTAGTGATGGATGCTACTATATTGATTTAGTCCTTCAAGCTGATGATCAGATGCAATTTTTCTACGAAGAAGCCTCTCATGGTGCTGATTGGTGGAAAGGAGCTGCTACAAGAGTTGATGGTGATGGTGGTACTGCCGCTGTTAATATATCTGAAGCAAGCAGTGGAAATGATGTGAAGGCTGTATTCGGTTTCTGGAGAGAAAATCCAGCGAACTAAGATTTATAAAAAAGGTGGCGATAACGCCACCTTTTTTTTCCTCTATCTATTAAAGAAATATGAACTAAATCTAGCTGAAACATGAGAGTACTAATTCTTAAAAAATTTCTTCCACTTCTTTTCCTTATCTCCTTATTGCCTTTACATGCGCAATCAGTAAAAGGAGTTGTGAAAGATGCAGATGATAATACACCTTTACCTGGTGTAACTGTTCAAATAAAAGGTACTACAAACGGAGCTAGTACTGATTTGGATGGTAACTATACGTTGCAAGTATCACCAAATGCAACGCTAGTATTCTCTTACATAGGCTATAAAAGCGTAGAAATGAATGTCAACAATCAAACAACTATTGACATTGCGCTTGAAGTTGATTTAACTGAGCTAAATGAAGTTGTAGTAGTTGGATATGGCACATTGAAAAAGAGAGAAATAACAGGCTCTATTTCAAGAATTGGAGGTGCTGAACTCATGGAAGTTCAAACTCCATCATTTGAAGCTGCATTACAAGGAAAAGCAGCAGGTGTTCAGGTTATTCAGAGTAGTGGTTTAGCTGGTTCTGGTTCATTAATTAGAATAAGAGGTATAAGTTCAATTTCTGCTGGAGGAGATCCGCTATATGTTGTAGATGGTATTCCAATTACTCAAAGCCAATTTACAAATGCTAGTAGAAATCAAGGAGCTATGAATACTAATCCATTAGCTACAATAAACCCAAATGATATTGCCTCAATAGAAATATTGAAAGATGCTGCAGCAGCTGGTATCTATGGATCAAGAGGTGCTAATGGAGTCGTTCTAATAACTACCAAAAGAGGAAAATCAAACCAAAACTCTTTTAATTACTCTACAAAAATTGGGATCTCTGAGCCAGTAGCCAAACCAAGAATGCTGAATACACAGCAATATCTACAGCTCTATCAAGAAGCTTGGGAAAATGATGGTAACACTGGTCGTGCTACACTTCCAAACGACATGACTTGGGAAGAAATTCAAAGAAGAAACATAGATACAGATTGGTGGGACTTAACCACCCAAACTGGTTTTAAACAAGAACACAATTTCTCTTGGAACAAGGGATGGAAAAAACTTAGACTTTATTCTGGTGTATCCTATTCAGATAATGAAAGCTATCTCGCAGGAAATAGCTATGAAAGAATGAGTGGAAGAATAAATGCGGATTATGACATCAGTGATCAAACAAAAATATCACTATCAGCCTCTTATGTGAGAGGTAATAACGAGCGTGTAAATGCTGCATGGAGTGGAGGACTTGGAAATGCCATGTCAACTTCATTACCTATTTATCCTGTTTATAATGACGATGGTTCCTTTCGAGTAGGAATATCAAATCCAGTAAGGCAGCAATCTTTAACCGACTGGAATACAATAGATCAAAGAATCATTACCAATTTAAACATTCGCCATCAATTCGATAATGGTATTAATTTATCACTTGGAGGTTCATATGATTATTTCAAAACAAACGATGATAAATGGGAAGCAGGAGAATGGGTAGGAAGAGACGATATTGTTGGTCAAGCATTTGCTAATATATCAGACGTTGATAATTATAACGGGACGCTTACAGCAGATTACACATTCGATATAAACGGAAGCACACTAAAAGTACTAGTTGGTGCTGAATATCAACAGTCAGTAAGAAATGCATTGACAGGGAAAGGAGCAATTAATGTAGATGAACAATTGCGCTTTGATCCTTTTGTTGAATTTGACTCCTTAAGAATCCCTGGTGAACGAATTAATAGTGAAGTCACCAAATTCGCAAGCTTCTTTGCCCGATTCAATTACAACATTTCCAATAAATACTTCTTTCAAGCAACATTGAGAACAGATGGTTCTTCGAAATTTGGCCCTGAAAATCAATTTGGTTTTTTTCCAACAATTGGGGCAAGTTGGTTTGCAAGTGAAGAAGATTTCTTGAAAGGAAATAACGTTATTAGCCTTCTTAAGTTAAAAGCCAACTTTGGAATTACAGGAAACTCAGATTTTCCACCTAATCAATGGAGAGATTCTTTTCAGCGTAGAGGTAATGGAAATGACGTAGGATATGCTTTTAACCCGACTCTTTTTCCTGTTAGATATGCAAACCCTGACTTACAGTGGGAAACAACTAATAGCTATGATGCTGGATTCGAACTGGGCTTTTTAAATGATAGAATCCTTATTGAACTTGACTACTACTATAAGTATACAAAGGACGTAATCGGAGAAATTGCATTACCTCCGCAAACAGGAATTGACGATAAGTATTTTGACAATTTTGCTGAAATTTCCAATCAAGGAATAGAGTTATCTGTTTCAACTACGAATATCGATAATGGAGCTTTTCAATGGACGACTAACTTCAATATTTCTAAAAATGCAAACAATGTAGAATCAATTGGAGACTTTTCTGAAGATGCAATAGAAGGAGGAACAAACGACACACGAATCATTGTTGGGCAACCAATTGGAACCAACTTTCTTGTAAAATTCGCAGGTGTCGACCCTCAAACAGGCTTACCTATCTATCTAGATAAAAATGGTGAAGAGACTATGGATTGGGATCCAGCATACAGAGTTCCTCTTGGTAGTGTGCTACCCGACTTTACAGGCGGAATCACAAATACATTTACTTACAAAAATTGGAATTTTTCTTTCTTATTTGTCTTCACTAAAGGAGGTGATATTTACGATTCCTCTTCCAAAAGGCAACTTGGTGTAATTACTGATTGGAATATGAGAAGAGATGTTTTTGATCGTTGGAGAGAGCCCGGAGATATAGCCACATATCCAAGATTAACTTTAGAATCTGTGACGCATGGTTCAGCGAATGCAGATATCAATACAGACTTATGGTTACATGATGGCTCATTCATAAGACTGAGAAACATCAGTTTGTCTTATCAACTACCAAAAATCACTGACGTGATTAAAAATGCAACCATTACCTTCTCAGCTACAAATTTGCTGACTTTCACAAATTTTGTAGGACTTGATCCTGAAATTGCTAGAGATTTTGAAAATTCTACTGATCGAAATATGAGTGGTAGTATCACGTTTTTGACACCTCCTCAAGAAAAGAGTTTCAACGTGGGAATAAACATTAACTTTTAATTAGAGATGAGAAATATAATATTACTTTTCATATTCGTTGGTCTTGTTTCATGTGAAGATCTTCTTGATACAGATGTACCCGCAAGCGACATTCCTGCTGATCAAGCTATTCAAACCGAAGAAGATCTGCAAGATCTTTTGAACTCATCATATGATGTACTAGCAAACTATAAAAATGGATTAAGTCAGCGTCTTTCTGATATATTATCGGATGATATTGACGGGTCCCTTATTACAGGTTTTCTCTTGGAAGTTTTTAATCATAACACCAACATCTTTAACGAGGATGTTCAGAATTTTTATAAGGAGCCATACTTCATGGTTCACCGATCCAACTTGTTATTAGAAGAGATTGATCGAGTTGATATGGAAGAGTCCGATCGTTTGAGAATGATGGCAGAAGCCCGTTTTTTGAGAGCTATAGCACATTTTGATGCAGTAAACCTTATGGCTCATCCTCCAGGATATACTTCGGACAACTCTCATTTAGGGGTACCAATAAGATTTGCTACTGGAGCTCAGCCTATTAATAGATCTACTGTAGAGGAAACATACGATGCTATTCTTTCAGATTTGAGATATGCTGCAGCAAATCTTCCTGATAACAACGGAGTTTATGCAACGAACTATGCTGCGAACGGATACTTAGCAAAAGTTTATTTTCAAGAACAGAACTATGATTCCGCTATTTACTTCGTGAATCAAGTGTTAGATAATGGATCACCATTTTCTTTAACCAATAATATCAATGCGAGGTATTCTCAAAACATTACATCCGAACATGTTTTTTATACTCTTAGTCCTAACGCTAACGATAATAGGTCTGGAACTTTTATTGGTTCTTATAGAAGCGATGTTCAAAATCCTTTTTTGAGAGTTTCAGAAGATTTGTATAATCTAGGTACTGCAAATGCATCCGATAATAGAGCAAATTGGTTTGATGTAGTGACTAGGGAGGATGGCAGTGAATTTTACGTTACAACTAAGTTCAATTCAAACATATTTAATGTCACATTGATTCATGTTGTCGACTTACTACTTACAAGAGCTGAGTCCTTAGCTATTCAAAATTCAGATCTTGATCAAGCAAGGGCTGACCTAAACCAGGTAAGAAATAGAGCTGGGATTGCAAATATCAGTCCTGTAGCCAATCAACAACAAGTTCTTTCTGCCATTCGCGAAGAAAGAAGAGTTGAGATGGCGTTTGAAGGAGATAGAGTATTACAGCTGAAAAGAAGAGGCGCTGAAGGTGAAGATATTTTGATTCGAAGTGATTCTTGGGATTGCAATGGTATGATTCTAATGTTCCCCAATGAGGAACAATTTCAAGGCTTTCAAAATAACCCTGGAGGTGGATGTTAAATAACGTAATAAATAACATGAAAAATTATAAAATTTTTATACTATTCATCATAATGGGCTGCACTAATAGTCCAATAGATGACCTAGAAATAGGTGAACCATTTAATGACCTTGAAGCAATAGCAGGTAACTGGAGCCTTGATCAGGTTAAGCAAGTTGATAACTTAGATCTTAACAAAAGATCTACTGACCTTACATCATTGTTTACGTCTACAAGTGCAGGCATTGAGTTCAATGGATCATCCTTCACTTATTCACATGGTAGTGGCCCAAACTTCTTAGAAAATAATGGAAACTGGGCTTTCGACAATGAGGAATTTCCCGAATATGTGGTTTTAAATTCAACAACTCAGCTAAAACTTAAAGATCCAATAAGATCATATGATGATACGCTTGTTCTAATAGTAGAAAGAAAGTGTGAAGGAAAGACTATTTCTAGCTACGAATATTATTTCAAAAGAAATTAAGAAAAGATATGAAAAAATTAATTGGAATATTGACGTTTTTGGTATCGTTCAGTGGACTATGTCAATTGACTATTGAGCCAGAAGAATGGCTGCCGTGCGATGAAATTACTTTGATCATAGACATTTCAGAGGGAGATTGTCAAACGTTAGTCGACTCAGATGGTCCTCTTTATTTATGGACATGGAAACCTAAAGAAACAGGCAGATTAGCTCAATTCGCTAATGGTCAATGGAATAATTCAAATGAGGAATTGAGAATGACAAAGGTTGATGATAATATCTGGAGTTATACTATGGTACCCACAGAGTTCTATGGAGTAGATGCTTCAGATATTTATGCAGAAGGATTCGCCATGCTTGTAAAAGCTAAAGATGGAGGAGGAGGCGGAGATTGTAGCGCAGGCGGAGGAGAGTTTAAGACATCTGACTTTACTTTACTAGTTCCACCACCATTTGAAAGTGCGAAATTATTTGCAAGACCAAAAGCTGTTTTCTCTAATGATATTTTCAACTTTTACTATGACAATAGTGAGGAGGAGAAAGCTTCTATGCAAAATTTGGATGAAGTGTATGTATATGCAGCAGCATTTGCTGGAGGCGTAGAATATCCTATTTCCCAAATGGCTGATGTTGGCAACAATAACAACTTAAAAATGACTGCTTTAGGTGAAGGACAATTCATTTTATCTATCATTCCAGAGGATTTTTTTACTAACGTACCTGAAGGTGTGGAAATAGATCAGCTATTGTTTATTGCAAGAAAAAAAGATATGAATTCAACTGATGATCGAGTAGAAGAAGATGCTTACTTCGATCTTGGATGCGATGCTGCAGGTGGAGGCTGCTAGGAAATGAAAAAAATAGTTACGTTGTTAATGACTGTGTTCATCGGGCACAGTCTTTTTTGTCAAGTTGATACAGAGCCGGCACTTACTAGTGCTGATCAAGAAATCAAGATCATCTATGACGCAACATTAGGATCTAGTAGTTTAGAAGGAGCATCTAAAGTGTATATGCATGCTGGTGTTATTCTTGATTCTGAAAGTGGTACTTCTTGGCAAAAAGTTGTTGGGAATTGGGGTGAAGATGATGGTATTGGAGAAATGACGATGATAGCTGGTGAGACAGATAAGTGGGAAATCACTATATCTCCAAGAACTTATTTTGACGTTCCTTCGAATCCAATTTATCGTATCGGGATGGTTTTCCGAAATGCTGATGGCTCCAAAGAAGGTAAATCAGATTCAAATTCTGACATATTTATAGACTTACTTCAAACTGGCTATGGTATACAATTATCAAATCCAACGCAAAGCTCGTTTTTGATTAATCAAGGAGAATCGTTCAAAATTGAAGTGAATGCATCTGAAAATTCTACATTTACTTTAACCATTAATAATCAAGAGATAGAAACAGTAAATGATGTTTCTAGCTATTCATACAACCACACGCCAACTGAAACTACTGGTGAGATCCCAGTTATAATTTCAGGGACAAATGGAACAGATAATGATGAGGTCAGCTTCAGCTATATCATACGCAGTACTGTTCAGGAGCTTCCCCTACCCTCAGGGATAAAAAAAGGAATCAATTACCATACTGATGAAACCAAAGTAACACTGTGCTTGGAAGCTCCACTTAAAGAAACAGTATATGTTTTAGGTGATTTTAACAACTGGACAATTGATCCCGCCTTTCTTATGAATAAGGATGGAGAGCTGTTTTGGCTTGTAATAGATAACCTCGTTCCAAACCAAGAATACGCTTTTCAATATATGGTTGATGAAACAATATTTATAGCGGATCCTTATTCAGACAAAATAGTAGACCCAGATGACAGCCAAATACCATCTTCAATCTATCCAAACCTTATAGAATACCCAACTGAAGCATATAGAAGCAAATGGTACTACCAAAGAGCTTCAGTTATTGAAACTGATCAGGAAAATTACACTTGGAAGGTTGCTGATTTTGAAGCTCCAGATGAAGATGAATTAGTGATTTACGAGCTCTTAATTAGAGATTTTTTTGATGCTAACAATCGGTCTTATAAGAGCTTATTAGACACACTTAGTTATCTAGATGGACTAGGAGTTAATGCCATAGAATTAATGCCCATTACTGAATTCAATGGGAATAATAGCTGGGGATATAATAATTCATTCATGTTTGCCCCCGACAAAGCTTATGGGTCTAAAAACGACCTAAAAGCATTCATTGATGAGGCGCACAAATTAGGTATTGCTGTTATCATCGATATTGTGATGAATCATCACGACATTCCAGCTCCAAATGCCATTATGTATTTTGATGGGAGTAAAATAACTTCAGATAATCCATGGTTCAATGTAGCAGCTCCACACGGAGTGCTGGGATTCTTCTTCGATTTTAACCACGAAAGTAGTTATACAAAATCCTATATGGATAGTGTAAATCACTACTGGATGAGTGAATACAAAATAGATGGTTTCCGTTTCGACTTATCGAAAGGCTTTACACAAAAGCAGACAACAGGATTCGGAGATTGGGGAGCATATGATGCAAGTAGAATTTCCATCTTAAAAAGAATGGCTGACGAAATATGGAAGGTAAACTCTAACGAATACATCATCTTAGAACATTTTGCTGACAACTCAGAGGAAAAAGAATTATCAGATTATGGTATGATGCTCTGGGGCAATATGACTCATCAATACGGACAATTGACAATGGGTTATTCTTCTGAAAGCAATATCAGTGGTGTTTCATCTTCACAAAGAAACTGGAATGATCATCATTTAGTCGGCTATATGGAAAGTCATGATGAAGAACGACTTATGGTAAAGTGTAAGGAATATGGAAATGAAAATGCCAACTATTCAACCAGAAATGATAATACAGCACTTGAAAGAATCATGGCTACTTCTGCCTTTTTCTACACCATACCTGGACCCAAAATGCTTTGGCAATTTGGTGAAATGGGATTCGATCTCTCGATCAACAGATGTCCTGATGGATCTATAGATGATGGATGTAGAGTTTCTGAAAAACCTCCTACCTGGGAGTACCTTGAAAATGCTACTAAAAGAAATTTAAAAGAGGTTACCGCTTCTTTAATTAAGTTAAAAACCGACTATAGTCTATTTCAATCAGGAGAAGTGACTTTTGTTGGCGGAAACAATCTCAGCAGATATATAAGAATCACTCAAAATGATTTAGATAATCCCACTGATCCATCAGAAATGAATGCATTGGTGGTTGGTAATTTTGATTTAACTAAAAAAAGTCAGGATGTTACATTTCCTCATGATGGAAAATGGTATCATTATTTTGACCAAGGAGATTCTGTAGAAATAGCTGGAACAACCACTTTCTCTTTGCAGCCTGGCGAATTTAGGATTTACACTGACGTAAAGCTTGCTGCTACTCAGACTGAATTGATAAGCACTTTAAAGCCCTTGGCTCCAGTAGAACTTAAAGGGGTAGATTCAGAAGAGGGTATCGTTCTTTCTTGGGTAGATAAATCTTCAATTAATACAGGATATAATATTTATAGAAAACAGGCTAGTTCAGATTGGACACTTCTTGATACTGTAAATGATTTAGAAACATTTACAGATGACAGTGTGTCGAAAAATCAAGAATACTTCTATCGAATTGCTGCTTTTAATGACGTAGGTGAACGGTTTTCTACCGAAATAGAGATATCTGCCAGTAGAATTGTGCTAGGAAATAATTCCTACACCGAAATCATTTTCCCAAATCCTGCAAAAGAAGTGATTCATCTCAGCACTAATAAGCGCTATCATTCTTTCAAAATCATCAATTTATCAGGAAAAACAATAAAAATGGGTAATTTCAGCGACTCCATTGAAGTAGGTGACCTAAAATCAGGCTATTATATTCTTCTACTTGATAACTTCATAAAATTCAAATTTATTAAAGAATAAAAATGAGAAAACTACTGCTTTTTTATTCGACTTTATTGCTCGCTCAGTTGTCCTATACCCAATCCACTCTCCAGCACATTGATCCTCCATTTTGGTGGGTAGGAATGGACAAGCCAGAACTTCAAATCATGCTGCATGGGGAAGATATATCGCAGTTTGAAACTCAGATAGACTATGAAGGTGTAGCCATTCAAAATGTAGAGATAGTTGAAAGCTCAAACTACTTAATCCTAAATCTGCTCATTTCAGAGAATGCCAAAGCTGGAACTTTTGAAATCAAGCTAAAGGACGGAAAGAAAACGAAGATCAATCAAGCTTACGCGCTAAAAGAAAGATCAGCAGAAACCAACAGAAATCAAGGATTCAACAGTAGCGATGTGATCTATCTTCTTATGCCAGATAGATTTGCAAATGGGAATCCAGACAATGATTCTGTAAAAGGCATGCTTGAACAGTCTGACAGATCCAATCCGAACGGAAGACATGGAGGAGATATAAAGGGAGTTAGTGATCACATAGATTATATAAAAGAACTAGGAATGACGGCCGTTTGGCTCACTCCTACTTTTGAAAATGACATGAAACCTAACTATGGTGCCTATCATGGCTATGCCGCCACTGATCTCTATAAAGTAGATAGAAGATTCGGCACCAATGAAGAATTTAAATCGTTCGTCCAAAAATGTCATGACAATGAAATGAAAGTGATCATGGACATGATCCACAATCACATAGGCGACCAGCACTGGTGGATGAGTGACCTTCCAACCAAAGATTGGGTGCATGACTTTGAAAAATATGGCACAACCAATTTCAGAGGAGAGGTTCAATCTGACCCGCATGCCTCTCAATACGATTTAGACAAACTTCAAAAAGGTTGGTTTGTCCCTGAACTTGTAGACTTAGATCAGCGAAATCCAATTTTGGCAAAGTATCTTGTTCAAAACTCTATCTGGTGGATAGAGTACTCTGGAGTGGACGGCATTAGAATGGATACTTATGTATATCCCTACAAAGACTATTTATCAAGATGGGTTAAAGAGGTCATGGAATCTTATCCCAATTTCAATATTGTAGGTGAAGCGTGGGTAGAAAAAGTAGGTCATGAAGCGTATTGGCAAAAAGATCTTGAAGGAGAAGATGATGAGTATAACTCAAACCTAAATAGCGTAACAGATTTTCAAATCATGTTTGCGTTAGATAGAGCTATGGTAGATGATTTTGGATGGAAAAATGGACTATCTGAACTTTACTATGCAGTATCTCAGGATCGTTTGTATTCTAATCCAAACCAGAATGTTATTTTCATGGACAATCATGATATTGAGCGATTTTACACTAAAGTCAATGAAGATGCTGATTTATTTAAGATGGGATATGCCTACATCATGACGACCAGAGGCATTCCACAAGTCTACTATGGAACAGAGCTCATGCTAGCTAATGATCCGGTAGATGGTGATGGAAGAAAAAGAGCAGACATGAAAGGAGGCTGGGCAGAAGATGACCGATCAGTTTTTATGGAGAGTCAACGAACTTATCAAGAGGAAGAGGCATTTGAATATGTGAAGAAACTCACCAACTGGAGAAAAACCGCTACCGCTGTTCATAATGGGAAAATGGTTCATTTCATTCCCGAAAACAATACATACGTATACTTTAGATATACAGACAATGAAGCTGTAATGGTGGTGATGAATAGAAATGAAGAACCAACTACTATTTCCAGAGATAGGTTCTCCGAAATACTGGATGAGTACAAAACTGGTATAAACGCTTTCACTGAGCAGACTATAGATGTTTCCAAAGACTTCCAAATTAATGCTAAACAGACGGCCATATTTGACCTCTTTAAATGATTTAATAGCTATTCAGTGAAGTCCGAAGATTATTAAAGTCAGATTTTTCCATCTGGCTTTTTCGTTTTTTACTAAATATCAAACCATTTTTTGTTATAAATCTCATACCACGCAAACGTTTTCGTATTAGATGAGATGTAAAAATGCGTCTCACAAGTATCATTAGTTTAATAAACTCATAAAATTCAGTTGCATTATTAGTAGATTAATATGTAATTAACTAACAATACAATTATGAGAAAATTAACTAAACTAACCCTTGGAATAGCTTTTATTCTATTCCTTTCTGCTTGTGAAAAGGAACAAATTTCGTCGGATCTGGAACTTGAACAGCAAAACAGCAATGTTCGAGATATTACCAATCACGATGGGAAACCATTTAGTACTCAGCCAAATTCTGAAAAGGGTAGATTTGTTGCTGGTCCAGGAGGTGCAGTCATGATGCAAGGCTTCTATTGGGATGTCCCTGCTGGTGGTACCTGGTGGAATACTGTAACAGGAAAAGTAGCTGCTTGGGGAAATGCAGGTATTCAATCCATTTGGCTGCCTCCTGTATCTAAGGCTCAAAACGGACCATTCTCTATGGGCTATGATCCCACTGATTACTTCGATTTTGGAAACTTCAATCAAAATGGAACAATAGAGACTCGTTTCGGCTCAAAAACCGAACTCCAAGCTTTAATAAGTGCAGCACATGCAGAAGATATGGAAGTTTACGCTGATATCGTATTAAACCATAACAGTGGTGGGCAATCAGAAGCTAACCAATATACGGGAGGAAATACATGGACCGATTTTACTAGTGTCGCCTCAGGAAAGTTTCCGAGATCACAGCATGATTTTCATTCCAACTGGGTGCATGGAAATGATGCCGGTGCTTTTGGAGGCTTTCCAGATTTATGTCATAATGTTCCTTACGTGCAAGATTGGCTATGGAATAGATCAGACGGTGTTGCAAAATACTACAAAAATACATTGGGCTTTGACGGTTGGAGATTTGACTATGTAAAAGGATTTGAACCATGGGTGGTAGCTGCATGGAACAATGCTGTTGGTGGCTTTTCTGTAGGAGAACTTTGGGATTCAGATGTGAACTGGTTAGAGTCATGGGCTAATCAAGCCAATAGTAGTGTTTTTGATTTCGCAGCATACTATAAAATGAATGATGCATTTGATGGAAACAACCTCAATGTATTGAATGATGATATGATGTGGAAAAGAAATCCGTATAAGGCGGTAACATTTGTAACCAATCATGATACAGATGAAATCTGGAAAAAAATGCTTGCATACTCCTACATCTTAACTCATGAAGGTCTACCAACCATCTTTTACAGAGATTATGAAGAATGGCTAGATAAAAGCAAACTCAACAACCTAATCTGGATCCACAATAACAAAGCAACAGGTACTACAAGTATACTTTACACGGATAATGATGAATACATCGCCAGAAGAAATGGATACGGAGGAAATCCAGGACTAATTGTATATATAAACAACTCGAACTCATGGTTAGAAAGATGGGTGCCTACTAACTGGAACAGTACACAAATAAAAGACTTTACAGGCAACTCTGGCTGGTATCCCACCACTCAAGGTGGTGGATGGGTAAAAATTCAGTGTCCACCAAATAGCTATAGCGTCTGGTCTCCAAATTTTTAAAATATCCTTTCATACTTCATCTGGCCAAATCAAATTGATTTGGCCTTTTTTCATTTTTATAAATGAATTACAATATTTTTTTATTGTTTATCAATAATTTATTATCATTGTACAATAAAATTTAGAAGCTATGAAAAATCCACTAAGTCTTAGGATTCTGCACGTAATATCTCAAATATCATTTTGGGGAATCCTCACACTGATCGTATTCTTTTTTGCTTTGATTGCCATAACGCTATTGGATCAGCCACTTGATATCAAAATTGATTACAATGTGAATTTGAACTATGAAACTGAAGTAAGCTATGTTGATGTTGGTAGCATAAGTAATATTCCAGTTGATCTTGTATTTGATAAGGGCAGCATCAAAATACCTATGAAACATTTAGATAAAGAGACACTCATATATTCATTTACTGGTTTAACTCTTATTTTCATCTGTTTATTAGCAATTGCTTCATTTTTTAGAAAATTTATGAAGCAAGTTTTAAGAGGAAATACATTTAATGTATCCAGCATTCAATTAATCAAAAATATGGCTTGGGGATTAGTTGCACTTGAGATCATGCTATTTGTGTATAACAACTTTGTGTATCAATTTATTTCCAAAAACATCATTTCAGCATTTACTTTTAGTCAAAAAATTTCCTTTCCATCGACTGCTCTAATACTTGCGCTTTGTTTATGGGCTCTTGCCCACATTTTTACAAAAGGTAAAGAATTGGAAGATGAACAAAAACTGACTGTATAATGGCTATTGTCGTAAACTTAGATGTGATGCTCGCAAGGCGAAAAATGTCACTTACTGAACTATCGGAAAAAGTGGGTATTACAATGGCCAATCTATCAATACTGAAGAAAGGAAAAGCAAAAGCGATGAGATTTACCACTTTAGATGCTATTTGCAACGTTCTTGAGTGCCAGCCTGGTGACATCTTAGAATGGAAAAATGATAATTAAAAGAATAGTTAGCTCCTTTTCTTCATTTGAATTCATTCACATTCTGTAAATCAGCCCTTCCGGTATTAACTTGCCTTAATATGGTAGATCGTTATACTTTAACGTTGAAAGCGGATGAACTAGCCCTTGTTTTGGGTGTGGAAATAATCAATAAGTACGGGCCTCACTATAACGCAGCTCCATCGAAGCTTTTACCCATCATTACAAGTTCAGAGAGAAATAAGCTTAATTTTTTCAACTGGGGATTGATTTCTACATTGTCTAATAATCGGACAATGAGTCCCAAGTTTTTTAATCTACCCGCTGATTCCGTAATCACAAAAAATAGTTACAAAAGAAAACTAGGAACCCACAGGTGTGTCATCCCAATGGATGGCTTCTATGTGTGGAAGCAAGTGGCCAAAAAACAAGTAGTTCCTCACTATTTCTTTTTCCCCGACAAAAAAGTCTTTTCAGTTGCTGGGATTTGGGAAGAGAATGAAGAATCGGATTATTCTTTCATTATGATCACACGAAATGCCAATAATCAGCTAATTGATTTTCAAGAAGATATGCCAGCAATTTTAGACGCTGCAGAAACTAGGAGATGGCTGGAGTCGGATGATCAGGAAGAGCTCGAAAAGCTCCTAAAAAGCACTCCAAAAGAGCAGATGACCTCACATACTGTAACGCCAAAAATTAGGGATATCGATTTGAATGATGTTTCATTTATAAAACCAATTCCGGCATCTGACCAGCACGGAAACTATACTTTATTTTCATAAATGAAATACACAATTCTAATTATTGCTATTCTCTTTTCATCTTGCTATTTGAGCGAAGAACTTCCTCCTGACCAAACGGTCTGGGAATATGATCTTCCAGTAAACGTCAACTTGGATCAAGAGGCATTACTTAGTTTAGATACAAGAATAAAAATCAATGATTTTGAAAGAATAAGAGGATTAACCATCATAAAAGATGGAAAACTTGTTTTTGAAAACTATTATTCAGAAAATTCCCGATATACGCTTAATGCGCTTGGCGGAACAAGTATGGCTATTACGATAGCAGCTATAGCAATCGCTGAAGAAAAGGGCTTTCTTTCATTTGATGATAAAATAGAAGACTATCTTCCAGAATATGCAGACATTTTTGAAGATGACAATAACAAAACATTTATTACTATCCGTCATCTTATCTTAAACAAATCAGGTCTACCATGGAGTATCTCTGATCTCTTTGATATACAAACAACAAATGACTGGGTGCGATACGTATTAGAAAAATCAATGCAAGCCCCTGCTGGACTTCAGTTTAATTTCAACAATGCGTGCGGTCTTATCTTAGCCAAGATCATTGAAAATGGATCTGGTCAGTCATTTCAAGGGTTTATTGAAGAAAATATTTTTCAACCACTTGGCATTATCAATGTTAGTATTAAGCAGGACAGTCAGGGAAACTTCGATGGAGCTTTTGGAATTAGTGTCTCACTTTTAGACTTGACTAAAATTGGTTACTTAATGTTGGAAGAGGGAATATGGAATGGAAGAAGGGTGATAGATCCAAATTTCGTTGATCAAGCCACAAGTATTCAAACCAACGTATCTGGCACGTATAATGCTGGTTACAGTTGGAGGAGATTTGGTTCTGATTTTGAAAATTTTTTCGGAATAAATCACGAAGATATTTACTTTATTACTGGTGAGCTAGGTCAGCACTTATACATTATTCCCTCTAAAAACTTGATCGTATGTATTGATGCAGAGAACTACTTTTTTGGTTTCGGAAATCCCTCACTAAACTTGCTGGCTGAAATCAGCTACATGATTCAATAACTTGAATGACGCCAGATAACGATTTACTTCTTTTTGATAATGTAAAGAAAGATGACCTCACATCGTATGAGACCATCTTTAAAAGATACTATAAGGAACTCTTTAGATTCGCTTTTAGCTATGTGAGAGACTCCACTATCGCTGAAGAAATGTCACAAGAAGTGTTCCTATATATGTGGGACAAAAGGAAAAAAATTGAAATTCAGACTACACTCAAAACCTATCTCTATTCCGCGGTAAAAAATAAATGCCTTAACTACATCAAACTGGAATTGCCAAAGCAAAGAGCCATGTCAGATGTCAGTGAGGTGATGCTAAGTGTAAGTGAAGAACGAAAAGACGAAGGAGAGAATGAAATTTTGAAAAAACACATTCAATCTGCGATAGATGGACTTCCAAAAAAATGCAGACAAATTTTTCTACTAAGCAGGAATGCAGGTATGACTTATGAAGAAATTGCAGAGGAGCTAGATTTATCTAAAAAAACAGTAGAAAATCAAATGGGTATAGCACTAAAAAAATTAAGAGAATCGCTTGAAACAGTGTATCAGCGTTTCAAAGCAAGTAGGAGTTAAAAAAATGAAAAATAAAAACAAAAAATTAGGGGGTTTCATCCACTTAGATTGACAGACAAACGAGATGCCTAAGGAATTAATAGAAAGATATAACCACCTTCGCTACAATAACGATTCATCTACTCAAGAGAATGAGTTTGTAGATTTCCTTTACAGAAACACTTCTGGTGATGCACCGGATGTTGATGTTGAGGCAGCATGGAATGCAACCGCTCAAAAAATCAGATCACGTAAACAAAATTCATATGGTTGGCTAAAAGTAGCTGCAGGCATAGCAATTGTTCTTTCAGTTGCGTTGACCGTATGGAAAATAAACGCTACTCCCGACCAACTATACCTTACTACTACAGATAAGAAAATGAAGGTCACTTTCCCTGATGGATCTCTGGGAGTGCTAAATGAGAATTCATCTTTTTCATTCTTAAATGAATTTGGAGAAGAAAGAAGAGTAGTTTTTGAAGGAGAGGCTTATTTTGATATTAAAAAAAGTAAAAAGCCATTCATCATTGAAGTAGGTGGTGTTGAAGTGCAAGTATTGGGGACAGCTTTTAATTTGAATTCTACCGAAACATCAGTAGAACTTTTTGTTGAAAGAGGACTGGTTGCTTTTGTGAAAGATGGAGTAGAAACAAAAGTTGAAGCTGGTAAAGAAGCAATTTTCCATAAAAAAAATCTAACTGTTGAGTTTATAGCTTCACCAGAAGCGAATGTAATGAGTTGGAGAAGCGGAACCTTCAAGTTTGATAAAACTCCCCTTTCAGAAGCACTTTCTCAGTTAGAAGAGTTCTATGATGTGTCATTCAAGCTTTCTAATAAAGGAATAGCTGATTGTAAAATCACAGCCACCTTTGATCAAAAGTCTCTAAAAGAAGTGATCAAATCCCTTGAAACACTACTCACTATAAAAA
>CAYGTD010000016.1:0-9407 GCA_964352725.1 uncultured Roseivirgaceae bacterium
GAGAAGAATGTAGTCACTTATCGAATTATGATTCAGGATTAACCCCAAAAAAAAGGAAGCAGCTATTTAGCTGCTTCCTTTTTTATACTTGTTAAAGCCGGAGTTTGATCTATATCATTCTATCCAATTTGAATTTCTTTGTGATTCTTTCACCATCACGCAATATTTTACACCTGATAGTTAGATTATCTCTTTTTTGTAAGAGAGCGTATATTTCAGAAAGCGTACTATTGTTAATGCTTTTGCCATTTATAGATAAAAGAATGTCCTCTTCAAGGATTCCTGCTTTATCTGCAGGCCCGTCCTTTTTTACGTTAATTATTTTTAATGTATCAAGATTTTTACCAACTGAATTTATGGACATCCCACTCATATTAAATTCAAATTTGTCATTATAAGAAGGACTTTTTTGTAAATAAATTGTGCTTCTGGAGTAGTCAAAAGTGACATTGAATCTATGTAAAAGTTCTCCACCAAAAGTACCAATTCTGGCTCCTCGTTTGATTGTTTTGTTATAGGCACCTTCGAATGGAGCTGACACCAGCATGTTTTCGAACTGAAAATTATCAATTTGAAGAGAATCCATTCGGCCAACATACCCTAGTATTTCTCCTGCAATGCCTCTTCCAAGTTGAGTTTCCATTTTCTTCTCTGGAAGATTTATAGAAGTTACTTGTGAATAATCAATCAAAGCTGCGTGACTGGCTCCTGTATCAATCATCATATCCAGATTTGCTCTTTGATTATTTTGAGTTACTGAGGCTGTCAAAAATGGTTTTCGATTGATGATAGTTATTGGCAATTTCTGTGATCTTCGTGGCTTTTTAAATGAGCTCGGATCGTAAAGGGTAATCAGTTGATCTTTATAATTTATGTTTACTACAAAACGGCTAAAAATATCATACCCAATTATACCATGAACATCTTCACCGATATTTTCAGAAAGCTTGAGATAATCGTCTTTTAGAACGAGTAAATTCATATTTTCTCCAAAAATACCTCCAGGTAAAGAGAAGGAAACATTGTTTGCAACTAGAGCTTCTATGGAATCAATTGCCCCAGGCCCAGCTATTACAATTTCTCTTAGATAATTTACATTTAAAATATCAGCGTATAGTTTCTCGGTGAGAATAGCTGTTTCAACTCCCGTATCGAGAATGAATTTAAGAGTTAAAAATTCATTGACAGTCACAGGAATAACGATTAAATTATTATGCCTTTCGAAGGGGATTTCAATCTTCTTTGTTTTTAAGGGCATCTTAAACCCAAATTCTTTCTGTCCTTTAGCAGTTGAGCTTAGACAGGTATTTATTAATAGAATGGATACAATAAGGCTGAAAATTGGATTCCTCATATAAAATCTCTTGTATGTATTGATTACATTCATTCTAACAACCTCAACGAAATATCACCCTTATTGTCAATGGGATAAGTTAGTCGAATAGATCCTTAATATCTTCTTGTGAAAGGCTTTTTACAAAGCTTTCTTCTACTGTAATTAAGTCAGATGCCAGTTTTTTCTTGTGTCCCTGTAGTTTCAATATTTTTTCTTCTATCGTGTCTTTTGTGATAAACTTATAGGCAAATACAGTTCTGGTTTGTCCAATTCTATGGGCACGGTCAATAGCTTGAGCCTCTACGGCAGGGTTCCACCAAGGATCCAAAAGAAAGACATAATCTGCCTTTGTAAGGTTCAACCCTGTACCTCCTGCCTTAAGTGAAATAAGAAAGACCGGCACATTTTCATTCTCTTGAAATTTTTCTACTTCTTTCTGTCGGTCTTTTGTAGAACCGTCTAAATATGAAAATGCGATGGACTCAGAGTTCAAATAGTCAGACATGATTTTTAGATGCTTTACAAACTGGCTAAATATCAGGACTTTATGCCCTTTTGAGATGGAGTTTTTTAGCATATAAGTGACTTCTTTTAACTTCCCAGAGTCACCTTTATAATCTATATTGGTCATCTTTGGGTGATTGGCTATTTGGCGTAGGCTAGTCAGGCCCTGTAGTAGAATAATGTGCGACTTAGAAATACCATCTGTTTCTATGACATCCAATATTTTACTTTTAAAAGCATTTTTTTCCTCCTCATATATTGCTCTTTGATCATCAGTCATAGTACAATACCGCACATTGATTTCTTTTTCTGGGAGATCTTTAGCCACTTGACTTTTGTCTCTTCTTAGGAGGAATGGCTTTATGATCGCATTGAGTTTTTGAGTTTTTAATTCATCACTTTTCTTTTCAATTGGGATCAAATATTCCTTTTTGAAATAGGCTTCATTCCCTAATAGACCCGGATTTAGAAAACTCATCTGAGACCACAAATCGAGAGTGCTGTTCTCAATTGGTGTACCTGTTAGAATTAGTTTTCTCCTTGATTTAAGAAGTCTCACTTTTTTTGAAATAAGAGAGTCAGGATTCTTAATGGCTTGCGATTCATCAAGGATGATGTAATTGAAATAGAACGCTGATAAAATATCTATGTCTATTCTAGTAGTGCCATAACTCGTGATGATCACATCATACTTAGCAAACCTATCTGTTCTTTTGTCTCGAGATATACCCGTGTAGTTCAGGACTTTTAGTTGTGGGGTGAATTTTTTAGCCTCCATTTCCCAGTTGTATAAAAGAGAGGTAGGCATTACTAAAAGACTAGTGCTTTCAGGATTTTCATTCTTCTGATGTTGGAGAAGAGCCAGTGCTTGGATGGTCTTTCCCAATCCCATATCATCGGCAAGACACCCTCCAAAATTGTAATCCTCCAGAAATCTCAGCCAATTATATCCAGCCAGCTGATAAGGCCTTAGGTCTCCTTTAAATGATGGCGGCACCTTATGATCTTCAATTTCATCAAACGATAGCAACCTTTCTAACTTACGATCCATTGTTACTTTGGCGTGCTCACCTTCTTTCAATTCTTGGACGAGAGAAACATGTATTTTATTCAGTGTGACCTCACCGTTTTTTTCTTGCGATGAAAAAGCAAATAAGTCCTTATACCTCGTAATCCAAGATTCAGGAATCACACCAATTTCCCCATTAGGAAGCTTCACCTCTGTCTTCCCTTTCAGGATACATTGACGTATTTCTGAAAAAGGTATTTCGAATTCACCAAACTTAATCTTCGCTTTAAGATCAAACCAATCTACACCCTCACTCACTTCTAAGTCTATAGTAGTCTCACCTACAAAGAATTTTTTTCCTTTTTGGTTTTGTGTAATGACAAAATCCTTTAGTAGCGAACGATTCTGTCCAATCCAATCAAATGCCTTGGTTTTAGGCAAAGTCACCCTTGAGTTTTTTAGCTGCAAACCACTTATCGCTAAATTTTGAATGATGTCTTTTTCTCCATCATGATCTCTGCTCACTCTATGGAAAATGTAATTGTCGTCTTTCTTCTCCAATGATACGCTTACTCTATTCAGCTTATCAGCTTGGAAATTGTACTGCTCATAGTTAAATGAGAGTTCCAAAAGGAGCTTATCACTATCAACCTGAGCTTCTCCATTATCTCCAAATAAAGTGGCATTTCTAGATGTTTGTAGCTCACTAACGGTGATTTTAGGAGTGGGACTAGGCTTATGAGTCCTTATTTCAAACCCTTTTGCGTACACGTCAAATTCAGAAATTAATGGAGCAATAAATTTCTGATAATAGACATCCTCCATGTCCTTTTGAATGAGGATAAATTTCTTCTTCAAGAATGGCTTCAATTTTCCCCCGCTTACATTTTTCTTAAATGTGAAAAGTGTATTGTTAGCCACCATCCATCCAGGCTCACTACACAAAATGTAGCTTCCGTTATTAATGAATTCTACTTTCTCATCATTGAGTTTGATCGTTGGGAAATAGTGTGTATTATCTTCATTTTTTCTGAAATGAAAAAGCACGGTTGCTGGCTCATCCATCACCTTTATCTCCTGCCAAGTAGGTTCCCCATCCTTACCCATCTCGAAGACCCTCTTGCCTTTGATGAGAGCTAGTATCTGAGCTCTTCTTCTCTCTATATAGCTGGCTATTTCTTTTTGCAGAAGGGGATCTCCATTCACTTCATGGAAAATTCTCACAAAAAACAGATCAGGTTTTTCTTTTTTCTTTTGGAAATGATTCGCTACTTGATCGTGCTGAATTTCGTCCATCAGCTTAATAATCTTAAAATCATTTTCATCAAGTTTAGAACTAAACTCTTTGGCGTTTTTTGAGGAAATATTTTGGTGAGAATAAGACAACTCACCTTTGTCATTCAACTGAACAACAAAGGATTCAATCAGATATCCAAGGTACTCATGCTCATAAAGCGAGTATATTAATTCAAACGGTTCTTCTGGAGATACTTTCACAAATTTTTTGAATGGGGTAAACTTCGAAAATAGTCAAATTTTCGCAGTTGAATGGAATTTATATTCATAACATGAATGTCATTTCTGCCTCAGAAATTTATACATTCATTAGAGTCAAATACTCAAAGCGCACTTGCCGAGAAAGATTTGGCAGCTTTTATGGCAGGTTTGATAGATGCCAATACTGTGATAAATACGATGGCTATAACTGTAAGTAATACATCTATCCACTCCACTTTAATTGGATAGCTACTGACAATGGCAGAATCCATTCCCATACCAATAAATCCAAACTCTTGCTGTAGGAAGCTCAAGGATAATCCTAAAAACAGACCGATGATAGCTCCAGTGAAAGCAATGATGTACCCTTCAAAGAGAAATATTCTTCTTATCAGAGAGGAAGAGGCTCCTTGTGCTATAAGCACTGAAATATCTTTCTTTTTCTCTATCACAAGCATGGTAAGACAGAAAAAAATATTGACTGAGGCAATTCCAATAATGGCTGCCAGAATTCCGAAAATGAATAGCTTCTCAATTTTCAAAACCTTATACAAACTGCTATGAAGCTCATCTCCCGTTTGAACTAAAAAATCACTGCCCATCTGTTGCTGTATGTTCTCTTTCATGTACTCGTGACTAATTCCTTCTTCGAGATACAGCTCATAGGAGGAACGTTTTCCATGATAGCCTAACAAGTCTTCAGCAAACTCTATAGGGACAAATACAAAGTTTTCGTCGTAGTATTTTTCAATAGCAAATACTCCTCCAGGTACAATCGTTAAAATGTTAAACATCTTTTGAGGATTTACTATGCCAGGATCAATGTTCTTGGCATAGTACATCTGCAAGGCATAGAAATCATTTTTTATATTTAAAGACAGATCATATTGTACTCCTCTTCCAAGTAGGGCATAGCCTATACTATCCCGTACCAGAGGAAAATCTCCCGCAACAACGGCACGCTTTATTCCACTATATTCGTCAAACGCTCTACTAACCCCTTTCATTCTGGCTACTCGCTGCGCATCTTTGTATCGTATCAATACATGATCTTCTATTACTTCGGTTACTCCTAAGACACCTTCTTTTTCCTCGAGTTGGGCATATATATCAGCGTCAAATTCAAATGATTTTCCTGTAGAAGGTTTTATGATGATGTCTGGATCAAAATTGCCATACATGGAGCGGAGTAATCCTTCCAATCCATTGAAAAATGAAAGAGCAATAATCAAGCACATAGTGCCAATCGCCACTACAATCATGGAAATGATCGAAATGACATTGATAAAATTCTTCTTTTTACCAGATAGAAAATATTTTCTCGCTATGAAAAAGGGAAGGTTCATTCTTCCTCTTCGGATGGAGCTGGTGGGATGTTCAATTTGCTGATTAAATGATCAATTTTTCCTGCTTGCTCTTGCGTATCATCATGGAAGAAGGCAATTTCAGGGACAATACGAACCCTACTTCCTATTTTTTTTCCCAACTTTAATCTCACCTCACCTTTGATATCATTCAAATGATTGAACACATTTTCAGCTTGATTAATCGGGAATATGCTTAAGTAGACTCTGGCTAATCCTAAATCGGGGGAAACAGAAACTTCAGTGATGGTACCAAGACTAGATCCAAAATAGTGATTAGGATCTTTCTGAAAAATTTCTGCTAAATCTTTCTGCAGTTGACGTCCGTACTTTATTTGTCGTTTACTCTCCATGGTGCAAATATCCTAAGATATTGGGGAATGAAGAGTAGTTCATGACACAATTGATCAAATCTAGATTTAAGCTAAAGACCATTTAAATGAGATTTGGATCGCTAAATAAAAAAATAGAAGACTTCTTTATCAACGGTCTTATCTTTAAGTTCTACAAATACGATTTTATCATATGAAAAAGTTATTCATTTTATTTCTTTCACTATCAACTACTCTAGTTTTTGCGCAAAATGAACCTACCGACTTTCTATCTAGTGACTTTCACAAAGAACGCAGAGAGCTAGTAAAAGAAAAAATGCCAGCCAATTCGGTAGCTGTATTCTTTGCTAATCCAATGCGAAATAGAGCGAATGATGTAGACTTCATTTATCATCAAGACCCTAATTTTTTCTACCTCACTGGTTACAGAGAACCACATGCAGTGCTGCTGATTTTCAAAGAAGAACAAGAAGGTCCAGAAGGAAACTATGATGAGATTATTTTTATTCAACCCAGAGATGCTAGATCTGAAATGTGGTACGGTAGAAGATTGGGAATTGCCGGTGTAAAAGAAAGATTGGCACTTAATGATGTATTTAACAATACGGATTTTGAAGATTACAACCTTGATTTTTCAGCGTTTGATAAGGTCATGTTCTATGATTTCTTCAATGATGTAAGAGATACTCGTGCGGAAGGAGATTTGTATGATTTGATAAGCTCATTCAAGCAAAAAGTAGGCTATCCTACCGAGGGAGACATTACCATTGAATCTGCCGCTCCGAACTTGGATATGAAATCACTTGATCAGATTATGAAAGATTTGAGAGGGGTGAAAACAGAAGAAGAATTGGTCCTACTTAGAAGAGCAGTAGACATTTCATGTATTGCTCAAGCAGAAGTGATGAAGGCGATGAAGCCTGGAATGAGTGAGTTGGAAGTACAAGGACTACATGAATATGTATTTAAAAAATATCAAGCAGAATATGAGGGCTATCCCTCCATTGTGGGAGAAGGAAATAACGGTTGTATTCTCCAC
This sequence comes from uncultured Roseivirgaceae bacterium, assembly GCA_964352725.1. GTDB lineage: Bacteria > Bacteroidota > Bacteroidia > Cytophagales > Cyclobacteriaceae > Ekhidna. The sequence goes on from CAYGTD010000016.1 coordinate 7,082, forward strand.
TACATAGAAAATTACAAGCCAGAGATCAGCAGTGACAAAATGATTCTAATGGATTTAGGTGCAGAATATCACGGCTATACCGCTGATGTCACCAGAACTATCCCTGTAGATGGAAAATTTTCTAAAGAAGAAAAGGCTATCTATGATTTAGTTTTTAAAGCTCAAGATGAAGCAATCAAAGCCGCTAAGCCTGGAGTGAACATTAGTAGAGATCTGGATAGAGCCATAGCGAGAAGAATTATCAATGAAGGATTGGTAGAGTTAGGAGTCATTGATAGTGTAGGTCAGCGCCACTTGTATTATCCCCACGGCTTAGGTCATCATATCGGACTAGATGTACATGATAAAGGCAACTACGAGTATTTAGAGCCAGGTATGGCGATTACAATTGAGCCTGGAATTTATATCCCAGAAGGAGCCAATTGTGATAAAAAGTGGTGGGGCATAGCCGTGAGAATTGAAGACTGTATTCTAATCACTGAAGATGGGAATGAATTGCTATCCGATTTAGCCCCTAGAAAAAGTGAGGAGATCGAAAAAATGATGAAGCTATCAAGTCCATTAGATGCTTTTGTACTTCCTGAGTTGGATAAAGATTAAGTTAATTTTCATTATTGGTTTAGAGCTTTCTGATGAGTTTAAAGATAGTTTGTGGTAAAAGGATATAGATTCTTTTAATAACGATAAAGATGGTTATTTTGAATACAATGAATAAGTCCCGAATTTTTCGGCTAATTCATTAAAAGTTTCTACATTTGCACTCCTTTTAAAAACCACAGCATCATTGCGAAGGTGTTTTTTTGGAAAAGAATAAGAAATAATGGCAAAGAAAGGCAACAGAGTCCAAGTAATTCTTGAGTGCACAGAGCACAAAACAACTGGTTTACCAGGCACTAGCCGGTACATCACTACCAAGAATAGAAAAAATACTCCTGATCGTATCGAGTTGAAGAAATACAACGCGATCATGAGAAAGTACACAACGCACAAAGAAATTAAGTAACCATGGCAAAGAAAGTAGTAGCAACCCTAAAGCAACCAGGTGGAGCCAAATACGCCAAAGTGATCAAAGCGATCAAAAAGGAAAATGGCGGATACTCATACCGAGAAGAAATGGTATTGGAAGGTGATGTAAAAGACACACTTGCCAAGTAAGAAATTAAATCCTAAAAGATGAAAGCCATTCCGATATCGGAATGGCTTTTTTTATATTCGCAGTTAAAGTGTGTAATAAGGATAAAATATTTATTGCATAGGAACAAAAAATTATATCTCTGCATTAAATGGATGCTTTGATATAGTTATCACCACAAAATCAGAATGAGTTATGGGTCTTAAAAGCTTCTTTTCACAAGATAAAAAAGAATCGTTGGACAAAGGATTGGAGAAATCTAAAAGCAACTTCTTTTCTAAACTCAATAAAGCGGTCGCTGGAAAGTCCACTGTAGATGCTGATATTCTGGATGAACTAGAAGAAGTATTAATCACCTCTGATGTAGGTGTGGAGACGACTATTAAAATAATCAATCGAATAGAGGAGCGTGTAGCGAAAGATAAGTATCTAAACACTAGTGAACTCAACCAAATTCTCAGAGAAGAGATTGCTGGACTGCTTTCTGAGAACAATACCAAAGACTTAGTTGATTTTGATCTGCCCAAAGTAGATGGACCCTATGTGATTTTAGTTGTGGGAGTGAATGGTGTTGGCAAAACCACCACCATTGGAAAGCTGGCAGCTCAATTTAAAGCACTGAATAAGAAAGTGATTCTTGGTGCTGCTGATACCTTTAGAGCTGCTGCTGTGGATCAACTCATTTTGTGGGGAGATCGAGTAGGAGTACCTGTCGTGTCAAAAGGAATGAATACAGATCCTGCTGCTGTGGCATTCGAAGCAGCTAAAAGAGGTAAGGAAGAAAATGCAGACGTGGTAATTATAGATACAGCAGGAAGACTTCATACCAAAGTTAATTTGATGAATGAACTCTCTAAAATCAAAAACGTAGTTCAGAAATTCATCCCTGAAGCTCCGCATGACGTAATGTTGGTTCTGGATGGAAGTACGGGACAAAATGCCTTTATTCAGGCACAAGAGTTTACCAAAGCAACGAATGTTACTTCCTTAGCAATAACCAAGCTGGACGGTACAGCAAAGGGAGGTGTAGTCATTGGTATATCTGATCAATTCCAAATTCCCGTAAAATATATTGGTGTAGGGGAGAAAGTAGAAGACCTCCAAGTTTTCAACAAAACGGAATTTGTAAATTCTTTCTTCGGGTAAAAAGACAAGTGTTTAGGATGTGTCATTAGACTTCCGAAGTTCCAAAAC
>CAYGTD010000016.1:9417-15006 GCA_964352725.1 uncultured Roseivirgaceae bacterium
ACTTCTGAAGTCTTTCTAATCATTTTGGTCTCTTGAAATTGGTTGTCTTCAGCATCTTTTTCAAAGAAAATCTCCCAATCAAGTCTAAGATTGTTTCCCTTTTCCTATTTTGTGGCTGATTACCAAACTAAAAATTTACAATGTCAGTAACAATGTACTTGCTCTACGATGGAGAGCTGAAATTTGCTATGGAAGATGATCTTGGGCAGTTTAAAAAATTGGAAGTCACCTCGGTCATTAGTTGTGAAATTGGAGGTGAAATAAACTGGATGGTATCATCTCATGATATTCAACTCGAAAAAATCAAGGTAAAAAATAAAAAAAATATCCCTGGAAAGACCCCAGTTAAAGGAGGCTGGAAAGATACTTGGGATGTTAAACCTAAAAACGTCACTAATACTCATTGTCAAGGGACTCCTAATTCTACTGGAGCGACAGCTGAAAACCCACAAGTTTTTGCCTTTGATTTGACATATAAAACAAAGACTGCAAAAGGAGAAGTCACCATTGATCCGGGAGTATGGTATCCGCCACCAGCACCTGATCCAGCATACGCTGATGATTAAATACCTTGCAGATGAAGGTGAAAATTAAAATATCTATTGCTGTTTGTGCTTTTACGTTAATCTGGTTTTGTGCTTTTTCTCAAGAAATTGAAAGTAAGAGTAAAGTTAAAAAGGATTATGATTCCTTGGTTAACCTTTATAAGAATGTTTATTTAAAGCAATCTTATGAGAGATACGAAATATCTAAACAGCTTTCAGGCTCTTTTGGAGGAGCAAATTCATTAAGCGATAGAATTCAGTATTTACTTGAAGGGATTTCAATCCTTGAAGAGTTAGACTCCACGGATCTTATTATTGAATCGTATAATAATTTGGGTCGTTTATTTTGGTTAAATGCAGCTCCAGATAAATCAATTGCAGCAGTTAACAAAGTGCTGGAGTTAGCTTTAGCCTCAAACAACCTCTATTGGGTAGGTAATGCTTATGGCAACTTGTCACAGACTTTGCTGCTTCAAAAGCAATATGAAAAAGCTCTTGTCTATGAGTTAAAAGCGCTCGATGTTTTCATTTCGCAAAAAGACACATTACTTATTTTTAATAGTCATGGTAACCTCGGAGAAATTTATTACCATTTGGACAGGTTTGATGATGCTTTAGAAAGCATTAAAAAAGCGATGACCTATAGGAGAATTGATGAGAGTTATTTCGTTTATGTTGATGCTTATGTACAGTCCACTTTAGCTTTTCTTTTAGCAAGGCAAGGGGATTACGATTCTGCAAAAACATTACTCAACTATACAGATGAAATACTTTCCTCCTATTCCTTCGATTTGAATCAGCGATTAGCATATTCAAATGTAGAATTGGCTGATATATTTATGCAAGCTGGAGATAATGAATCAGCTATTGAATTTGCTAAGATAGGATTTAAAATAGGTAGGGAAAATAACTTAAACGAAATAATAAGGGATGGAGCATTGGTGCTGGCAACAGCTTATGAACATAAAAAGGAAGCATCAAAAGCATTAAATTTCTACAAAACATATTATGCCTACCGAGACAGTATTGTCAATGTGGAGAATGTGAAGCAAGTGGAATCACTTCGAGCTGATTTTGAGATCAGTCAAAAACAGACAGAACTTGATATTGTAGAGGTAAGACGTAAAAATCAAGAATTGATCAGTTATATCACTGCAGGAATTTTGCTCGTGATACTGATTTTGGCCCTTCTTGTATATCGAAGTTACCGTCAAAAATTAGCACTTAGTGAAAAGTTGGCACTGATCAATGAATCCAAAAACAAACTTTTTTCCATTATTTCACATGATCTGAGAGGTCCAATGGCGGCTTTTTCTGGGGTCGGTTTCATGATAAAAAGTGCCATGAAATCTGGAGACAAATCTTTTCTAGAGCAGGTCGCTACTGAAGTAGACAAGTCAAGTAAGCAGCTTTCTAGTTTGCTAGAAAACCTACTTAGCTGGGCAATGCAAGAACAGGATGGTTTAAGCGTACATCAAGAAAGAATCAATGTAAAAGAAGTCTTCGATGAGTTAAAAGATACATTCGAGAGTCAATCAAAAGTTAAAAATATCCAGATTGAAACAGAATTGGTTCAAGCATGTGATGTAAGTGCAGATCGCAATATGACTTATACGATCTTCAGAAATTTGATTAGCAACGCCATAAAATTTACTCCAGAGGATGGAAGAATTGTAATACAGTGCACCACTGAGCATGATGTCGCAAAAATTGAGGTGAAAGATTCTGGAGTGGGAATGTCGAAAGAAAAGGTCAACTCTATTTTTCAATTTGATAGCAAAAAAAGCACATATGGTACATCAGGAGAAAAGGGTCTTGGACTGGGCTTGCAACTAGTGAGCGAGTTTGTAGAGATCAACAATGGAACTATCTACTTAGAGAGTGAAGAAGGAAAAGGAACTACCTTTATTGTGAAGCTGCCTTTGCATATACAGGAATAAATCCCTCACTTTTTCATTCGGAAAAGCTCACCTTCTTTTCGCACTCTTTTTTTCTACGAATTAAACATCTTTTCAATGGCAGACTTCAAGTAATCTCCATCAGTGATGCTCATTTTTCTAATGTATTTATCAATTCTTAGTTTAGCTAAATTTCGTGGTTGATCTACATGAGCGGAGATCATAATGACCTTAGGCATTTTATCAAGCGTACTTAGCGTCTCTATACCATCTAAATAGGGCATCTCTTTATCTATGAGCAACACATCTGGCTTTTGCTTAACGACCTGCATGATTCCATCTACAGGATTGAGATAATCTCCAATTAATTCCATATTATCAAATTCTTCAAAATAGGATCTGAGGAGAGTTAGATATAGAGGATCATCATCAATGGCAATACAACGAATCATGGGTGAGTAGTGTTGGTCAACGTCAAAAATACCCTGAATTTGTTATACCTTCAATGTCTATTTGATTGTACCGAGATCATTAAAGTTTTGAAATAGGCTAATCTACAATACTAGATCCACTAGAAATAGACTTGTTCTTCACGGCAAGAACTGACTCTGGCTTCATTTTAAATGAGAATTTCGCAAAGTCTCTAGAAACCTTAACTTCGGTACATATACCGTTTAAATAGGTGTACAAGTTGGAGCCATCTGGTGATTCTAGTTCATATTGATGTTCATTTACTCTCTCAAAAGTGAGGTATCTACCAAAGCGCGGAGAAAAGACACGCTGCTGATCTCTTGGTTCATTGAAATATACAATCCCAATTGAATAGTCTATTTTCTCTTGCAACTCGATTCTGGAACCGTCCATATCAAGGGTATATTTCTCTCCGTCAAACCAAATGGTTGATTTTTTTTGTGTGCTGCCGTTAAGTTCACTATGAGCATATTCTTTAATGAGCATACCATTTTTATACTCACATGTTGACTCATAGTCCACAGTAAAAGAAAAGAGCAGTCGAAATATTACTTGGCTTTCTACGTCATAGGTGATGGATTCATTATTCATTTTTCGAACCACAGTCATATCGCCTATTTTCTTGTCTCCACGTACAACTTCATATAATAAAGTTTGGGCAGAGGCAAATCCTACGACAGTTAAGAAGGTTAGTATGGTAAAAATCTGTTTCAAAAAAATAATTCTAGTATTTTAAGGACAGGAATTGTTTTCAATTGTTTCTGGTTTCAAGATAAAATAAAAATAACCCACCTCATGCGCTTTCAAAAAATATCCTTTAAAAATTCTAACAATGAAGAACTATCGGGAAGAATAGACTTTCCTTTAACCGATAAGCCGAAAGCTTTTGTGCTATTTGCTCACTGCTTCACCTGCTCTAAAAATTTGAAATCAGTGGAGCACATTAGTCAAGCTTTTACGTCGCAAGGTATGGCAGTTCTTAGATTTGACTTTACTGGATTGGGCCAAAGTAAAGGTGACTTTTCTGACACCAATTTTTCAACTAATCTATCAGATTTGAAGGACGCTTACTCTTATTTGGAGCAACATTATCAAGCGCCTCAAATTATGGTTGGGCATTCGTTAGGAGGAGCAGCTGTATTGCATGTCTCCGGTGAGCTTAGTGCTGTAAAAGCAGTAGCCACCATTGGCGCCCCATCAACACCAACTCATGTAGCTCATTTGTTGGATTCTGGAAAAAATGAGTTAGAAGAAAAAGGAGAGGCCGAGGTGAACATAGGAGGCAGACCCTTCAAAATGAAAAAGCAATTCTTAGACGATTTGGAAGCAAATGAGAAGAAGGGCATTATCAAAAACCTAAAGAAAGCATTGTTGATTTTGCATTCTCCTCAAGACAATATTGTTAGTATTGAAAGTGCGCAGGAAATATATGTAGAGGCGATGCATCCAAAAAGTTTCGTCTCGCTAGATGGATCAGATCATTTGATGACAAAAGAATCAGATGCCCGCTATGCTGCATCGGTCATTGCTAATTGGTCATTGCGATACATTGATATCGAAAAGGCGGAGGAGGCTCCTGAGGGAGAAGTTTGGGTAGAAATTGGGGAGAATGGATTTACAACGGAGGTAATAGCAGGCAGACACCATATGATAGCCGATGAGCCGCCAAGTGTTGGTGGAGCAGATGAGGGTCCCACACCATATGGTTATTTATTGTCAGGACTTGGAGCTTGCACAGCTATGACCTTACGGATGTATGCTGATCATAAGAAGATTCCTTTGAAAGAGGTGAAAGTGAAGCTAACACATGATAAAATCCATCACGAAGATGGAGAAAATAGTGAAAGCTCAAAAGGGAAAATAGACCAGATCAAAAGGACAATTAGCCTTCAAGGTGACTTAAGTGAAGAACAAAGAAAAAGGCTTATTGAAATTGCAGATAGGTGCCCAGTTCACAAAACACTAGAAGGGAAACCGCAGATATTAACCGAGGAAGGGTGAGTTAATTAAACTCGTCCTCATCATACCTATCTTCATACTCTTCCTTTACCTCACTGTGTAGGTTGCCATCATCATCATAATCATCGTCTTCTTCAATGATTCCTCTCGCTTCAGCTTTGGTCATTTTCACCAGATAGTATTTGTCTTCTGTTTCAAAAGGAAGGGCACTTTGTTGTTCGCCATCCTTATTTGTGAACTTAATGAGATTGTCTTCAAATCCATATGGATAAACCAATTTGATTTGTTCCTGGATCTCTACATCTAGGTTTTCAAAAGCTTTAAGAATACGAGGCTTATTATTCATGGGACTAATCTAGAAATTAATCTTAAAAAACCGAAGGTGTGGCTAACTTTTTAAAGCAACAACAAAAGAGATTCATGTTTTTTTAATAATTCCGATTCAATCGATTTCATATCTTCTAGCACCGACAAGATACTTCCTTCACCAGAATAGAGCATATCTAATGCTTTTTCACTTGTCTGAGAGTATAATTCAATCAAATTGCTGATCTGACCCATGAGCAACACTATATCATAATCCATTTCTATTGTTGCATTGGTCGCATTGGCTATTTGCCATGCATTTCTGGAGAGCTCGGCAGATCTTAAAATAATATTGCTGTCACCAAACATTTTAAGAGAATCATTCTCAATAGATAAAGAATTTGTTTTCC
>CAYGTD010000016.1:15016-25911 GCA_964352725.1 uncultured Roseivirgaceae bacterium
CTCTTATCTCCTTTTCTTACGATCGAGATGTCATCTAAGCTATTAAGGTCATTTGCTAAATTTTCGTATATAAAGACGGATAGTTTTTTATCATCATTGTAATCGAAATCAAAATAGCTGAGAGGTAATGCTGCTACCTCATGAGTGCCATCTCGAAGTTCATTGACCAATTCTTTCCGGTAGTTGTAGCTTCTTGTCAATTCAGCATAATTGGAATCAGATTCATGTTTGAGTGTTTGGGTCACTCTTTCTACTAGTTGCTTGGTTTTTATTCCTTGCCGCCACTCATTGAGTAAGAAAGCCAGTGAAACAGCAAACACAATAAATATAGACTCTATGAATATTTGACGATAGTCGATTCTCTTTTCTTTCATCAATCAATGATTTTTTAATTCATGCAGGTAACTGAAAATTACTCTAATATAGACTTTACTGTTGAGTCAAATATGCTCTTAAACTGTAAATCGCCAAATCCGTAGATCGGCTCTCTTTTACAAAATTCTTGAAAGACAATGCCAAAGTCTATTGTGTTCTTTTCTTCAATGATAGCTAAGATGGTACGCTCAGGTCTTCCTGGATTTTCGTCTGATCCATTACGCTCAATTTGTGCAATAATGGCTTCTTTGATAAAAGGAAAATCTTCTCCTATTTGAACAGAAAGCTTTAGCAAGCGCTCAACATGATTTTTTTGAAAGGTAAACCATAACCATACTAGCTGATTCACATTTACTTTGGTAAGAGGTATTTTCTGCTCATAAGCTGTAACCAGATCTTCTGTATTTAATCCACCAAAACCGTATTGAAGAGACTTATTTGGTCTGACCAGGTTTACTTTTATATGATCTTTCGAATAGATAAGGCTGCAGATAAACCAGAGGTTGACTTGACAAAATAGATCGTCCTCAAACCAAAGGTTGACTTCTCCTTCACCTATTGTATTGATCTTTAAAATCTCTGGGATAACCTCTTGGGTGTACTTATTATCAACATCACCATAAGTTTCTTTGATGAAATTCGCCCTGTTCTTAAAAAAATCTTCTAGGTTATTTCCAGATGAGGGGCCGTCTACCAAACACTCTCTCATGATGATGACTTCTCCATAAACATGACTTACTGGAAATCGATTTTTTAGCGCATCACCATTCAGGATGTGGTATGTTTTCACAAAATATTACTTTACAGATTCCAGTTCTTCTATGTTAGATTCTTCTTCGTCCTTTTTGAAATATCTCTTTTGAAAAATAATGATCAAACAGATGGCGAGAAAAATGGAAGCATCAGCGATGTTGAACACAGGCCAGAGTGCCATGTAGTCTCCCCCTATTAATGGAATCCAATCTGGCAGGTATCCTTCCCATATATCAATGTAAAACATATCTACAACCTGACCATGAAACCATGGTGAAGGTGAGTTGAATGGTGCATTGTCTAGAAAAACACCATAAAAAATACTGTCGATTAAATTACCAATGGCTCCACCGAGAATGAGTGCGATACATAGGAGCAAGCCTTTTGGTGCTTCTTTTTGAATGAGCGAGTACAAGTAATACCCAATGGCAAACATGGCAACAATTCTGAAGAGAGTAAGAATTAGTTTACCGTATTCAAAATCAAGTTTCATTCCAAAAGCCATTCCTGGATTGGTGAGATAATGTAACTTAAACCAATTTCCAAGAAGCAGAATTTGACCCTTGCTCCCCAGCTCCATATTGTTATGAACAAGCATTTTCACTACTTGATCTAGTACAATGATTGCCACAGCAATCAAAAAATATTTAAGTACCTGATTTTTCATTTTACTACTTCGATTTGGACATCTACTTCTACTCCGTCAATGTCGAATTTTTCTCCGTCTTTTACTTGACCATTCTCTAGAGATAATGCTTGTGTTTCTGTTTTTACATAATCACCAAACTCTGCTAACGCCTCAGTCATCATCTGGTTTTCAGAGTGATAAACAACAGCAATCTTGTCTTGTACTTCCAGCCCTTTATCCTTTCTAAGGTTTTGGATGCGGTTGACCATGTCACGACTCAAGCCTTCTTTTTTAAGATCATCCGTCAGAGTAATATCTAGGGCTACAGTTAATCCATTTTCCGATGCTACTAACCAACCTGGAATGTCTTCTGAAGTGATCTCTACATCTTCAAGCGTGAGCGAAATATTTTCACCTGCTACATCGATCGGTAAGGAGCCATCTCGTTCAATAGCTGCGATTTCCTCTTTACCAAACCCGTTGATGATGGCTGAAATAGCTTTCATCTTTGGACCATGCTGCTTCCCTAAGGTTCTGAAATTAGGTTTGATCTTTTTCACCAAAATGCCTGAGGCATCATCTACATATTCCACTTCTTTGACATTGATTTCTGAAAGAATCAATTCTTCTACAGCTTCTATACTTGTCTTAACCTCGGGTTTTAAAATTGGAATTAAGATCTTATGAAGTGGCTGACGCACTTTAATTTTTTCTTTCTTTCTTAATGAGTGAATTAAGGATGAAACATTCTGTGCATAGTGCATGCTTTCGGTCAATGACTCGTCAATCTTACTTTCATCCGCTTTCATCAAAATGGATAAATGAACTGAGTCTTCTTTGAGTGAAGAGTTACTTGATAAGCCATTTGCTCTTAGTCCGTCAGAAAGATTTTTGTATAACCAGTCAGCATAGAAAGGAGCTATTGGGCTCATAAGCTGCGCTGTAGCCATTAGGCATTCATACAATGTTTCGTAAGCTGCTTTTTTATCTTCATTGAGATCACTTCTCCAAAACCGTTTTCTTGACAAGCGGATGTACCAGTTGGAAAGCTGATCATTTACAAAATCCTGAATTGCTCTAGCTGCTTTTGTAGGTTCGTAATCTTCGTAATAATTAGTTACGTCTCTAATCAGAATTTGAAGTTCTGAAGTAATCCATCGATCAAATCGAGGACGATTTTCTACTGAAGTGATCTTGGATTCATCATATTGAAATGAATCTAGGTTCGCATAAAGTGCAAAGAACGAATAGGTATTCGTCAGTGTACCAAAGAATCTTCTTTGTACCTCGGCAACTCCCTCAAGATCAAATTTTAGATTATCCCAAGGGTTTGCATTTGAGATCATATACCATCGGGTAGGGTCTGCTCCATATTGATCTAATGTCTCAAAAGGGTTGATCGCATTACCTAACCGCTTAGACATTTTATTACCTGACTTATCAAGTACTAGTCCATTTGCAATGACATTCTTATAGGCTACTGAATCATTTAAGAGTACAGCAATTGCATGCAGCGTAAAGAACCAACCTCTTGTCTGATCTACACCTTCCGCAATGAAGTCTGCAGGATAATTAGCCTTGAAGGTGTCATCATTCTCAAATGGATAGTGCCATTGTGCATAAGGCATTGCCCCCGAATCGAACCAAACGTCAATTAGATCTGCTTCGCGAGTCATTTTTTGACCACTTTCACTTACAAGATATACATCATCAACAAAGGGTCGGTGAAGATCAAAATCATCAGCTATTTGCTCATTCATGAATCCAGCATCAATGGACTTTTGAACTTCCTCTTTCAGCTCAGCGATACTTCCAATGCATTTCTTTTCAGTAAGGTCTTCTGTCACCCAGATCGGCAATGGAGTTCCCCAATACCTAGACCTACTAAGGTTCCAATCAACCAGATTCTCCAACCAGTTTCCAAAACGACCAGTTCCTGTTGATTCAGGCTTCCAATTGATCGTTTTGTTAAGGTCAACTAATCGATCTTTTAGTGCAGTAGTTTTAATAAACCAAGAGTCTAAAGGATAGTATAAAATAGGCTTATCCGTTCTCCAACAATGTGGATAAGAGTGCTCGTATTTTTCTACTTTAAATGCCTTATTATCTTCTTTTAGCTTGATAGCAATGAGGACGTCAGTAGGTTTAAAATCTGACTGACTTCTCTCTTCATCGCTGTAGTATTCCTCTTTCACAAATCGTCCTGCAAAATCAGTAACCTCCGACACAAACTTTCCTTGTTTGTTGACTAACGGGGTATCCTGACCTTTCTCATCCTTTACCATTACCGAGGGAACGCCTGCTTGTTGAGCTACCCTAAAGTCATCTGCACCAAATACAGAAGCTGTATGAACTACGCCTGTACCATCCTCAGTAGAAACAAAGTCTCCTGGGATAACTCTGAAGGCATTTTGCTCAAGATCATCACTTGTTACATATTTCATTAACTGATGATACCGAACATCTACAATGTCCTTGCCCTTGAATTCACTTCCTACATCAAAAGGAATCAATTTATCTCCTGCTTTGTAATCAGCTAATGAAAGGTCTTTTGCTTTTTCTGAGAAATAATTACCAACCAAATCTTTTGCAAGGATCACAGAAATTGGTTCAAAAGAATACTGGTTGAAAGTTTTCACTTTTACATAGGTAATCTTTTCTCCTACAGCTAGTGCACAGTTGGATGGAAGAGTCCATGGAGTAGTGGTCCAAGCAATGATTCTCACATCTTCTTTTTCATCATCAAAAAGGAAAGAGGATTTTTCAGTGTTCTTCACTTTGAATTGTGCAACGATGGAAGTATCCTTCACATCTTGATAGGTGCCGGGCTGGTTTAGTTCATGAGAACTAAGGCCTGTTCCTGCAGCCGGAGAATAGGGTTGGACGGTGTATCCTTTGTATAATAAATCTTTATCATATAGTCTCTTCAGTAGATTCCAAACAGACTCGATGTATTCTTTTTCGAAAGTGACATATGGATTATCTAGGTCAACCCAGTAGCCCATTTGCAACGTCAGGTCATCCCATTGGCTTTTAAATTTCATTACAGCCTCACGACACTTGGCATTGTATTCTTCTACAGAAATCTTTTTGCCAATATCATCTTTGGTAATACCTAATTCTTTCTCTACCTGAAGCTCTACTGGAAGTCCATGGGTATCCCAACCGCCTTTTCTTTTTACTTGAAATCCCTGTAATGTTTTGTATCTGCAAAAGATGTCTTTTACTGTACGTGCCATCACATGGTGAATACCGGGCGTACCATTCGCAGAAGGAGGTCCTTCATAAAAAGTGAAGGAATCATTGGCTTCTCTGGAAGAAACGGAGCGATCAAATATTTTCTGATCTTCCCAAAACGCTAAGATATCTTTAGCAATTTCGGAATAACTAACTTTCTTAAATTCAGGATATTTCACGGAGTAAAAACTTCTATTTATTATTTCGTTTCAATGTCATCGTCATCGTCGATTCCTTCTGCCATCTCGGGAACACTATCAATCAAAGGATGCTTAGATAAATCTCTTTTACCACTGTCGAATTGGAGTATGAGAGCGGGTAGTACGACGACATTTGTAAGCATAGCTATTAGCAATGTTATGGATGTCAATTTTCCTAAAGCGATGGTTCCTCCAAATTCTGACAAAACGAAAATGATAAAACCAAAAAACAGGATGATAGAAGTATAAATCATACTTGATCCAGTTTCTCTTATGCTTTTGCTAATTGCTTTTGAAACGTCAAAGTTATTAGCAAAAAGCTCTTGACGATATTTTGCGAGAAAGTGGATAGAATCATCCACCGAGATACCGAAAGCAATACTAAAAATGAGCGCTGTGCTAGGTTTTAAATGGATGCCAAAGTAGCCCATGATACCTGCTGTAATGAGCAAGGGAATCATATTGGGAATTACCGAAATGATAATCATTTTCAAATTTCTGAATAGGAACCCCATAATGATAGCGATGATTACAAAAGCGATAACCATGGAGGTCAATAAGTTCTGAATGAGAAATTTATTTCCTTTGATGAACATCAGGGTTGTACCTGTTAGATTCACTTCCATATTGGTGTCTGAGAAAATGGAATCAATTTTTGGCGCTACCACTTGGTTTACTAGTGAATCCAATTTATTCGAACCTATATCAGCTATTTTGAGTGAAACTCTTAAAAACTGTCCCGTGGAGTCAATAAATGATTCTGATAATTCTGCTGTTTCTCCTTCACTCAAATAACGCATAATAAACGCCATATCTCTATTGGTTGGAAGGGAGTAAAATCCTACATTTTGATTGTAGAATGCTTGCCTAGCTGCTTTCGCAAAACTCACTACAGATACAGGCTGAGAAATGTAGTCCATGGAGGATAGGAAGGATTCAAACTCATCAATCTTTCGTAGATTTTTTAAGTTTTGAACTCCTTTCTTAGCACCCGTATCTATGATGACTTCTAGCGGCATGATTCCACTAAAATTTTCTTCAAAAAAGGCCAAGTCCTTTTTTATGGGGCTTTTTTCTGGGATATCATCTACCATGAAGGATACGGCTTCTATTTTACTCAACCCGTATACAGAAACAATAACAATCGCTATGGTAAGGGCGAAAATGGCCGGACGTAACTCGTGAACAGCATAATCTATCGACTGAATTACTTTATCCAGAAGTTTGAAATCAAGGTGCTTTAGATGCTTTTGAGTTGGTGGCTTGTAAAGGGAGAAAACACCAGGGATGAGTATAATACTTACCACAAAAGTGGCCATGATATTAATGCCTGCCACAATACCAAACTCTACTAAGATATTGATTTGGGTAGACACAAGCACAAAGAATCCAACTGCAGTAGTCAAATTGGTAATGAACGTAACAACCCCAATTTTCCTGATAATGATCTTTAGCGCTTTCATCTGGTCACCATGCTCATTGAATTCATGATGATATTTATTGAGCATGTAGACACTATTGGGAATGCCTATTACAACTATGATTGGCGGAATAAGTCCCGAAAGGAGAGTGATTTTATACTCAAGTAAAGCGAGCGTACCCATTACCCAAATGACAACTACACCAATAATGATGAGCGGGAAAAATACTGCTTTAAAAGACCTGAAGAAGAGGAATAGAATAATTCCAGTAATCGCCAGTGAGAGTAAAAGAAACATATTTAGCTCCGCCTTCACTTTTGTAGTGGTGGTATGTCTTACATAGGGTAAGCCTGCTAAACGTAGGTCTATTCCAGAATCACTTTCAAAGCGCTCACTAATTTGGATTATTTCAGCTATCAGCTGATCTCTATTTTCCGAGTTAAGTACTTCTTTCTCAATGGTGACTAAAACTAAGGTGGCTCCATTATCCGCATTAATAAGTTGACCACTATAAAACTTAAGACTTGCGGCTCCTCTCAGGAGACTATCAAGCTCCTCTTGCGTATCAGGTATTTGTTCAAATATCGGCAGGAGTTCAAACACTCTTCGCTGATTATTTTTTTCTAATTTTTGTAAATTTGGGAGACCTAGTACTGCCTTTACTCCTTCCAATCCTGAAAGAGTAGTCGTGAGATTACTGAATTTCCTGAAATTCTCTAATTGATAGATAGAGCTATCCTGAATGCCAATTGCCATGATATTTCCATCTTCTCCAAATGTTTCACGAAACTGCTTGAAGTAGATCATATCAGGATCTTTTTCAGGCACAATATTGGCCAAATCAAATGACCATTTAATGTATTGAGACTGGTATCCCATGAACACAGTGATCACTGCCAAAATGACCATAAGGGTTACCCGAAAACGAAGAATGATATCTGCTAGCTTAGACCACATTGTGAAATAGTGCGCAAAGGTAATTAGATAAGGGTTAGGGGCAAGATTTTCAAGGGTTTATGATTGTGAAGAAAAGCTAAACAAAAGCAAGATTGCTTTTAGGGGATCGATAATTATTTCCGGACATTATATGTGTTCTATTGTGAGTCAATGAAATTTTCCATTTACGTAAGAGATTATGCACAATCATTGTATAGAGTTCCTGTATATAATTGATTGAAATCATTATAGGAATATATTTGCGTTTCAGCTAACCTAGTCATAATTGAAAACCTCCATATCGTTCCTACTTATTTTCATTTTCCAATTGGGTCACGCTCAAAATGATGCGATTGAGAAAAAAATTGACAGCTTAGTTCAATACACCAAATCTATTTGGTATTCTGAGGCTGAAGAGGCACTGCAAACGGCAGATATTGTTTTAACATTATCAAGAGAGCATAATTATTTGAAAGGAGAGGCTAGTGGGAATAATCTCTTAGGAGTTATCTACAGTATTAAGGGTGATTTTGCACAATCAATGCTTTATTATAAAAAGGGAGCTGATTTATTCAGGGAAATAGGTGATTTTTCTGGAATAGCGAGTTGTCAGTATAATATGGGATTACTACTTCAAGATGACGGACAATATCAAGAAGCTCTTAAATATGTGAATGAAGCATACTCGTACCACTTGGAATCAGGAAACAGATATGATATTGCCATGGCGGGAATGACGCTGGGAAACCTCTACTTGACGAATAATAAGGGATTGAATGCGGCCATTGAAAAAATGCAAGAGTCTGCTGAAATTTCAAGAGCAGATAAAGATACCTTAATGCTATGTTATGCTTTGAGTCTGCAAGGAGATGCACACGTTGAATACAATGGAAATATTAATCAAGCAATTCAGCGCTTTACCGAGTCCATTGATTTAATGAATATTAAACAACCAGATAATCATTGGAGTCTTGGATTTTCCTACTTGGGTTTGGCCAAAGCCTACCTAAAAAAAGGAGAGTTGAAAAAAGCACTTGCTAATAACGATAAGGCTATTTTCGAATACACATTTCAAAAGCAAAAATTAGGATTTAGAAATGTTTACGCTAATAGGGTTGAGATTCTTGATAGAATGGGGGCCTATTCACAAGAAGTCAACGCTTATAAAATGCTTCAAGCCTACTCAGACAGTATCTATAAAGAGCAAAGCTCACAACAAGTCAATCGATTACAAACAGAGTATCAAACAGAAAAAAAGGAAGCTGAAATAGCCTCACTTTCACAGCAGTCCTCCATTCAGGCACTCGAAATTCAGCAAAAAAATCAAGCTCTCATTATTGGCGTTGTGGTCTTCCTATTTGTATTGGCAGCCATATTTTTTATCTACAAACAGCGAGAAACAAAGAAACAACAGACTCAGACAGAATTGGAGCAGCGATTCTTGCGATCACAATTGAATCCGCATTTTATATCTAATGCTTTAGTTGCAGTTCAGAGTTTTATGCTCAAAAATGATTCGGAATCTGCAGCTCTTTACCTCACTAAGTTTTCTAAATTAATGAGAGAGATTTTGGAAAATTCAAGAAAGGAATTTATACCAGTAGAGGAGGAGGTGAATATGCTGACACACTATCTGGATATTCATAAACTAAGACTTGGCACATTTGATTATACCATAGAGTTAGATGAAAATATAGATCCTGAAGTTGATACGATACCTCCCATGTTTGTGCAGCCATTTGTAGAAAATGCCATTGAACACGGCCTCTCAAATATGGAAAAAGGAGGCAGAATTGAACTCAAGTTTATAAAGATGAGGGAGTACATTTCCATAGAAGTTTCTGACAATGGGGTTGGTCTATCATCCAATAAAAATGGAAACCATCATTCTCTATCATCAACTATTATTCAAGAACGAATGGAGCTTTTTAATAAGTCTCTAAAGAAAAAAATACAGTTGGTGATCGCGAATCTTATGAATGAAAGAGGAGAAGTAAGTGGTACCAAAGTGGAATTAAAGGTTCCATTTGGATAGCAAAAGAATAAATCAGAAATCAAATTAGTTTATTTTGCCACAGTGAAGTTTAAATTGCTCCTGTCTGCCCTTATTCTCTTAGGATTACATCCTAGCACGCCAGCTCAGGATCAAAGAATGGACAGTATTAAACATTGGATTGAGGCTCATCAAACAAGGGACACACTTCGTGTCACCAATCTTATAGAGTTAACCAAATATTATTCGACTCGCGATGTTTCTAAAAACCTTGAAATCATAAATGAAGTTCTCGAAATAAGTGATGAAATAGAATATGCACGAGGAAAAGTACTTGCACTAAATGTTCTAAGCAAACATCATATTGTAAACGGTGAATTGGATAAAGCCTTAACCGTGGCTTTAAAAGCAAAAAAAATTAGTGATTCCATTGGAAACGAGAAAGACCTGATTGCTACAAATAATAACCTTGGAAGAATTTACAATGTCAATGGTGATTTTGAGAAGTCACTTGAAATGCACTTGATAAATATTGAACTAGTAAGTAATGATCCTGCGTCTTCCCATAAAGCAGGGATGTATTTCTATGCTGCTAAATCACTTGAATCTCTACTTAGATATGAAGAATCGAAAGAATATTATTTAAAGGCCTTAGATATTTCTAAGTCTGCTAATTTTCAAACTGGTGTTGCCATAGCTGAAGGATCATTGGGTGTTATCTATAATGGATTAAAGGAATTTGACCGTGCTATTTTATACTTAAAGAAAACACTTGTTTTTGCAGAAGAATATGATCAACAAACAAATGTTGCAGCTGCATGCTTCGGATTAGTTACAAGCTATGAGGGAATTGGCGAAAATGCGAAAGCTTTAGAGTACAATTCAAGAGCGATAGATATCTATGAATCTTTGGGTAATTTTCGTCTCCTTAAAGATGCTTACAAAACTCAATCTCGACTTTATGAAGAGGCTGGCAATTCCGATTTGGCATTAGATTTTTTTAAAAAACATTCTAGCGTCAATGATTCACTTTATTCGAGAAATAAAGTAGAAACGATCGAGGAATTACGCACACAATATGAAACAGAAAAAAAGGAAGCTGAAATAGCCTCACTTTCACAGCAGTCCTCCATTCAGGAACTCGAAATTCAGCAAAAAAATCAAGCTCTCATTATTGGCGTTGTGGTGTTCCTATTTGTATTGACAGCCATATTTTTTATCTATAAACAGCGAGAAACAAAGAAACAACAGACTCAGACAGAACTGGAACAGCGATTCTTGCGATCTCAATTGAACCCACATTTTATTTTCAATGCATTGGTGGCCGTACAAAGCTTCATGCTAAAAAATGA